>NZ_JACUZZ010000100.1:0-529 GCF_014851595.1 Rhizobium sp. RHZ01
CGCAAATTCCTCGGCTATGCTTTCTTCAAAGCACCAGGGCGGGTGGTCAAGAGACGGGTTGCCGACAAGGCAATCAAGGCGTTCAAGGAGCGCATTCGCGAACTGACACCGCGCGTGACGGGTCGATCCCTGAAAGCGGTGGCAGAACGGCTGCGCCTCTTCGTGCGCGGATGGAAAGCCTACTTCCGGCTGGCGCAAACACCTCGGGTCTGGCAAGCGCTGGACGAGTGGATGCGCCATCGTGTGAGGGCAATCCAGCTCAAGCAATGGAAGCACGGCAGACGATCTTTCGGGAGATGATGGCAAGGGGAGCCAAACCTGGGGTGGCCCAGCAAGTGGCAGCAAATGCCGGTCGCTGGTGGCGCAACAGCGGCAAGCTCCTTAACGCCACCCTCACCATTAGATGGGCTGACCAACTTGGAATGCCCAGGCTCGTCTAACCTCAATCTCTCGAACCGCCTGGTGCGGACCCGCATGCCGGGTGGTGTGGCAGGGGTGCGATCACATCGAGCGCCCCCTATGCCGATTT
>NZ_JACUZZ010000101.1:0-529 GCF_014851595.1 Rhizobium sp. RHZ01
TTTCGACCGTCTCGACGAAGGTCATCAGGTTCTCCGGCTGGCCGCCGCCGATATTGACGACGCGGAATGGCGCCTGATGCGAGAGCGTCTCCACCCGTTCGTCGGCCACGCGGTTGGCCTCCGACGGGGCGACGGACGACAGGCGGACGATCGCCTCCACGAGGTCATCGATATAGGTGAAGTCGCGACTCATCCGGCCTTCGCCGTAGATCTCGATCGGTTGATCCTCCAGCATGTTCTTGACGAACTTGAAGAGGGCCATGTCGGGACGGCCCCAGGGGCCGTAGACGGTGAAGAAACGGAAGGCGGTTGTCGGGATCTTGTGGAGATGCGCGTAGCTGTGCGCCATCAGTTCCATTGACTTCTTCGTCGCCGCATAAAAGGTCAGCGGCTCGTCGGCCCGGTCTGTCTCACGGAAGGGAATGGACGGATTGGCGCCGTAGATCGACGATGTCGAGGCCAGCATGAGATGGTTGACGCCAACATCCTTGGCGATATCGAGGATGTTCCAGGAGCCTTCGAGGTTCGA
>NZ_JACUZZ010000102.1:0-523 GCF_014851595.1 Rhizobium sp. RHZ01
TCACTGCGCGCCGCGGCGATCGCGAAAATAGGTCGGGACGAGGAGATGGTCGCCAATCGGCCGAACAAGGAGATGATGAGAAAATGAAATAGGAGCAGGCTTGACAATGCCCCATACAAGCGAGCGATTTCGCAATGCTCGACGGCCTGCGCCGAAGAATTCGGGTCGGCGTCGAGAGCCGCGCTGACCGCCATTCCAACAGATTCGTTTCACTTGTCTATCGGTGGCGGCAGTCAATCTGACCTTGCCCACGGGCACCGCGGTCTGGGGAAGGTGATGACGCTGGGCCGGCTTTTGGCGAGTTCCACAAGAGAGCCTACGCCAGAAAGATTGATTTCCAGGTGTTCCCGTCGGTTGACTTGAGTGACGCCGGTTCGATTCCCTTCAAGACCGAGTACTAGAGCCTTTCATGTTTTGACGGAAGCGTAGCCGGCATTTGAGAAGTAGTTGGCGCATTCCTCTGGCTTTATGGTGTCGGCGAGTAAGCCCAGATGGCGCCACGTTTCCTCGATGGTTCGCTTTT
>NZ_JACUZZ010000103.1:0-506 GCF_014851595.1 Rhizobium sp. RHZ01
CTCATCATCTCCTTGTTCGGCCGATTGGCGACCATCTCCTCGTCCCGACCTATTTTCGCGATCGCCGCGGCGCGCAGTGACAGTCAAGGGTGGAGGGCCGCCAGGCACTCCATCGCGCAGCGACTTGTCCTTGACGGTCGCGAGCACGGCGGCAGGCCGTTTGGGTCGGGCGAGACCTGAGCAAACAAGGCAATTCCGAGGGGAGCTCGCCATCAGGCGCGGCAAATGCGCCACAAGCTTGTATGCGGTTGATCCTCGCGGATCGCAAACCATGATGCAGGCATACGCATCATTGGGCGAAGCTCCGGGGCGGCGGGCCCATTCTACAGCGCGGCTTGAGAAGCCATGTGAGTGATCGGGTTCACCACCACCTCGGATTCTTGTCAGCAGACCTTTTCCGGCCCGCCGGATCGGCTGTCTCCCTCCTCTGGCGTCAGGCAGCGCGCAAAACGAAGCCGCTCGGAATCTCACCAGTCGTGACCAATCTCCACAGGGCTATCAACAGT
>NZ_JACUZZ010000104.1:0-486 GCF_014851595.1 Rhizobium sp. RHZ01
GGACGACCGGAGGCACCAAGCTCGCCACTGCCACCTATTCCGGCACCACCGGGAGCGGCTGGCAGACGGTGAACTTCGCAACGCCGGTCACCATCACCGCCAACACGACCTATGTGGCGTCCTACCACACGACCGGTGCCTATGTGGCGACTGGCAACTATTTCACGGCAGCTGTAACGAACGGCCCGCTGACGGCGCTGTCGAGTGCAGCAGGTGGTGGGAACGGTATCTACCGTTATGGCGGATCCGCCACGGCAGGCATTTTCCCGAATGCCACCTACCAGGCGTCGAATTACTGGGCTGATGTGGTCTTCAGGCCGGCGACCCAAAACACGGTGCCGACGGCGGTTGCCGATGCCGGGGATGCGACCGAGAAGGGCGGTGTTGCCAATGGCTCGGGCGGCGTGGTTGCCAGCGGCAATGTGCTGACCAACGACACCGATCCAGATTCCGGCGATACCAAGACGGTCACGGCCGTCAGCTTCG
>NZ_JACUZZ010000105.1:0-477 GCF_014851595.1 Rhizobium sp. RHZ01
TTCGGATAGTGTTTCGGTCGACGTTCGCCAACTGACTTCTGTCGATGTTGAGCTTGCTGCGGTCGACGTTCTTCCAGTCGACGTCGTTCCACTTAACCTTGCCGTTGAAATTGCGGTTGTTGAAACAATTGTTGCAATCGACGTCGAAGTCGCCGCCCCAGTTGCCGCCCCAAACGCCCCAGTTGTCCCAGTTGACCGCGGCCGCCCAGGCAACGCCCGTTACGGCTGCGGCGAAGAAGGCAGCACCGGGATACCAATAGTTCGAATAGGGCTGGTCGTAGTAGCTAATAGGCTGGTAGGCGTAGCCCGGCTCGTAGAGCATCTCCGGCGGATATTTCGGGATGTAGACCTTCTCGGGGTCGGTCGGCCGGATGACAACGTTGTCGCCCTCGTTGACGATCGTGATCTTGTCGTCCGTCTTGATCGCGCCCTTGGCCACCGCTTGGTCGCGCAGCTGTTGAATGGCCACAAGGACGT
>NZ_JACUZZ010000106.1:0-472 GCF_014851595.1 Rhizobium sp. RHZ01
GCTCGGCGGAGGCCGATCCGCTGCTCCTGACCTGGTCCCTTCTTTCCCTTTCCTTTCCTCACGGCTCTCGCCTTTTCCGCGCCTCTTTCCCCCCTCTCCCTCTCTCCTTCTTTCTTTTCCTCTCCTCCCCCTCCTTTTCTTTCTTCCTCTCTTCTCCCCCTTCTTTTCTCTCCCCCTCCTCCTCCCTTCCTTTCCTCTCTCTTCCTCCCCCTCCCCTTCTTCCCTCTCTCCTTCTTTCCTCTTCCTCCCTCCTCCTCCTTCTCCTCTTCCTCTCCTCTCTCTTCTTTTCCTCTTTCTCTTCCTCTTCTTCTTCTCCTCTCCCTCTTCTCTCTCTTTTTTCCTTCTTCTTCTTTCTCCCCTTTCCCCCTTCCCCCCTCCTCCTTCCTCCTCCCTTCTCTTCCCTTTCCCTTCACAACGTCGTCTTCTTCCTCTTTCTCCCTCCTTCTCTTCCCCTCTTTTCTCCTCCCCTTCT
>NZ_JACUZZ010000107.1:0-470 GCF_014851595.1 Rhizobium sp. RHZ01
GGACCGCCTTCCTGATAGCCGCCGACGAACGGGATCATGTCGATCAGGAACTGCGGGAAGCCGCGCTCGATGCCGCGCGCCTTGGCGATCAGCGAGAAGTCCGGCGGCGCCGCACCATTGTTGGCGGCAGCCGCCGCCTCGTGGTTCGGGAACGGCGACGGGAAATAGTCCGACGGAATGGCCTTGCGGGTGAACATGTCACCGCTGGCATTCGGGCCATCCTGAACCTCGTAGTTGGCGGCCAAGGCCTTCACCTGTGCGTCCGAGTAGCCGAGAGCTCCGAGCGTGCGGAACGGCACGAGGCTCATCGAGTGACAGGCGGCGCAGACTTCCGTGTAGACCTTCAGGCCGCGCTGCAGCTGGCCCTTGTCGTAATGGCCGAGCGGGCCGGCAAAGGTCCAGTGCTCATGCTTCGGATGCATGAGCGGATAGTGCGGCGTTGCGCCTTCGGCATGCTCTGCCGGCGCAGC
>NZ_JACUZZ010000108.1:0-464 GCF_014851595.1 Rhizobium sp. RHZ01
GCCATATTGCGAGCGCACCTCTCCTTCTTTCCCTCTTTTTTTTTCTTTTCTCCCCTTCTTTCTCCTTCCTCCCCCCTTTCCCCCCCCCCCCCCCCCTTCCTCTCCCTCCTCCCTTTTTTTCCCCCTTTCCTTTTCTCCCCTTTTTTCCCTTTTCTTCCCTCCTCCCTTCCCCCTCCCCCCTTTCTCCCCTTTCCCTCCTTCCTTTCTCTTCTTTCTTCCCTTCCTTTCTTTTTTTTTTTTCTCCCTCTCTTCTCTTTCCTTTTCCCCTCCTCTCCCCTCTTCCCTCTTTCTCCTTCTCCTTTTCTCCTCCCTCTCTTTTCCCTTTTCTTTCTCTTCCTCCTTTCTTTTTCCCCTCCTTCTCCTCCTTCCTTCTCTCCCTTTCTCTTCTCCCCCTCTTCCTCTTCCTCCTCTCTCCTCCTTTTCTCTCTCTTTTTTCTCCTTCTCCTTCCCCCCCCCCCTCTCTC
>NZ_JACUZZ010000109.1:0-446 GCF_014851595.1 Rhizobium sp. RHZ01
ACCGCTCCGAGCACTGGATCGTCGTCAAGGGCACGGCAGAGGTGACGATCGGCGAAAACGTGCAGATGCTGAGGGAAAACGAGTCCGTCTACATCCCGCTCGGTGAAGTCCACCGTCTCGCCAATCCCGGCAAGATCATGCTCGAACTGATCGAAGTCCAGACCGGATCCTATCTCGGCGAAGACGATATCATCCGCATCGTCGATGAGTTCGGCCGCAGCTGATCACTGTTGTCTTGAACTTATAAACTTCCCCCTGTAACACCATCGCGGCCCCGCCAATTGGCGGGGCCGCGATCGTTGTCTTAGGGAATGATTCCATGCGTATTGTGATGATTGGCTCGGGCTATGTCGGCCTCGTCTCCGGTGCCTGCCTCGCCGATTTCGGCCACCATGTCACCTGCGTCGATAAGTCGGCCGCGAAGATCGATGCATTGGAAGCCGGTA
>NZ_JACUZZ010000010.1:0-174366 GCF_014851595.1 Rhizobium sp. RHZ01
CGATGCGAGCGTTCTCGCCTGGCTCGACACGCTCTGAAATAATGCGGAGGAATGTGGTCAGAAACCCTGGCCTTCAGCCAATCTGGTCGCATTCCTTCACATTATGGGCTGCTGCGGATAACTGACACTGCTTAGCGGTGACAGGCGCGCGATCTTCACGGCCGCTTCACAGGCGCAGCGTGCCGTCGATTACCTGCACCATTTGCAACCACGGTTCGCAGACGAGGGGGCGGCGTGAGCCGCCCTTTCACGCCTGAGGATGCCGAATGGAAAGCAGGACCCCGCCCAATCCGAGCGGGGTCCTTCCCATTTACTTGTTCAGTGCGTTCTTTGGTCAGCGCAAGATTTCCAGGACTTCTGATTAAATTCGCGGGCGATGACCGCTGCTCGCGGCTTGGCCAAGATACTGACGTCTCGGACTTGGAGTGTAACGAAGAAATGGTGCGCTGGAGAGCACCCGGCATCTCAAGTTTGCGGCCCTTCGAACAGTCCCGCAAATTCAGGGTCCGCGTAGTATCTGAGCTTTCCGGCAGCGATCGGCCGTTGTCCGGCGATGAACAGGATCTCGACACTGGCGGGCAGGTTGCGGACCTCATCGGGTGTCAGAAGCGGGCGTGCGACATGCTGCTCGGCAAATGAGAGACCGGTCTTTTCGGAATCGAGTGCGCGCGCAAGTGTATTGAACACGACAGTCTCCTCACCGAGCAGATCGGAGACCAGCCGGGCACTGTCATGATCATTGACCCCGAAGACCTGCAACACGCCGGCATTCGATAAGAACGTGCCGGCGCGCTGGCCATAGGTGGCGCGTAGCTGATGAATGTCCTGGACGATTGGCCAGAGCTGCACGCCATACCCTGCCATCAGCCCCATGGCCCGTTCGATCGGTGCCAGATGGCCAAGGGCTGCAAACTCGTCGAGAAGATATAGGACGGGTGGCGCCGATGAAACTGACGCCGATGAACGTGACGAAGGTGGCGTGCGCGCCATCTCGATCAGGCTCTGGGAGATCACCAGGCGCAGCCAGCGCGAATAGGCCGCAAGCCTGTCCGGCGGCAACACCAGAAAGACGGTTGCCTTTTCTGACTTCAGATCGCCAAACCGGAAATCCGAGCGCGATAGCACGTTGGTCATGCGCGGGCTGTCGAGGAAATGCGTGTGCCGCTGGGCGGCCGAAAGCACGCCGCTTGCCTCGCGATCGGACTTGCCAAGATGCCGGTTGGCCGCACGCGCGATCAGCCCATTGACCGCATCACTGTCCTGCATCTCGTCGAGCAGGATGCGGAACGCGTCTGGTGCCAGCGTCAGCATGTGCCTCAGCATCGTCAGCGTGCGCCTGTCGTCGGGCTGGGTTGCAACGACATGGAGGAGCAGTCCCGCAATCAGGGCCTTGGCTTCCTCGTTCCAGTGAGCGTCGCCCGCAAGGCCTGGCTCGTCGAACACGAGCGCATCGGCAAGCGTGGCCGCGTCCTCGGCGACATCGATACTGTCAGCGTCAAAGCCGCTGAGAGGATTGAAGGCAGCCGATGGCTTGCCGGTAATGCCGAACGGATCGAGGATATGGACCGGTCCGAAGCGGAGCCGTGCATCGCCCGCTACCCTTGCATTCTCGCCTTTCGGATCGACGCAGATGATCGAACGATCTGCCGTCAACAGGTTCGGGATGATCGTCCCGACACCTTTGCCACTGCGGGTCGGTGCCATCGTGATGAGATGGGCCGGTCCGTCATAGCGAAGAAGCCGGCCCGAGCCAGGCGCGCGGCCGATCAGCAGGCCATCAGGTGATCGCGTCAGCGGTTTGATTTCCGTTTTGCTGGCCAGGCGCGCCGAACCATGCGTGTCGTCACTTGCCATTCCAAAATGCGTGATCAGGGGAGCCGACAGCATCCGCAGGAGCAACGCCAGAGCAAACAGGAAAAACAGGCAGTTGCCGACAAGGACGAGGATGCCTCCTTCGCTGCTGCCGGGAAGGCGCCAGGTCAGATAGTCGATCCCGATTGAGACGATCAGGATGATCGATACATAGCTCATCGCATGCATGGCGAACGACTTCGCGTACCGGAACGGAAACGTGATCATTGCAACGATCGCCCATAACGGGTCGCGCGCCGCCATGCGCATCATGTTTGCCACAGCGCGTTTGACGAGAGCAAACTGGGTCATTGGCCGACCTCCCTGTCAACGGTCTGGGTGCCCGAGGTCGGCGTCTGCACCGTTAGCAGGTCGTCAAACAGTTGCCGGTCGGCGTCCCGGACCAGGAACTTCGGCAGTTCGGATCTGAGCCACGTGGCGAGCCCTCCCGATATCTGCACATCACGGTTGGTCAGCCGATGCAGGATGAGGGCGCCGATCAGCACCTTGCGCCGGGTGTCGATGCTGCGCTCCTGCTTGCTGAGGCGGATCTGCAGTGTCTTTCGCTGCGCTTCCAGCTGCGCCAGCCGTTCGCCGATCGATTTGCGTGCCACGTCTGCTGTCTCCCCTTTGAACGTTGTTGAAGCGCATGTCCGGCAAGGTGTCGTCCGCGATGAATGCGCGGCCATGAGGCTCACCGAACCCTTGCATTCCGGCAACTCGCAAATCTGCGGGTAGATGCATGCAAGTGGCAGCGGAGACACTGGTCGCGGGCATCGCCTGCATGCTCCCACCAGGGCCGGAGGAGGCAAGCCGACGAGGGCACAAGGGCGCACTTACGAGTTGCGGGGCAACTCAGTGCGCGGGCCGGCAGACCCCGCGGGAAAAGGAGGACTATGGCGATCTACCATCTCAGCATGAAGGCTATCGCTCGCAGTGGCGGGCGCAGTGCTGTCGCCTCCGCCGCCTATCGTGCCGCGGCGCGGCTCACCAATGAGCGCGACGGGATGACCCATGACTTCACCAACAAAAAGGGTGTGGAGCATGCCGAGATCGTATTGCCCGCTGAAGTGTCGGCTGATTGGGCAATGAAGCGATCGGTCTTGTGGAACGCCGCCGAGCGTGCGGAGAAGCGAAGCGACGCGCGTATCGCTCGGGAATTCGAGATCGCGCTGCCGCACGAGCTCAATCCAGATCAGCGCGTGGCTTTGACCCGTGCGCTCGCCCAGCATCTCGCCAATCGCTATAGCGCGGCCGTCGATTTCGCAATCCATCAGCCCGACGTCAAAAGCGATCTGCGCAACTGCCACGCGCATCTGATGATGACGACCCGAGAGGTGAAAGAGTGTGGCCTTGGCGATAAGACGCTGCTTGAGCGAGAGAACCGATGGCTTCTCGCCAACCATATGCTCCCGTCGCAGTTGCAGCTGCAGGAGCTCCGGCAAGCCTGGGAGCACCTCGCCAATCGGCATCTTGCGAAAGCAAGCGTCGATGTTCGCATTGACCACCGCTCGCACCTGGAGGCTGGGCTGACGATCGAGCCGACCGAACATGTCGGTGTTCACGCGACCCAGATAGATCGCCAAGGTGGGCAAGTCTCGCGTGCCCGCATCGCTCCGCAATCGGCCGATCGAAATGCAGAAACCATTCGCCGGCGTCCCGAAGAGATTCTGAAGCTTATCACCAACGAGAAGAGTGTCTTCAACCGTTACGACATTGCCCGGGCCCTGCACCGCTACATCAATGATGATCCGCAGACATTCCAGAATGCCTTTGCATCAGTCATGTCGTCCAAGGCACTGGTCGAACTGAAACCTGAAACAGCGGATCGCGGCGGCAGCGGAGAGGCACGCTATTCGACGATGGAGATGGTTGCGGTCGAGGGTGCGATGGCAACCTCGGTGGTGGCAATGAAAGGACGTCAAAAGCACTGGGTCTCGAAGCGGCACGTTGAAAAAGCGATTTTCGATCAGGACCGGCTGATCAAGGCGAGCGGTGCATCATCGGGGCAGGGCCTGTCGGGCGAACAGCGTCGTGCGATCGAACATGTCACCGCGCCTGGTCAGATCGCAGTGGTGCTCGGCATGGCCGGTGCTGGCAAGAGCACGATGCTGGCAGCCGCTCGGCAGGCCTGGGAGGCTCAGGGCTATCGTGTTCACGGGGCAGCGCTTGCCGGCAAGGCGGCGGAAGGATTGGAGGAATCGTCAGGCATAGTGAGCCGTACTCTTGCGTCCTGGGAATACAGTTGGCAGGCCGGTCGCAGTCGCCCCAAATCGAGGGATGTGTTCGTCATCGACGAAGCCGGAATGATTGGAAGCCGGCAGCTTGCGCGCTTCGTCGAGGAGATCAGAGAGGCTGGAGCAAAACTCGTCCTTGTCGGAGACCATGAACAGCTCCAGGCGATTGGAGCAGGAGCGCCGTTTCGAGCAATCGCAAAAGTGGTCGGACATGCGCAGCTTTCTGAAGTTCGCAGGCAAAGATCGGATTGGCAAAAGCGGGCCTCAATCGACTTTGCCTCTCACCGGACCGCTGCTGGGCTGTCAGCCTACAACGCACACGGAAATCTTCATCTCAAGGCAAGCCGCGAGGATGCTTTGAAGGCGATCATTGCGGATTATGTTGCTGACCGATCGGCAAACCCTGATGCTACACGCATTGCGATGGCGCACAGTCGCAAGGACGTGGCTTCGATCAATGCTGGAATACGGGCAGCATTACAGGAGCGTGGTGGCCTTGCGAAAGGCGCTAAAGGATCGGACGTTCAGGGTCATGAACTCACTTACAGGACGAACAACGGGATACGCGCCTTCGCCCGGTGCGATCGGATTGTTTTTCTGGAAAATGATCGCGACCTCGGCGTCAAGAACGGCATGTTGGGTGAAGTGATATGTGTCGCGCCGGACGCAATACAAGTCCGGCTTGATGGAAGCGCACAGGCGGCAAATGGCCAACGCTGCGTGACCATGCCGGTGAATAGTTATCAGGCGTTTGATCACGGCTACGCGACAACAATCCACAAGACCCAAGGGTCGACGGTGGATTGCAGTTTCGTTCTGGCATCGAGGACCATGGACCGACATCTGGCCTACGTCGCAATGACCCGTCATCGTGAGAAGGCGCAGCTTTATGCGGGGTTGGACGAGTTCAAGACGGTGCGGTCCTTGAGTGAGACACTCAGCAGGTCAGGGGCCAAGGAGACCACGCTCGACTATGCCCCATCGGTTGCCGGCCGACGCGGCATAGGTGATCACCATGGCAAGGGCGGTGAGGCCGAGAAGGAGGAGCGGTCCGTTCCGGCTGGGCACACTGTCGCGCCCACGCACGAAACGCCGTCGCTGACTGGTCATAATGTGTGTGAAGGCGGCGTCCGCCCTGAGAGGCTTGACCACGGTCATGATCGTCCGGTGCTAATCCCGGCAATCGCGAAGTATGAGAACAGCGTGGATGACGTCGCACGCTTGAAAGCGATGCCGGTATTTGAACGCGATTGGGAATCTGCGAAGTTGCTTGCCCGAGGGATATACTCCAACGCACATGCCGTCATTGACGGGTTGCGGGGCCGCATTGTCGAAGGAAACGTAGACCCTGCTGAACTCGGGAAACAGCTTCGCTCCACACCGGAGACACTCGGCACTCTCGTCGGAAGGACAGGAACATTCGGAGAGAACGCCGAGCGCCGACAGGCACTTGGCCTCGTCAACGCGCTTGCGTTTCGTGTCGAACAATCCGGAAAGACTTGGCAACGCCGTTTTAAGGCGGAATGCAGCTCCGAGCAATGGAGGCGAGAAAAGGAGGATGTGATCGACGTGCCTGGTCTCAGCAACCATGCCGAGGCGCTGCTTCGGAAGCTCGATGATTTGCCTTACGCGGAAAAGGGGGCGTTCGTTGCACAGCTAAAGGCAACGATCGAGGGCTCCAAGGCGCTCGACGAGGCAACTGAGACGGCGAGTGCGATCGAAAAACGCTTCGGCCGCGCCAATCCGTCGGATCTTGCGGAGCAGCTGAGGCGGGCTGGGCTCAATCAGACTGGCGATATCGAGCGCATCCGCGACGTCGTACGCCTCGCCGATCGTAGCCATCGGGCCGAACTCACTCAGCAGAGTGAGATGAAGCGCTCGCTTTCACGGAGGAAGGGGTTGCGATTGGGGATGTAGCGTCGACAATGCCGAACGCGCTGGCTGTCACCAGATGTTCATGGCGGAAGGCAAAAACTCGACTTGTGCGCCGTTCAGCAATGTGCAGACTTCATGTGGGTGGGGGACGGGAACGCGTGTCGGAGAAGGTGTTCGTAAGTGCGCAGGAAGTCGCTGATAGAGCGGGCGTTTCGCGATCTGCTGTGTCGCGGACGTTTACGCCAGGTGCCAGCGTCTCACCCGAGACCCGGCGACGGGTGCTCGAGGCAGCCGAAACGCTCGGCTATCACGTAAATGCTCTTGCCCGCGGTCTCATGCGCAATGAAAGCGGCATTGTTTGCCTCATCGTGTCCGACGTGGCGACACCCAATCGTTCTGCTTTGCTACGCGAACTGACAATGTTGCTGCAGAATGCCGGCAAGGTGGCGATGTTGATCAACACGGACCGCTCGGACGGCAGCGTGGACCAAGCCCTTCGCCAAGCGATCCGCTATCGAGCAGATGCTTCGATCATCCTGTCCGGAATGCCGGACAAATCCATCGCACAACTCTGTCTGCGAAGCGGACAGCGGCTTGTCCTCATCAATCGCGATGACGAACAGCCCGGTCCATTGCGGATCAATCTTGATGATCGCGAGGCGGCCGGTCAGGTGGTGACGGCCTTCGTCAGAGCTGGATGCCGGAAGCTGGCTTTTGCCAACTCGGAAGCCGGAACACCAAGCTTGATGGCTCGTGAGCGGGGATTCGTCGCGGCGGCGAATGCGCTCGGAATGGAGGTTTCTGTCGAGCGTCATGGGTGGACGGGTTACGATGCGGGAAAACTCCTCGCACAGCGAATGTTGACGCGCCCGGAGCGCCCGGATGCCGTCTTCTGCGCGACCGACCTCCTCGCATGCGGGTTCATGGACGCCGCCCGCCACCAGTTTTCGATATCGGTGCCAGACCAGCTGTGCATTGCAGGCTTTGACAATATCGAGCAGGCCTCATGGTCCTCGTATGACCTGACGACCTTCGCCCAGCCGGTTTCAGCGATAGCTTCCAAGGCTATCGACTGGCTCTCGCATTCGCAGCCGGACAATGATGGCGCCGTCCACGAGCAGTCGATCAGACTTCATGCCTAACTGGTTTGGCGCGGCTCGATTCGAGGCGGCTAAGTCGATCTGCCCGGCCGCGTTATTTCCATTCCCAGAACAGAGCAGATGCAAAAGGTCTGCGCAGCACCAAACTGTCCGTTCGAGCCGTCTGCTCGTAGGATGTGGCTTCCGCCTCCCCATTTAATCCAACAAAGTGCATCCGGGTGGACGCCGTCTTTGGTTGTCCCTTCCGACGGTAGTCAAAATGCACCGCACAGGTCGGGTACTGCCAATTATCGGTTAGAAGCTCGGCGAACTGTTTGGCATTCTGCTCGCGCCCCTGTCCGGTGAAGGCCAGAAACTGGCCAAGATTGAAGAACCCGCTGAACAGCGCATAGGCGCTTTCCTGCTGCATCCGGACAGCTTGCCCCGTCGTAAAGTCGCGTCGATAGGAGACGCCTTCCGTTTGCCCCTTCGCTTTTTTTGCGGAGTAGCTGACAAGGTTCTTTTGGGCTAACAGTTCCATCGTCAGCGCGTAGCTCTGATAGCTCTCCGCGTTGGTGTGCAGGTCATCGATCCTGGCTTTCAGGTCAACGATGTAGTCTCGATACAATGCGGCGGCCATCTCAACTGCTCCGGTGACGGTGGAGCGCGCTTGCTATCAGATTGTGCGGCGTGGCCAAACCGATATCGCGCCTCCCAAGCCGTTCCTGCGGAAAAATCGTATCAGATGTGCAGCGCGTGCCCCAACGCCTTCAGTGCTGCTTCCTGCACGGCCTCGCTCCGTGTCGGATGCGCGTGGATCGTGCCCGCGAGGTCCTCCAGCCGTGCGCCCATCTCGATTGCCAGCGCAAAGCTCGCCGACAGTTCTGAGACACCCGCACCGACGGCCTGCAGGCCAAGAAGGAGACCGGTATCCGCACGCGCCACGACCCGCACGAAGCCTTCCTCAGACACCATCGTCATTGCGCGGCCGTTTGCGCTGAACGGGAATTGACCGACCCGGATCGCGTAGCCTTGGACGCGCGCCTCCTCCGGCGAAAGTCCTGCCGTTACGATTTCCGGATCGGTAAAGCAGATCGCCGGGATGCAACGCTTGTCCCAGGCACGCTGCTTGCCGGCAACGATCTCCGCAACCATTTCTCCCTGCGCCATGGCGCGATGGGCCAGCATTGGCTCGCCGGTAATATCACCGATCGCATAGACGCCCCGCATCGAGGTGCGGCAGCGATCGTCGATACGCAGATATGGTCCTGTACGATCGAGATCGAGCTCTTCGATACCCGATCCCGATACTTTGGGGCGGCGACCCACGGTCACCAGCACGCGGTCGGCGGGAAGCAGTTGTTGCTGGCCGTCCGACGTCTCGACGGCCAGCGCATTGCCGTCGTCCGAAAGGCCCTTCGCTTTTGCGCCTGTCAGGACCCGAAGGCCAAGTTCGCCAAGCCGTCGTGCAACCGGCCGCACGAGATCGGCATCATATTGCGGCAGTATCTGCTCCATCGCCTCGACGACCGTTACCTCCGACCCCAGCTTCGCAAATGCCGTACCGAGTTCGAGGCCGATATAGCCACCACCCACGACGACAAGTTTCTTCGGCAATTCGGCCAGCGAGAGCGCCTCCGTGGACGAGATGACCCGACCCCTGAACGGCAGGGCTGCGAGTTCCACAGGTTCGGAACCCGTAGCAATCACCACCGTCTCGGCACGAACGACCTGCGTGCCGACCTCGGTTTCGACCTCCACGGTTTTGCCGTCGCGGAAGGCCGCGCGGCCGTGAACGATTTTGACCCTGGCCTTCTGCAGCAGGGCGGAGACGCCTCCATTCAGTCTACCGACGATCCCATCCTTCCAGGCGATGGTTCTTGCAAGGTCGATCGAAGCAGCCTCGACACGAATGCCCATTGCGTTCTTGCCAGCAAGCATCTGTCTTGTGGCTCCGAACTCCTCGGCCGCATGGATGAGCGCCTTTGACGGAATACATCCGACATTCAGGCAGGTGCCGCCGGGCTTGCCCGCCTCGACGATGACGGTATCGAGGCCGAGTTGTCCGGCCCTGATGGCGCAGACATAGCCGCCCGGCCCGGCGCCGATGACGAGAAGCTTGCAGACGATCTCTTTCATGGATGTTAGCCTTCGATGAAGATAAGGGCGGGCGTCTCGAGAAGGACCCGAACACGTTGGACGAAGGTGGCGGCATCCCATCCGTCGATGATGCGGTGGTCGAAACTGGAGGAGAGATTCATCATCTTGCGCGGCACGAATTGGGTGCCGTCCCAGGCCGGGCGCACAGCGATCTTGTTCACGCCAACGATCGCGACCTCCGGGTGGTTGATGACAGGCGTCGAGACGATGCCGCCAAGCGCCCCAAGCGAGCTGATGGTGATGGTCGAACCGCTTAATTCATCGCGGGTTGCGGTGCCCGCGCGCGCAGCATCCGCCAGGCGGCCCATTTCGGTCGCGCAATCCCAGATGCCACGCGCCTCCGCGTTCTTGACAACAGGGACGACAAGCCCGGCGGGCGTCTGCGCGGCAATGCCGATATGGACACCGCCATGCCGGGTGAGGATGCCCTTGTCGTCGTCGAAGGTCGCGTTCACGTTCGGTTGTTCGGCGACAGCCCTCACGATTGCCCGCATCAGGAACGGCAGGACAGTGAGCTTCGGCTGTTCCGGCTTGCGGTCGCGGTTCATGGTGGCCCGCAATTCCTCCAGCGCCGTCATGTCGACTTCCTCGACATAGGTGATGTGGGGAATGCGAGAGGTCGATAACGACATCTTTTCGGCGATGCGGCGCCTGAGGCCGGTGAGCTTGATCTCCTCGGTCGACGTCCGTTTGGCGATCGTTACCGGTTGGGACGGCACTTCGCCGCGCGCGATAAATAGCTCGACATCCTCGCGAAGAATGCGGCCGGCGGGTCCCGATCCCTTGAGTTGGCGCAGGTCAACGCCGCTTTCCCTTGCAAAGAGCCGCACGGATGGTGATGCCAGCGGCTTTTCTGTCGGCGCCGGAGCCTCGGGGCGAAGCACAATCGCGGCCTTGGTGACCGGCCGGGTGTCCGGATCGACGGCAGGGGGTGGACTGTCGGCAGCTTTCGCCGGTGCCTCGGCAGGAGGTGCCTTCACGTCGCCCGTCGTCTCGCCATCGCCAGTCTCGATCCTGACAAGCGGGGCCTTGACGGCGATCTTGTCGCCAACTTCAGCGCCCAACCAGACGACGGTCCCCGTAACGGGCGAAGGGATCTCGACCGTCGCCTTGTCGGTCATGACGGCGGCGATGACCATATCCTCCTTGACCGGGTCGCCCGCCTTGACGTGCCATTCAACAAGCTCGGCTTCCGCCACACCTTCGCCGACATCGGGCATCTTGATCGTGAATTCGCCCATGTGTCAGGCCTCCATGACTTCGGCAAGCGCCCGTCCAACCCGTCCGGGGCCGGGGAAGTAGTCCCATTCCTGCGCATGCGGATAGGGCGTATCCCAGCCGGCAACGCGCATGACCGGCGCTTCGAGATGGTAGAAGCAGTGCTCCTGCACGAGAGATGCGATCTCTGCGCCAAACCCTGACGTCAGGGTCGCCTCATGGACAACGACGCAGCGCCCGGTCTTGTTGACGGACTGCACGATGCTATCGAGGTCGAGCGGCAAGAGGCTGCGCAGATCGATCACCTCGGCATCGATGCCCGTGTCTTCGGCGGCGGCAAGCGCCACGTGCACCATCGTGCCGTAGGCGATGACCGTCACGGCTGAGCCCGAGCGCCGGATGTCGGCCTTGCCGATCGGGATCGAGTAATGGCCCTCGGGCACCTCTCCGAGGTCGTGCTTCGACCATGGCGTGACCGGACGCTCGTGGTGGCCATCAAATGGCCCGTTGTAGAGCCGCTTCGGTTCCAGGAACATCACCGGATCCGGATCCTCGATCGAGGAAATGAGCAGCCCCTTCGCGTCATAGGGATTGGAGGGTACGACGACCTTCAAGCCGCAGACATGTGTGAACAATGCTTCCGGGCTCTGGCTGTGAGTCTGGCCGCCGAAAATGCCGCCGCCAGTGGGCATTCGCAACACGATCGGACATGTGAAATCGCCATTCGAGCGATAGCGGATGCGAGCGGCCTCCTGGGTGATCTGATCGTAGGCCGGATACATGTAGTCCGCGAACTGGATCTCGACACAGGGCTTGAGACCATAGGCCGCCATGCCGATCGCGGTGCCGACAATGCCGGACTCGCTGATCGGCGCGTCGAAGCATCTTGTCTTGCCGTACTTCGCCTGCAGTCCTTGGGTACAACGAAACACGCCGCCGAAATATCCGACGTCCTCGCCGAACACCACCACGTTGTCGTCGCGGGCCATCGAAACGTCCATGGCGCTGCGCACCGCTTCAATCATCGTCATCCTGGCCATGTCAGAAACCTGCCTTCTGCCGCTGGCGACGAATGTGTGGCGGCATTTCCGCGTAGACGCCTTCGAAAATGTCTCGCACCGAGGGCTTGCCCCCTGCATGCAGCGTGCCGTGGTGCTCGGCCTGCTTCTGGGCTTCAATCACCTCATCCATGATTTCCGCTTCGGCCTGGACATGCCGCTCTTCCGACCATGCGCCCCTGATGATCAGGTGCTTTTTCAAGCGGAGCACCGGATCGCCCAGTGGCCAGGCTTCGGACTCCGTCTTTGGCCGATAGGCGCTCGGATCATCAGAGGTCGAATGGGCGCCAACACGGTAGGTGACATATTCGATCAGGGTAGGTCCGAGGTTTCGCCGTGCCCGCTCGGTTGCCCAACGTGCGACGGCGTAGACCGCGAGATAGTCGTTGCCATCGACGCGCAGGGCCGGAATGCCGAAACCAAGTCCGCGCGCTGCAAACGTGCCGGAGCCGCCGCGGGCGATCCCCTGGAATGTCGAAATCGCCCACTGATTGTTGACGATATTGAGGATGACCGGGGCTTTGTAGGTAGAGGCAAACACGAGAGCGGAATGAAAATCAGACTCCGCCGTCGAGCCGTCACCGATCCAGGCAGCCGCGATCCTGCTGTCGTTCTTGATGGCTGACGCCATGGCCCAGCCGACCGCCTGGACATATTGGGTGGCGAGGTTGCCCGAGATGGTGAAAAAGCCGTGTTCCTTCGACGAATACATGATCGGCAGCTGGCGCCCTCGCAACGGATCGCTTTCGTTCGAGAAGATCTGGTTCATCATCTCGACCATCGGATAATCGTCGGCGATCAGGAGACCTGCCTGGCGGTAGGTCGGGAAGTTCATGTCGCCCTTGCGAAGCGCCTTACGGAAGGCGCAACTGACGGCTTCCTCGCCGAGATGCTGCATGTAGAAGGACGTCTTGCCCTGTCGCTGTGCCATGAGCATGCGAGCATCGAAAGCGCGAAGCTTCATCATGTTGCGCAGGCCGATCAGCAACTCTTCGTCGGAGAGCATGCCCGACCATGGGCCGACAGCCTCTCCCTCGCGGTTGAGGACACGAATGATCGAGTAGGCGAGGTCGCGGATCTCTTCCGGCGCAACGTCGACCTCGGGGCGCGGCACCACGCCTGCCTTGGCTATCTTCACGTTGGAGAAGTCGGGTAGGCCGCCCGGCCGGACGGCAGGTTCCGGCACATGAAGGCTCAGTTGAGCTGTGTCCGTCATATCGTAATTTCCCTCCCAACTGCGGTGCTCGCTTCTCTCCTCAAAGAGGAACGCCGCAGTTCTTGTTCTTATAGATTGCGCGCGATCACCATTCTCTGCACGTCGCTTGTGCCTTCATAAATCTGGCAGATGCGCACATCCCGATAGATGCGCTCGACCGGATAGTCCGCCATATAACCGTAGCCCCCATGGATTTGGATCGCATCCGAACAGACCCGCTCTGCCATCTCGGACGCGAAGAGCTTGGCCATCGATGCTTCGGAGAGGCACGGCAGGCCATTGTCGCGCAGCGCCGCAGCGTGAAAGACGAGTTGGCGCGCCGCTTCGATCTGGGTCGCCATATCGGCGAGGCGAAAGGCGACCGCCTGGTGCTCTATGATCGCCTTGCCGAAAGCCGTGCGTTCGCGTGCATAGTCGCGCGCTGCCTCAAAAGCGGCGCGTGCCATGCCGACAGCCTGAGCGCCGATGCCGATCCGACCGCCTTCGAGATTTGCCAGCGCGATCCGGTAGCCTTCGCCCTCCGCACCCAACCGCAATTCGGCCGGGATGCGCATGCTGCTGAAGGCGATCTGACAGGTGTCGGTCGAATGCAGGCCAAGCTTTTCCTCGACGCGGACGACTTCGTAGCCCGGCGTGTCGGTCGGTACGATGAAGGCGGTAATCCCCTTCTTGCCGGCATCCGGATCGGTCACCGCAAAAACGATGATCATCTGACCGTTCTTGCCCGACGTGATGAATTGCTTGGCGCCGTCGAGCACGTAGTGATCGCCATCGAGGCGCGCGCGGCTGCGCAGGTTGGACGCTTCCGAACCTGCTTGCGGCTCCGTCAGCGCAAAGCCGCCAATCCATTCGCCGCTGGCAAGCTTCGGCAGGAAACGCTGCTTTTGCTCCTCGGTGCCGAACTTCAGGATCGGCACGCATGCGACCGAACTGTGGACGCTCATGATGGTCGAGCATGGCCCGTCGCCTGCAGCGATCTCCTCGAGAGCTGCTGCATAAGCGAGCGTTCCGGTATTGGAGCCGCCATATTCCTCGGGAACCAGCATGCCAAGCAGACCGAGTTCGCCCATCTCGCTCAGCTCTTCGCGCGGAAACCTGTGTTCCCGGTCACGTGCTGCCGCACCAGGGGCAAGTTGCTCGCGGGCAAAATCGCGTGCCAGATCGCGAATTTGCTGCTGGAGATCGGAAAGAACCATGCTTGCCTCCTTGCTGTCCGCTCTAGTGCCGCTCGATGGCCACGGCGGTCGCTTCGCCGCCGCCAATGCACAGAGCTGCCATCCCGCGCTTCAGGTCGTAGCGTTTGAGGGCGGCAAGCAACGTGACCAGGATACGCGCGCCGGATGCGCCGATCGGGTGGCCAAGAGCGCAGGCTCCGCCGTGCACGTTAACCTTTTCCTCTGGTAGCCTGAGGTCGCGCATCGCAGCCATGGCGACAACCGCAAAGGCCTCGTTGATCTCGAAGAGATCGACGGTCTCGAGCGGCCAGCCGGTGCGATCGGAGAGCTTCTGCAAGGCGCCGATCGGAGCCGTAGCAAAGAGATTGGGCGCCTGCGAGTGCGTGGCGTGTCCAGTAATGGTCGCGAGCGGTGCCAGTCCTTTGCGCTCGGCCTCGGAACGACGCATCAGCACGAGGGCGGCCGCACCGTCGGAAATCGAGCTGGAATTGGCAGCTGTCACGGTCCCGCCGTCACGAAAGGCAGGCTTGAGGAGCGGGATCTTGTCGATCTTCGCCTTGCCCGGCTGCTCGTCCCGGCTGACCGTTTGTTCGCTCTTTCCCGCAGCGATCGTGACTGGCGTGATCTCGGCCTCGAAGCAGCCGGTGTGGATCGCCTCTTGCGCTCGGGTCAATGATGTCACCGCATAATGGTCCTGCGCCTCGCGCGTGAACTGGTAAGCTTCGGCGCAGTCCTCGGCGAAGGTGCCCATCAAACGTCCCTTGTCATAAGCATCCTCCAGCCCGTCGAGGAACATATGATCGATGACGCGTCCGTGGCCGAGCCTGTAACCGCCACGGGCACGATCGAGAAGATAGGGCGCGTTGGTCATGCTTTCCATGCCGCCGGCGACGCCGATCGTGGCGCTGCCCGCTGCCAGGAGATCATGTGTCAACATGACGGCTTTCATGCCGGAGCCACACATCTTGTTGACGGTGGTTGCACCGGTCGAGAAAGGCAGGCCCGCGCCGATCGCCGCCTGCCGGGCAGGCGCCTGGCCGAGGCCGGCCGGGAGCACGCAGCCGAAGACGACCTCGTCGACGGCATCCAGCTCCACACGGCTTCGTTGAAGTGCCGCGCGGATCGCGGTGGCACCGAGGTCGGGCGCCGTTGCCCCTTTGAGTTCGCCTTGGAAGCCGCCGATCGGCGTGCGCGCCGTTCCGACAATGACGACAGGGTCCTGCAAAGCCATGTTCAAGTCTCCGGGTCAAAACGCGCTAGCGCGCGCTCATGCGCAATGCGCCGTCGAGGCGAATGACCTCGCCGTTCAGCATGCCGTTTTCACATATATGGCGCACCAGCGCCGCAAATTCCGCAGGCCTTCCGAGGCGCGGCGGGAAGGGCACGCTCTTGCCGAGCGCTTCCTGCACCTCATGTGGCATGCCGGCCATCATCGGCGTCTCGAAGATGCCCGGGGCGATCGACACGACCCGAATTCCATGGCGGGCAAGCTCGCGTGCAATCGGAAGCGTCATCGAGGCAATGCCACCCTTGGACGCTGCGTATGCGGCCTGTCCAACCTGTCCATCGAAGGCCGCGATCGATGCGGTGTTGACGATGACGCCGCGCTCCCCCTCAGCGTCCGGGTCCTGCTGCTGCATGGCAGATGCCGCCAATCGGATCATATTGAACGTGCCAACGAGGTTGATGGTGATCGTGCGCACGAAGCTGTCGAGGTCGTGGGGGCCGTTGCGACCGATGATCTTCTCGCCCGGCGCCACGCCGGCGCAGTTCACCAGCCCGCTCAGGCCGCCAAAGGCCTCCATCGCAGCGGCTACGACAGCTGCACCATCCCCGGCGCTCGTCACATCGGCCTTGACGTATCTTGCGTCCACCCCGAGTTCCGCGGCGATCGCTTCGCCGGCAGTCTCGTTGAGGTCGGCGATGATGACGCGCGCGCCGTTCTCAGCCAGCATGCGCGCCGTGGCAGCGCCCAGGCCAGAACCTCCACCGGTAACGATAAAGCTTCCTTCACGGATCAGCATCGGTTTGCTCCCATCACCTTGCGATCGTCTGCCCGGACTGTGACACCTCCCCGGCCCAGCCCAAGCTGACGGATTCTATTCCGTCGCCATATTGCAAGCGATGACAAAAATGCTGCATTGTTTCGGACAGTTTTGCCATAGGTGGAGAAGCTGGTGGCTGACATTGAGAGACGCATGATCGCGCGCGGCTTCGTCGAGGAGGCGCTTGACAGCTTGCGCCGAACAGGGCGGCCGACAGCGCCAATTCTTGTGTCGCTGGGGCTGCCCGAGGTTATCGATGAGCCCGTATCCGCCGAGAGCTATGGCGCTCTCTGGCTTGCGATTGCCAAGGAGCTCGATGACGAGTTTTTCGGGATGGGCGGGCGTCCGATGCGCAGCGGCAGCTTTACGCTGCTTTGCCATTGTGTCCTGCACGCGCCGACGCTCGGCCATGCGCTGCGACGGGCACTGCGTTTCCTCGACGTGGTGCTGGACGATCCGCGTGGCAAGCTTGTTGTCAGAGACGGGCTTGCCCAGATCGAACTAACGGATGCCTGTGAAGCACGGTCGGCCTTCGCCTATCGCACCTACTGGATCCTTATCCATGGGATAACCTGCTGGCTGGTCGGCAGACGCATTCCGATTCGGCTTGTCGATTTCCGTTGCGCCGAGCCGACGCAGGGGGCTGACTATCGGCTCTTCTTCGGAGCGCCCGTCAGGTTTGGACAACCAACCAGTCGCCTCGGTTTCGACAGCGCAATGCTGGATTTGCCGGTCACCCGCACGGAACAGGCGCTGAAGCAGTTTCTGCGGGGCGCACCGGCCAATATCCTCGTGCGCTATCGCTACGATGCGGGGCTCGCCTCCAGCGTCAGGCGGCGCTTGGACAAGGTGCCTCCGGCCGCATGGAAGACATTCTCGGATCTCGCTGTTGAAATGCGGATACCGCCCTCAACCTTGCGTCACCGCTTGCGTGACGAAGGCCAGAGTTACGCCGGCATCAAGGATGACATACGCCGCGATCTTGCCGTCGATCTGCTGCTCAACACGTCGAAGACAACAGGTGATATCGCCGCCCAGCTTGGCTATTCGGAGCCCAGCGCCTTCTTCCGAGCCTTCCGCAAATGGATGTCGAAAAGCCCCGACGCGTTCCGGCGCGAGGGCAGTGGCGCGGCCGGGCAGGACGGGCGCAGCTCGCGGACGATGCGTCACGTCTTCCCGGATCTAGCCCTGAACGTTTCAAAGTCCGTCACTCGGCGCATGAAAATACCCGGCTGACGATGGTATTTAAACGGCGCACCATTGCCGTGCCGAGTACGAGGGGGCGTCGTCAGGGGAGGGCAGCCAGGGATATGGCGGCAGCGAGCATTGCGGACTATCATGTTCCTCCGTGCATCGGTGCTTCGGATGCCGGAACGTGTGCCATCGAGCGCATGCGTGTTCTTGAAAGGAAAGGTTGATCGGTATGCCTGCCGCTCGCGAGGATTTGCGGGACTTTTTGCGCGGAGAACCGGATTGCATACTCGTCGAAGTGACGGGAGCGGTTGGCTCGACGCCGCGCGATACCGATGCCTGGATGCTGGTGTCCAAGCGCCGTTCCTTTTCAACGATCGGCGGCGGCCAACTGGAATATATGGCGATCGACCAGGCACGACGGGCACTCCGCCAGTCCCAGTCGGTAGCGACGATGAGCATTCCTCTCGGGCCTGAGATCGGTCAATGCTGCGGTGGTCGCGTTGGCCTTTCCTTCACCGCAGTCACAAGCGAACTGGCCGATGAGTTGATTGCTCGGGCCGATGACGAGATTGCCCAACGGCCCCATGTCTATGTCTTTGGAGCCGGTCACGTTGGCGACGCATTGGCCCTTGCGCTGTCACTGGCGCCATTGCGCACAATACTGGTCGATACCCGTGAAGACGAGCTTGCCGCCTCGCGTGCTTCGGGGATCGAAACGTGCCTGACCGCAATGCCCGAGGCGATCGTGCGCAATGCACCGGCAGGAAGCGCGTTTGTCATCCTCACCCACGATCACGCGCTCGACTTTTTGATTGCCATGGAAGCACTGCGTCGGGACGATGCCGCCTATGTCGGGATGATCGGCTCGAAGACGAAGCGTGCGACCTTCAGGAATTGGTTATCACGCGAAGTGGGCAGGCCAGAGCTTCTTGATCGCCTCGTCTGCCCGATCGGCGGCACCGCCATAAAAGATAAGCGCCCCGCTGTCATCGCATTGCTGGCGGCTGCCGAGATTATGGTGGCGGTGCTATCTTTCGGCGCGGGGGCCATTAGCGGAAAGCACAAGCTCAAGGCTGACGAATGACCTTTCGACTCCCGCTCTCGAGGGAGCCGTCGGGTTCCTGACCGACCGTGATTTGTTACGATGTCACGATCGGTGGCTATCCGATGCCAAAGGGAGCTCTTGACAGAGGCGTATGAATTTCGCGCCTTCGATGCAATGTTGTTCTGCCTCGCGCGGCAAGCAGCCTATCCATTTCATGCCGGGAGCTGCCGAAACTGGTCAGCAGCCGCCGCGCTTCTCCCTTGTCGAGGCAATACTGTCTCTGCAACATGGCCGGTGAATACGATATCTCGCGTAACTCTTCTCTCATGACGTCTCCTTTCAACTAGGAAACAATCGCGGGCGCTCGGTCGTTCCTTCACTGCTTGAGACCGCGTGTAAGATTGGGCGAGGTCGAGGGCTACGGCCTGACGGCTAAGCCGACTTCGGTCGATGGGTCGGACGGACCGTGTGGCGTTCGATCCGCCCCGCGACTGAAAAGATCAGCACCTCGACGTCCATGTCGATCCTGTCGCCATCCATGAGCCTGACCACGTCGTCGATACCCGTGGTCGGGTGGCCATCGATCGCAAGCAGATAGTCACCTTCCCGAAGCCCGGCTCGCGCTGCGGGACTGTCAATTTCGACCCGGCGCAGTCGCACTGCCGTTGTCTGGACAAGCCCGGCTTCCAGGGCCACGCGGCGTTGCAGTTCCACGGTATCCGCCGCGATGCCGATGTAGGCGCGCCTCACATGGCCGAACCTCAAGAGTTCCGACACAACATGCTTGGCGGTGTTGGACGCGACGGAGAAGGCGATGCTTTGCGCACCTTGGATCACGGCCGTGTTGACGCCAATGACCTCGCCTGCCGAGGACACCAGCGGGCCTCCGGAATTTCCCGGATTGAGCGCCGCATCGGTCTGGATGATATCATCCATCAAGCGTCCGCTGGCGGCGCGCATCGATCGGCCGAGCGCGGATACGATGCCAGCCGTCACCGTCCACTCGAAACCGAGAGGATTGCCAATTGCGATTGCGATGTGGCCGCGCTTCAAGCTCTTAGAGTCCCCAAGCTTGGCCCAGGCGCCCGGCCAGTCGTTCGCTCGAATGAGAGCGAGGTCGCTGTCCGGATCCCGGCCCAGCACCTTGCCCTCGATCACAGCGCCATCTGGCGTTTTGATGCGAACGGTCTTTGCATCGTCGACGACATGGTTGTTCGTCACGACAAGACCATCGGGAGAGATCGCGAAGCCGGAACCGTGCCCGGTGCGGCCGCCCACCCTTTCAATGCGACTGACGGCGGGGCCGACGAGTTCGACCGCGTTCGATACAGAATGAGAATAGGCATCCAACAGGCTAGCGTCCTGAGACGGTTGGATGTCACGATCCAGGAATCCCATGAAAACTCCTCCGACGCGCAAGCGTCGCTTTGAGGAACGGCAGCGGCTGCAAAGGCGAGGGGCTGTCGGTTCGACAGGTTGAAATAGTGTCTATTCAGATGAGATTGCGCGCAACTTAAATCAAGGGGCGCCCAAGCTACTGTAGCGAGCACGTTCAGAGACGCCGGCATTGCGCCGACCCATCACTGAAATTTGACCCAGCGGATGCAAGGCAACGTCGCCTGCATATCAAGCTGTGCTACATTTTTGACTGCTTGGATAAAGGGATTGGAGTGCCATGTTTGCGACGCTCGCGATGCTGATCAGCCTCTCCGGTGCAACCCCCGTTGTGGCGGAACCCGGGGGAGGCGAGGTTGACGTGAAACTCGTCCTTGCTGTCGATACCTCTCGATCCATGGATCAGGAAGAGGCTCGCATCCAGCGCGAAGGCTATGTAGAGGCGCTCAAGCACAGAGAATTCATCGACGCGGTGACCGGGGGCCTCACAGGCCGCATTGCGATCAGTTACTTCGAATGGGCGGGCTATGTGGTGCCGGATTCCGTCATCGATTGGCATGTGATCGCGACGGAGCAGGACGCGATCGCCTTTGCCAACAAGCTCGAGCAGCGGCCGATCGCTACGCAGCGCCGCACGTCGATCTCCACCGCGATTGCGCAAGGGGCTGCGATGATCGTCTCCAGCCCCTACACCGGTATGCGACAGGTGATCGACGTCTCGGGAGACGGTACGAACAATTCCGGCAGTCCGGTTGCGCCAACGCGCGACAAGGCAGTGGAGACGGGCATGGTCATCAATGGACTTGCGCTCATGCTGCGCCCGTCCGGGGCTCCAGCCGGTCTCGACAGGTATTATGCGGATTGCGTGATCGGCGGCCCCGGTTCTTTCGTCTTGCCGGTCTACAAGATCGAGGATTTCGCCGTCGCGGTGCGGCGGAAACTTGTTCTTGAGGTCAGTGGTCTTCCTCCACCGCCGGCGACACAGCGGATCGCCGGCCAACCCGCGACCGACTGCATGATCGGCGAGCGGCAATGGCAGGACATGTTCGAGCGCTGATCGCGAGCCGGCTGCCGCCCGCTCAGCCCCTCAAAGTGTCGCGCAGCACATCGAAGACGCGGGCATCCAACGTCTGGGAAACATTGAAGCGCATAAAGTTCTGGGCTGACTGTGAAAGGCTGAACGCGTTTCCTGGGGCGAAGACAATTTTCCGTTCCAGGGCAGCGCGTGCAACATCGGCAGCGTTGATGTCTCCGGGCAACCGGCACCAAAGAAACATGCCTGCCGAGGGTTCCAGCCAGGGAACGATGCCGAGGTTCTTCAGCTTCGCCGAGACGTTAAACATCGCCTCCGAGAGCCGGCTGCGCAGAGCCTCGACATGCTTGCGGTAGCTGCCATCGCTGAGGACCTTATAAACAAGTTCGGACGAAAGCCGCCCGCCGCCGAATGTGGTGGCGATCTTGAGGTCGATCAGTGCGTCGACCCATTCCGGCTTTGCGGCGATGAAACCGCAGCGGGCCGAGGCCGACAGGGTTTTGGAGAAGCTTCCGATATGGATGACCCTGTCCAGGCCATCAAACGCCGCAAGACGGGGCGCCGGCGTGTGCTCGAAATCGGCGAAAATATCGTCCTCGACGATGGTGAGCTCGAATTGATCAGCGATCTTCAAGACCTTGTGGGCCGCAACAGGAGAAAGCGTCGCGCCTGTCGGGTTGTGGATTGCCGAGTTGGTGATGTAGAGGCGTGGTCGATGTTCAGCAACAACCTGGCTGAACAGTTCGATGTTCGGACCTGAGGGTGTATAGGGAACGCTGACGATCCTGGCACGATGGGCCCGCAGCAGCGCCTGGAAATTGAAGTAGCAGGGATCATCCACCAGCACGACGTCATCAGGTTCGAGAAGGAAACGGCAGAGGAGATCGATCGCCTGTGTGCCCGATTCCGTCAGCATGATCTGATCCGGGGAGGCCTCCACGCCTCGCTCCGCCATGCGTCGCGCAATGTGCTGGCGTAACGGCGGTAATCCGAGGGGCGAGCCGTAGTCGGCGAACGCCGTGTTGTCGGCACGCGACAGTGTTCGCAAGGCCCGTCGAATGCCGTTTTCCGGAAGCCAGGACGGTGGGAGCCAGCCGCAGCCTGGCTTCAGATCCCCGTCATCGGCTTCAAGCGACTGCCGGGAAACCCAGAACGGATCGACGGCTCGGTCCAGCTTGGGGCCGATGTCGGAGAGGGAAAATGGAGCGGCCTGGTTTGCGACGTAGAAACCGGAACCCGGTCGAGACAGGATCACGCCTTCGGCAACCAGGCGCTCATAGGCGTCGACGACGGTCGACGTGGACACGCCGGATGTTTTGGCCATTGCCCGAACGGATGGCAATTTCGCGCCTGGCGTCAGGTTGCGGCCGGCGATCCGTTGCCGGATCGTGGCCATGACCGTCGCCACCCGGCTGGTGTTGAGTTCCGTATTTAAATCCATCTGTACTGCTACCTCAGGCATAACAGTTTTCCTGAACTGTACCAGATTGTCGCTGGCGCTGCCATGGCTTTGGGCCGATAAGAACGGCATGTGAGAAAGGCAGTGTACATGGACCGCACCGCATCTGGGTGGCTTAACGGCCTTATTGGCGTAGTGATTTTCAGCGGCTCGCTACCCGCCACGCGTGTGGCGGTCATGCAGTTTGATCCGGTGTTTCTGACAGTGGCGCGAGCGGGAATTGCAGGAGCACTGGCGCTTTTGCTTTTGCTGCTGTTCAAGGAGAAGCGTCCGGCAAGAGACGATCTGATATCGCTGGTGGTGGTTGCCGCAGGCGTGGTGGTCGGCTTTCCATTGTTGACTGCGCTTGCCCTGCAGCATGTTACCTCGGCACATTCGGTGGTCTTTATCGGGCTCCTGCCACTTGCCACCGCCATCTTTGGCGTGATCCGCGGCGGGGAACGTCCGAAGTTGGCATTCTGGCTCTTTGCAGTGATGGGAAGTGCGCTGGTCTGCAGTTTCGCCGTGGCGCAGGGACTGAGTGCTGCGCCCCTCGGAGACGCCTTGATGATGGCGGCGATCGTCGTCTGCGGGCTTGGTTACGCCGAAGGGGCGAAGCTCTCGCGGAAACTCGGGGGATGGCAGGTCATTTCCTGGGCGCTCGTTCTGTCGCTGCCGCTGATGATCCTTGCGTCGATCTGGTTCATGCCAACAAGCTTCTCGGGCATCAATGCCCCTGCGTTGGCGGGCCTCGTCTATGTCTCTTTATTCAGCATGCTGATCGGCTTTGTTTTCTGGTATCGGGGCCTGGCACAAGGCGGAATCGCGAGCGTAGGTCAACTGCAATTGCTTCAGCCCTTCCTCGGCCTGACGCTTGCCGCAACGCTGCTGCATGAAACGGTGACCTGGACGATGTTTGCGGTAACCGCAGCGGTAATTGCCTGCGTGGCGGCTGCCCGCAAATTTGCCCGATAGCGCGGCGCCTCGTTGTCGGCAGCGTCTTTCAAGCGCCGTCGAACCTGAGTGCTCCTTCCGCTTCCAGACGAACGCGGCCCCTTCCGACCCTGACAATCCGGATTGGGGCCTGCTTCTCTTCGAGCCGCCGGCGCAGCAGCAACAGCCGGGTCTCGAGATTGTCCTTGATCTCCGGCATCCGGCCGCCAACGGCCAGCCGCATCTCCCTGTTGGTGAACTCGTTGCGGCCGTCGCTCAGGTGCCATTCGAGCATCAGACGAAGCAGCGTACCGGCAATGCCCTTCACGATATAGGTACCGTCGACGAACACGCTGTCGTCCACGCGATGATGGACAACGCGGATATCCCGGCCGCAGGCCGCAGGTTCGGACGCGAGCGCGGGTGCACCCTGCGTCGGCTCGGCCGACGCCGCCTCCCGTTCGCTCGCCCTCAAGGCGCTGGCGGCCTGTCCTGCCAGAATTTCAAGCGCGGCCTCATCTTCCTCGCGGAAGGCCAGCCGTTCCGTGCTTTCGACGAAAAGTACTCCGGTCACGGTGCCTCGAGCTGACATGGGTACGGCGATCTGGCTCATTACCATGGGCAATTGCGGAAAGGCGACGATACGCGTGGCGTTTTCCGATGCCTCTGCCTCCATACCGATCGCTTCCCCGAGCCGGCGCACGCGGCTCATGTCGCTGACCTTGATCGTTTGTCCGCTCGTTGCCGCCGCGCCGATCATCCCCTCGCTCCCGGCGATTTCCGATCCCAGTCCCGAACGGTCGTAGCCGAGGCTGCCGGTCGTGACCAGGCAGCCGCGATGGCTATCTTGGATGAGCACGACCGCATTTCGATATCCAAGAACGCGCTGAATGCCGGCGAGGAGGCTATCGATGATCTCGTCCGTTTCTCCCTGCCGTTCGATGGCCCGTATTGCGTCCGATAGAGCGGGAAGGCTGACGGGATCACGGCCTGTCGGGCTACGCGCGGTTTCCACCGGGGAGGGGACCTTCTCGATGCGGCGCACACGGAAGATATCCGCGCTCCGCAGCCGCATTACCTCCGACATGCCGACCTGCGCGCTGCTCGCCTTGAGCTGGAGCGCTATCTTGTCGAACAGCTGGCCGGCATCGACGGAGCGCACGAATCCGATGTCGAGCAGGAACTGGTCGCCCGTGAAGCCATCGACAAGGATCAGCGCGACCTGAGGGTTGGCGCGCACATTCGCCGCCGTCTTGGCAAAGAACTGATTGGAGAGGGCAACGTGGTCTTCATCGACCCGCACCACATGAGAAAGATAGGAGATGTTTGGCGTTCCGTCGGCCGCGGCAGTGGCGATGATGGAGGGAATGACGCCTTCGAAGCAGGCTGACAGGTCGCTGAGACGCAAGCTCATCTGGGCCTCGCGAAAGCCAGCATGCCGGCAAGCGGGCCGGGCGTCTGGATATATATTTCACTCACGGAAAGCCGAACGACCTTGGCCTCGCGAGCAGTAAGCCACGGCGTAATGATGCGCCCGGGCACTCCAAGGGCTTCAAGCTCGCCCGTGGCTGCCGCGATGAAGCGGTCAGCACAATCGATATCATGTGCCTCCGTGTCCCGCATCGAGGCGGCCCCCTTGAGCTGAAAGCTTACATAGTCAGATGGACTGACGAAGGTGGCGGCAATCCGGCCCGTCTGCCGGACGGAGGTTTCGAGCCGAGGCCATTGCCAGGACGAGAAGATGACGTCGATCGTCTCCCGGTCGTCGAAAATGTGGAAGCCGACTCCGCGTCCAGCCGATGGGTGCCCCGTTTCGTCGGCGGCGGCTATGATGCACATAAGTGGTCGCTTGAAGAAATCGAGAAGCTTGTCGTCGACCTGCACCGCCGCCCCCACTGCGTGTCCTAACCCTCTTTAGCATCCTTTTAGGATATTCGGCACGGTTTGCACATTCTTTTAGGAACGCGCGGTTTTCCGGCGCGCTATAGAAACGCCGCACGGATTGGACCGTCTGGATAACCATCTGCCCCGTCGTTTGCGGATCTATGCCACCGAAGCTGCAAACGCCGAGATCATGCCGCCATATCGAACCGGCACGGCATCCGAACCCGTCCGTGCACGAAATCGTCGCAACCGAAACGGCTGAAGCCTGGAGTGAATGATGGAGAAGTTTACGCATGCGGCGGTATCGCCGCCGAACCATGGAACGCCCGCAATGGCGTTCGGCAAGCATGTCATACGCATGATGGCGGCCAACACCGGCGGTTCGTTCGGTATGTTTGAGGCCACCGTGCCGCCCGGGGAAGGTCCGCCGCTTCATATGCACGAGCGCGAGGATGAGTTCTTCCGTGTCCTGTCTGGCCGCTTCGGTTTCTGGTGTGCCGGTGACTATGTCGAACTAACGGAAGGCGGCTGCATCGCGCTGCCACGCGGCGTTCCGCACCGCTTCCGGAATGTCGGCGAAAGCGAAGGCCATATCATGGTCGTTGTGACGCCCGGCGGGTTCGAGAATTTCTTTCCGATCATCGAGCTTTGCAAGCCCGAAACGCCCGAGCAAATCGCCTCTGTCGCGATGGATTTCGGCCTGACCTTCCTGCCCGTCGAAGGCCGCAAGGTCGCCTGATCCGGCGACAAGCCACCCTGAAATACAGCATCGAGAATTCAATAACGGTCCATCGAAAGGAGACCGAAGGATGACACGCGCGCCTTCAAACGAAAACGAAATGACGCTGACAGCCGATCAGCTGGATGCCTATCTTGCCAAGATCGGGGTCTCCCGGCCTATTTCTCTCGACCTTCAGGGCCTATCGAGACTGCATCGCGCCCACCTCATGAAATTCACATGGGAAGCGCTGGATGCCTTTATGGAGTGGCCGTCCTCGATAACACCAAGATCGGCTTTCGCCAAAATGGTGGAAGGAAGGCGCGGCGGTTGGTGCTACGAGATGAATGGCCTCTTCGGTGCGGCTCTCGATGCACTCGGCTTTCGAGTGACCCGCCTTTGCGGCGGCGTCGACCGTGAAAAGCTGGGCGACATCGCGATCGGCAATCACCTGACGCTGCGCGTCGATCTCGAGCGTTCCTATCTCGCCGAGGTGGGCGTGGCCGACGCCATCATCGAACCCGTTCCACTTGCTGTCGGACCAATCAGCCAGCGCGGCTTCGACTTTTCGATCATGCCGACGGATGACGGCTGGTTGCGCTTCAACAATCATGTGCATGGCATCGCGCGCAGTTTCGATTTCCGCGCCGACCACAGCGATGAGGCCGCCATGGCCGCCACGCATGCCTGGTTGACGCGGGACCCGGGATCGCCGTTCACAAATGCGCTCGCCGTTCTGCGTCATACCACGGACGGTTATGTCGCCCTGCAGAACGATCGCTTGCGCAGCGTCACGCCGAACAGCGTTCGCGAGCTGCGCATCACAAGTGCGGACCATCTCGCGGACACGTTCGAAGCCTTTTTCGACCTCGACGTTCCCCACCTCGGACGGGTCTGGGAGAAGATCCGGGCGATTGGTCACAACAAGGCGGCCTGAACAGACCGCCCATTTCAGCACTATGGACTTCAAGGAAATATCCATGCTTCGCATAACGGCATTCTGTATCGGTCTCGCCCTGAACACGGCATTCTCCGTTGCCGCGGACTCCGGTGAGCCGGCTCCCGCGGGAGCCTACAAGACCGACCCCTCGCATTCGAGCGTCAATTGGTCGTTCAGCCATTTTGGCCTGTCCCACTACACCGCGCGCTTCACAAAGGTCGACGCGCGGCTTGAATGGAATCCGGAAAAGCCGGAGACATCCGCGCTTTCGGTCAAGATCGACCCGCTTTCAGTTCGCACCGATTATCCCTGGCCGGAACGGGTCGACTTCGACGCGAAGATCGGCGGTGACGAAATGTTCCTCGCTGGTAAGCCGATCATTTTCGTCTCAAGGGCGATCCGCGTGACGGGCGACAAGTCTGGGACCGTCGAAGGGCTTTTGACCTTTCGCGGCCAAACGCACCCGGCAACCCTCGACGTCATCTTCAATGGTTCGATGGCGAAGCACCCGATGATGGGAATTCCGAAGGTCGGGTTCTCGGCGACCGGCAGCATTCGGCGCAGCGAATGGGGACTGGACTTCTCCATTCCGGAGCTGAGCGACGAAGTAACATTGGTCATCGAGACTCAAATGGTTCCCGCCGATTACGAGTTCCAGTGATCGGCCCATTGCCGGCGGAACGGGTTCGGCCGAATTCGGATCATTTAACCCGCCGCTCTGCAACGCATGGATATTGTCATGCCCGAACCAACGGCAAATTCCGCTTGCAGAAGGGCGGGATGTTACGCGCAGTTTCAGTGGATTTACCGTTGCGTACTTCAGTCGCGAGGAATTGAAGGCAAAACTCGATACAGACGGTGATGGGCTGAAGTCAGCTCCCTTGCCGCCGGATATCGGAGGAAGTCTGAATGACGGCGCGTGACGACATTTTCGAGCTTGGCAAACGGGTCAGCCAATCCATCATTGGTCAAAATACAATGGTCGAGCGGCTGATCATCGGTCTCCTTGCAAACGGGCACCTGCTTGTCGAAGGTCTTCCGGGGCTTGCCAAGACGCGAGCGATCAAGAGCCTGGCGAAGAACCTCGATTCAGAGTTGTCACGCGTGCAGTTCACGCCCGATCTGCTTCCCGCCGACATCACGGGTTCGGAGGTGTATTTTTCCGAAGGTGGAAAGGGCGAGTTCAAATTTCAGCAGGGGCCGATCTTCGCAAACCTTATCCTCGCCGACGAGATAAACCGCGCGCCAGCCAAGGTCCAATCCGCGCTTTTGGAAGCGATGGAGGAGCGGCAGGTAACCGTCGGTGGCACAAGCTATCCGCTGCCCGACCTCTTCATGGTGATGGCGACGCAGAACCCGATCGAGCAGGAAGGCACCTATCCCTTGCCGGAAGCTCAGCTTGACCGCTTCCTGATGCATGTCGAAGTCGGCTACCCCGACGAGACGTCCGAGGCGGCAATCATGCGCCTCAATCGCGACGAGGAGAATGCAGGGCAGAACAAAGACAAGCACGCCGATGCCCCGAGACTCAACCCCCAGGCGATATTCGACGCGCGGAAGGAAATCGGTGCCACTGCGGTTTCAGAGCCGGTGGAGAAATATATCGTCGCTCTGGTGATAGCTACGAGGTACCCGGATCGCTACGACAAGGATCTCGCCAAGCTATTGCATGTCGGGGCGAGCCCGCGCGGCGTCATCAGCCTCGATAAGGTTTCGCGATCGCATGCCTGGCTCAAGGGGCGCGACTATGTGACGCCCGACGACGTCAAGGCGGTCGTCAACGACGTCCTGCGCCATCGCCTTATTCTGTCCTATGAGGCGCATGCCTCTAATACGAGCGCGGATGAGGTGATCAACCGCATCACTGAATTGGTGGCAGTCTCATGAAGGCCCCGACACCGAGCATCGGGAACGGCATACATGTCACGACCCAGGAACTTGTTGCCCTGGAGGGACGCGCGCGCGACCTGGCTTTCATACAGCGTGCGCGTAGCCATCAGCAGCTTGCGGGGCGCATGCAGTCCTCGGTGCGTGGCCGGGGTTTGATTTTCGAAGAGCTGCGAGAGTACCTCCCCGGTGACGACGTCCGCGCGATCGATTGGCGCGTCACCGCCCGAACGAGGAAGCCCGTCGTCAGGGTCTACGGCGAGGAAAAGGAGCGTCCTGCAATTGTTGTCGTGGACCAGCGCATCAACATGTTCTTTGGCAGCCGCTTCGCGATGAAATCGGTAGCAGCCGCGCAAGCGGCGATGCTCGCGGCCTGGCGCATACTGGGGTCCGGTGACCGCGTCGGCGGCTTCGTGTTCAACGATGAAGACATCAGCGAGATCAAGCCGCACCGCAGCCGGAATGCCGTGATTGCGCTGGCGGACAGGATCGCCGAAAAGAACGGGATGTTGAAGTCCACCTATGCGGGCGCACCATCACCCGAGGCATTGGACAACGTTCTCCGGCAGGTCGCGGGCGTCGCCCATCACGACTTTCTCTTGGTTGTGGTCAGCGACTACGATGGCCATGGGGACACAACGCGGCAGCTCCTTCTCGAGCTTTCCAGCCGCAACGATGTCATCTGCCTGCTGATCTACGATCCGTTCATGCTGGAATTGCCGACAACCGGGGATATCGTGGTGAGCGGCGGTGCGCTGCAGGCCGAACTCTCGTTCAGGCAAGCCGGCGTGCGCCAGTCCATCGATACCTTTGCCCGTGATCGCGGTCGCGAACTGCGGGAATGGCAACGGCAACTCGGCCTTCCGATGCTTCCGATTTCCACCGCAGAAGAGGTCGCTCCACAGCTCAGAAGCCTGCTTGAGCAATCCGCCTGGCGTCAGCGGAGGCGCTGATGGACTCCGAACCCAAACTCGACCCCATCACCGAAATGGCGCTTCGTTCGCTGAAGGACATCGCGGTCCCCGCGCCGGTTTCCTGGATGCCTCAAACCTGGGGCTGGCTGATTGTCGTGCTGCTCCTGCTCTCTGCGATCTTGCTGTGGTGCGCGCTCGCCTATCGTCGGTGGCGGAAAAACGCCTACCGCCGAGAAGCCTTGAAGCACCTTGAGGCAATAGAGGTCGCGGTTCGTGACGCCGATAAACGCGCGCGGGCACTCCGCGACCTTGGTGAATTGCTCAAGCGTACAGCTCTGGCGGCTTGGCCGCGGAAGGATGTTGCCGCGACCTCCGGGCTGGCTTGGGCAGCGTTTCTTGTCGAGCATCGCAATATGAAGAATGGGGAAGCATTTCAGCGGTTCTTTGACGATCTTGAATACCAGGCGGCTACGCTGGTTTCCACAGAGGTTGCAGACGGACTTGTTCGCGACGCTCGACGCTGGATCGAGGGACACCATGTACCAGCTTGATTTCCCCTGGCTGCTCCTGATCTTGCCGGCTCCCCTGATCGTGTGGTGGTTGTTGCCCCCGCATCGTGAAACGTCCGCTTCGATCCGCCTTCCGTTTTTCAACCAGGTCGCACGCGCCGCCGGCGTAGAGCCCACCGAGGGCTCCGTCGTGCCGAAGAGGTCCTGGATGCAGGTCGCGGTCGATCTGATCGCCTGGTGCCTCATCGTTCTCGCTCTGGCCCGGCCGCAATATGTCGAACCACCGGTCGTGAAGAACGAACCGCAGCGAGACATCCTGCTCGCGCTCGATCTCTCGCAATCGATGGATACGCGCGATTTCGCCGCGCCCGACGGTACGTCAAAGGCGCGCGTTGAAGCAGTCCGAACCGTTGTTTCCGATTTCGTATCCAGACGACCCGGGGATCGCCTCGGGCTGATTGCCTTCGGAGACGCGCCGTATCCCCTTGCTCCCTTCACGATGGACCACGCCCTTGTCAAAAACCTCGTGGAAAGTCTTTTGCCCGGCATTGCCGGTCCGCGCACGGCAATGGGGGATTCGCTCGGGCTCGCCATCCGTATGTTTGAAAAGACAACGGTGCCGCAAAAGGTCCTGATATTGCTGACCGACGGGAACGATACAGCCAGCAAGATGCCGCCTCTCAAAGCTGCCGGTATCGCCAAAAGCAAGCAGATTGTCATCCACACGGTCGGCATTGGCGACCCTGCGGCGACGGGAGAGGACAAACTCGACACCGCGTCGCTCGAGAAGATCGCCACTGATACTGGAGGCCGCTACTTCTTTGGGGGTGATCAAAGCCAGCTTCAGGAGATTTACGACGAGCTTGATCGCATCACGCCTGAGGACCAAAAGCAGCTGTCCTGGCGTCCCCGAACCGAGCTGTTCTTCTGGCCGCTGGGCGGAGCAATCGTCACGATGCTCGCCTGGTATGGTCTAACCGGATTGTATAGCCTCGTTCGCAATAGGTTGCCGGCATGATCTCCGACTTTCATTTCCTGCGCCCCCTGTGGCTGCTCGCTCTTCTGGCGCCACCGGCAATCGTCTGGATGGCATCCCGTTCAGGCGATATTCGCAATCGCTGGAAGGGCATGATCGCGCCGCACCTCCTCGACAGCCTCGTGATCGAGCCCGACGGGCGACGTCGGTATATGCCAACCTGGATGTTGGCCGGCGTGATTTCGATAGCGGTGCTAGGCGCTGCCGGACCGACCTGGAAACGCGAAGCCCCTCCCTTCGTCGCCGACACGGCTTCCCTGGTCATTGCCATTGATCTTTCGCCGACGATGGACGCCATCGACGTCTCCCCCAGCAGGCTTGAACGGGTCAAGCTGAAGATCCACGACATTCTGGCTGGCCGGAATGGCGCACGCACTGCTGTCGTGGCCTACGCCGGTACGGCGCACCTGGTGGTCCCTCTGACCGATGACACCGATCTCATCGAAACCTATACCGATGCCCTCGCCACAAACATTATGCCAAAGCCCGGTAGGAATACCCCTGCGGCCCTGAAACTCGCGGATGGGCTGCTTCAGCGGGATGGAGCTCCCGGAACGATCCTCCTTGTTACCGATGGCGTCGAGGCGGGAGCGACAGTCGCGTCCGACGGGCTGCATAGCGCAATTGTCGTTCTCGGTGTCGGCACCCCTGAGGGTGGCGTCGTCAAGCGCTCCGACGGTAGCTTCGTCAATGACGCAGGTGGCGCTCGGATCAATGCCAAGCTGGATGTGGAAGCTCTGAAGAAGTTCGCGAATGACGCTGGAGCGGATGTCGCGACGATGACGGACGATGACACCGACATCAGGTGGGTCGGACAGCGCGTAAGGACGAATTTCGCTCAACAAACGACATCCCAGGGAGATCGCTGGCACGACGTCGGATGGTGGTTCATCGCACCGGCTGCTGCGCTATCAGCGCTTTCGTTTCGGCGAGGCTGGTTGGTCAAGTTTGCAGTGATCGGGCTCTGCTTTCATCTGCTCCAGCCGTCGTCCGCGGGAGCAGCCGGGTTCATGGACCTTTGGTTGACGCCGGATCAGCAGGGCCGTCTCGCCTATGAGCGAGGAGACTATGCATCGGCCTCTGCGCACTTCCGCGATCCCATGTGGAAGGGGACGGCGCTCTATCGTGCCGGTCACTATCAGGATGCCATCGATGCGTTTGCGTCGATCGACAGCGCGGACAGCTGGTACAATCAGGGAAACGCGTTCTTTCATCTGGGCGATCTGGAGGAGGCGGGTTCGGCCTACCAAAAGGCCTTGGAAAAACGGAAGGACTGGTCCGACGCACAGGAGAACCTGGCAATCGTGCAGCGACTGCTGAAAATACAGAAAGACAAGGAGCAGGAGCAGCAGCAGGATCCGAACGAAAAGCCCGACAGCGTTCAATTCGATAAGAAAGCCGACAAGGGCAAGGCAGGCGAGGTCCAGGTCGTCGAACAGACGTCGGAGATGTGGATGAAGAACATTCAGGTGAGCCCCGCCGATCTCATGGCGCGAAAATTTGCCATCGAGGCGGGTGAGACCAAGCCATGATGAAGTTTCTGCCGGGTGTCTTCCTTTTGCTTTTACCGGCCATGGCCTGGGGAGCGGAACCCTTCGCGCGCGCCACGGTAGAAGACAACGGCACCATTGTGCCCGGGCAGCAGGTGCGAGTTGATGTCGATGTGTTCGCGCCTGATTTCTTTACCTCGCCTCCGCAGTTTCCTCTTTTTGATGTTCCAGACGCTCTTGTCACTCTTCCAGAAGAGCGGACGCAGAACATCAGTGAAACCATCGACGGCGTTCAATATTCCGGAATCCGGAAATCCTATGCCGTCGTGCCGCAGGCGCCCGGAAAGTTTGTTCTGCCGGAGATCGACATCGGGTTGGGCTATTCGGTCGATGGAAAGCCGACAAAGGCAACGGTGAAAATGCCTTCGGTTTCGTTCAACGCCGGAGAGGCATCCGGGGCCGCTGGGCAAAAGATTGTCTTCGCAGCAAGCGATCTCACTATCGAACAGGCTTTCGACCCGAGCGCCCCGTCGCTCAAGGTCGGCGATGCTCTCGTCAGAACAATCACGGTGACGGTGGAAAACACGCAAGCCATGATGATACCCCCGGTTGGGGTCGGGACCATTTCGGGGCTGCATCAATACGAGAAGCAACCGAAGATCGAAGACGGCATCCCCGCCGGGCGCGAGACGGCAAGCCGCCGAACCGAAACCTATGTGTATACCGCGGACAGGGAAGGGTCGTTTACAATCCCTGCGGTTTCCTATGATTGGTTCGATGTCGCGCGCCATGAGCAGACATCCGCTTCGCTGCCGTCGGTAACGGTTGCCGTCTCTCCCGCCGTCGCCATTACCCCGATCAAGCCTGTACTTGATGACGTACGACGCCAGGCGCCCCACGTCATCAGACAGAAAGTCGCCCTTGCAATCTTGGGGCTGTTGGCGGCGATGGGAGTGTTGTGGGCTGTCTTACGCTTTTGGCCGGGGATCAACAGTCTGCTGCAGAACGCGCGCCTGAAACACCAGGCATCGCACGGCTACCGCTTGAAGCGGCTCCGCCAACTCATCCGCTCGGGGAGCGAACAAGAGATCTATAATGGTCTCCAAACCTGGAGCCGAAGTCTGGGGAATGGCACGCTGGAGGAATGGGTTCGTTTCGGCCCCGCCGACCTACAGCGCCAGGTCGACATTCTTTCTCAAAAGCTGTTCCGATCCGGGCGTGCTGAAATCGACAGGGAGCGACTGGCCGCAGTCGTTGACTACCGCCGACCAGCGCGCCTCAACGCGTCCCGGGTGCTTCCGCCGCTCAATCCTTGATCGGAAGCCATAGATGGTTCGCCTTTGGTGGAGACCGTCCACTGGCGACGATATCGGGGAATGCGAGCTCCTGGTGACCTGCTGGCTGCGGTGGTGGGAATGCGCGAACACCTAAGAGGAAGCCGTTTCAAGCTCGTAGAGCTGGTCCATGCTCAATGTCGCGATCTTGGCAAAAGAGGTCTGGTTCTTGACGCGGCCATCTTGAAGTATGACGACTTCGTCGCAGAACGAGATGGTGCTGCGATGATGGCTGATGACGATTGTCGTGCGCCGACCGGCTCTTGATTTCAAGGTTTCGACAATCGCTGCCTCCGACAGTCCGTCCATGGCATTCGTGGCCTCGTCCAGAATGAGGATTTCCGGATCGCGCACCAGGGCCCTTGCCAGAGCGATGCGCTGTCGCTGTCCCGCCGAAACGGTGGCTCCCCGGTAGCCGACGACGGTCTCATATCCATCTGGCAGCTTTTCGATGAATTCGTGCGCTTCAGCAAGTCTGGCTGCGTTCTTGACCTCTTCAAGCGAAGCGCTGTGGCCATAGGTGATATTTTCGAGAATGGTGCCGTCAATCAGCTCGAGATCCTGGCTGGCGAGCGCAATTTGTCCCCGCCACTGCATCGGATCGATTTGATTGAGCGGGGTGCCGTCGACCAGAATGTTTCCTCCGTCAGGCTCGACAAATCGACATAGGAGATTGACGATCGTCGTCTTTCCGGCGCCGGACCGTCCAATTATGGCGGTTGAACGACCTTTGGGAAGATTGAAGGTCGCAGCGCGCAGCACGACGGGTCGCGAGCCGGAGCCCGGATACTTGAACGTCACGCCATCGAATTTGATGTGCTGACGGATGGCCTGAACCGGAGCATCGCCTGCCGGTGGGTTCGGCTTGTCGGACGGATCCAGTAACCATCTGACCTCTTCCAGGGACCCGCTCCAGCCTTGCACGGCGCTCCATGCCATTTGCAGCGCGCGGACATGCGGCTGCAGCCGATAAAGCAAGACAACGAAGGCCACGATAACAGGAAAGCTTATACCCCAAAGCCAGGCGCTGACGACGACAGTCAAAAAGAGAGCCGAATGCAGCACCTCTGTCAGTGGCGGCAATACCGCCTGGCGGGATTGGAGATCGAAGCCAGCCTCTCTGACCGCATCCGACGAGGTATCGAAGACTGCTTTCTCCCGCTGTTCCTGTCCGAAGGCGCGAATAAGCCGTCCGGCGTGAACGAGGTGAAGCATCTTGGCGGCAAGTTCACCGTTGAACGACGTGACTTTGCGGCTCGGGGCTCTGAGGCTGGCTGAGAGAAGCGCGTGCAGGGCCTGGATCACCACCAGCCCAAGTGCAACGCCAAGCGTCATCTGCCATGAAAGAAGCAGGAGAAAGGCGAGGAGAATGACCACAGCCGATGCGTTTACGACCGCTGAAAGTGTAGTCTGGATTGCGTCCGAAGCACGCCATGACTCGTTTGATATGATGTTGAGCAGTCGCCCCGGACTTTGCTGGAGGAAGAATGAGTATCCAACCGTCAGAAGCTGGCGGGCAAGAGAGCTTCGCATGGCATGGCCGGCCCTGCCGTAGATCAAATTGGTGAGCACGGCGTTGGCGAAGGCGAGCACATTCTTCAGGGTGATCAATCCGAGGATTGCGGCGGCAATCACAATCAGCCTTGCCCGGTCATCCAACCCGGCACCGACTTGCTGAAAGACCGCTGAGAGCCCCGCCATTCCCGACGGTTCCTCCCCGCCGGCGATAATGCTGAGCATTGGGATGATGAGACCGATGCCCGTACCTTCGAGAACGGCGGTGCTTAGTCCCAAAATGACGACGACCACCAGCAGACCGACCTGCCGGCCGAGTGCCTGACGCAATAGACGAAAGCTCAACTTGGCGAACTCTAGCATGGCTGCGACCCCAGCGAGTGATGAACGCGTGCGCGCGGGAATTCGCGATACTTTCCGGCCATCATGCTAGCCCTTGAAGCGGCTGTACGGACTTGGCGGGCACCGATTGATAGTACCGCGTCATGAGATCCATGCGCCGGGTTGCACCGTCCGAGAAACGGCACAGCCACGGTGCATAAGCGGCGGAAAGAAGGCCGTATCGCTCTCGACGCCGGATGAGCCGCCACTTTCCCGTCTGCGTGAGAAAGGCGTGTGTCAGCTCCGGGCGCTGCTCATCGATAATGAGCTGATAGAGGAAATAGAAGAAGCACAAGGTTCCATGCGCATAGCTCGAGGACGCGCGGCCCTCCTGCTCGGCGATTTTTCTTTCGATCGTAAGTATGCAATCCGCAGCGCGGCGCACGGTGTCATGGGTGACGGCAGCACCAATATCGTGAAGGGCGCCGGGATCGTCGCAGAGAGACTGTCGTTCAAGGTTCTCGGCCACGATCTTCAAGTGGGTTCGCCGCATTTGCCGCTTGTGCCTGCTTGAGACGCTGTCGCTATGAATGCGATAGGCGACCAGGCTCTCATCGATCATCGCTGCTGGAAATTGCCGTGCAATGCGTCCGAAGAGATCGAAATCCTCGGCATGGACATAGCCTGCATCGTACACCAGCATGTCTTCGGGAATGACATTGCGGTTGTACATCACTGTCGAATGCAAGAAGATGGTAAAAAACATCGACAAGATGTGCCAATCGCCAGTCTGATAGATTGGATTTGGCCTGCCGCGGACCACCCGGTTGCCGAGAAGCTGATCGATGCCGGTGCCGCTGATGGCGAGCTGAGGCTGTCGGGCAAAGAGCGCGACCTGACGCGAGAAGCGCGACGGGTAGGAAATATCGTCCGCATCCATTCTGGCGATGAGATCGCCTTTCGCCAAGGCGATTCCCTCATTCAGCGTCGCAATCAGCCCACGATTTTCGCGCGAGACGATCCGGATGCGATTGTCGGCGTTTTGATATCGTTGGAGGACCTCCAGCGAGCCATCGGTCGATCCGTCGTCAAGAGCGATGACCTCGAAGCGGGTGTAGTCCTGGCGCAGAATGCTTTCGAGTGCGGCGGCAACATGGGGTTCACCGTTATAGACCGGCAGCACGACGGAGATCAGTGGATCAGACATCCTTCAGCTCCCGCGTTCATTAGGGTTGGCGTAGCTCGGGCGATAGGCCGAAGCCTCATACCCCCGCTCGCCGGCAATGCTCGGCCGGGACGACGGCGGCGTGCTCGGCCTCGCCGAGCTGACGTAGGGGAAATAGCGCTTGAGCTGGTTGAGCGGCCTCTCGAATGCCAGCCAGGAAATCGAAGCCAGCATCAATGTCGCTGCGGTCGCAACCACAAAACGACCGGGCCCCTGCTCTGAGACATTGACCGGGATCCAGGACTGAGCCTTGACGACCAGCGACAGCACAACTGGATGAAATAGGTAAACCCCGTAACTCATACGTCCGATCGCGGTACTCGTCGGTCGTTCCAGCATCCGGCCGAATACACCCTGCATGCCCGATGAGCAGCATCCGACCAGCATGACGAGGGGTATGAGGGGGAACACCTCCCCGCCGATCCATGTCACCCATTCCAGGGGCGGTGTCATGGACACCGACTTCAACCACAGGAACGTGATCGAGGCTATGGTTAAGGGCACGACACTTATCCCAATCCATCGGGGCCAAGCCTCGGTTTTCCTGCGGTAGACGGCAAGGAGAGCGCCGGCCACCAGCGCATCGACGGACGCCGGAGGAAGGAGGTCTCGCGCCAGAGATGGTGTGCCCGTAAATGGCCAATAGAGGCGATAGGCCAGCGAGAATGCTATGACGGCGACGCAAACAGGCGCAATTAGCCGGCGCGGAGCCAGCAGGATCACCAGAGGCCAGGCGATATAGAACTGTTCCTCGATGCTCAAGCTCCAGGCGTGACACAACACCCAGGGCGTCCATTCGTTTCGAAGCGCATACCAGAAGTTCGACAGATACAGCGCGTGCCACTTGAGGCTGCCCCGGGCGCCCTCAAGGTTGACAAACCATATGAAGCCCAACATCGCGAAGTAAGGAGGAAATATGCGCAGTGCGCGGCGAATGTAGAATGCCTTCAGCGCCGCACTTGGCTGGTAGTCGGCAAAGGAACGTGCGTCTAGCAGGAGCCGGGTTATCAGAAAGCCGCTGAGGACGAAGAACAGACGTACGCCGAGATGGCCCAGGACTGATCCATTGACCGCAAAGAAGTGGTGATAGAGGACCATTGTGACTGCGAGAGTCCTAAGTCCGTCCAGTTGCCGGTCGCGAGACATGGATCTCCTTGGCCGATCGGGAATCGCTCCTTGTGAGAGCCTTCCTCGATGGCATTCTTGCAGCTCGCATTGCTGCTGATTGTGCCGTCCCGGACGAGACGAACTGAAGTATCGACGCAGGCGCGAAAATTCTGGCGGAATCGGGCCAAACTGTGACCCTGGCGTGTGATCAGACTTTGGTCCGATGCCTCCGCGACAAGGTTTGCCTCGATTTCGGGGCTTCGCGTGTCGGCACTGATCCTCCAATTCTGCAGCCCAGATCGGGTTCCAAAGCCGCTCGCGGGCACCCGGAACATGACGGCTTGTCGATTGCCAGCTGACATCAGACGAGCCGCTGGCCCAGATGCACGAAAGCTATTCGGTACTCGCTACGAGCGCGTGAATTGCGCTCTCATTGCGGGGAGGGGAGAAGTCGTCAGGCACTCGTCGCGGCGCGATATTGCAAACCAAAGGCGAGGCTATTTCTGCATGACCCTTTGCCGAAATTGAATTGGTCAGCCGGAGCAAGTTCGCGTCAATGTGCCGGCCTGGGCCAAACAGTCGAAATGAGGGTTGCATGAGCAGGATCGTCTTTGTTCACGGGTCTTTCGTTCCCGAGGCGGAGGCGCGAATCAGTCTTTTCGATCGCGGCTTCCTGTTCGGCGACGCGGTCTACGAGGTCACGGCCGTGATCGATGGCCGGATGATTGACAACGATCTGCATCTGGCTCGGTTCGCCCGTTCTCTGAAGGAGATGGACATTCCCCTGGCCTTGTCTCTGGATCGCATCGTCTCGATCCAGTTGGAGCTGATCGAACGCAATGACCTGCAGCACGGCACCGTCTATCTTCAGGTTTCGCGCGGCGAGGCCGATCGCGACTTTCTGTACAGCGACAAGATGGAGCCGAAGCTGATCGGCTTCACCCAGGCGAAGCGGCTTACGGGAACCGCGGCGCAGCGCGACGGAATCTCCGTCGACCTGGCTCCGGATCAGCGCTGGCAGAGGCGGGACATCAAGACGGCAATGCTGCTCGCACAGGTCATGGCCAAACAGGCGGCACGCGCGCGAGGCTTCGACGATGTCTGGCTGGTCGAGGACGGACTGGTGACGGAAGGCGCGTCTTCGACCGCGCATATCATCACTGCGGATCGACGAATCCTCACCCGGCCGGCTTCCCGTGCCACGCTGCCGGGCTGTACGCAGCGCGCCGTTGCACGTTTATGTGCCGAACAGGGATTGCTCTTCGAAGAGCGTGCCTTTACGCCCGAGGAAGCGCAGGGCGCCGCCGAGGCGTTCCAGACCTCAGCCTCGAGTCTGGTCATGCCGGTCGTGCGCATTGCCGACAAGTCGATCGGCGACGGCAAGCCTGGCCCGATGACGCGTCACCTCCAGACGCTCTATCTGAAGGCGGCTGGCGTTCTGGCATAGACAAGAGAATAGAGATGAAAACAGCGCGGGAACTAGGACTGATATTTGAGGGAGTAATGGCTCCCGGGCCAGAAAACGCCATTACCGATGTGCCTGGCGTGGCGGTTGGACACCGCTCGCTGCGCGCCGAAGGCATCCATACGGGCGTCACCGCCATTGTTCCTCATCCAGGCGACATCTTTCGCAGGAAGCCGCGTGCGGCGGTCGAGGTGATAAACGGCTTCGGCAAGTCGGCGGGACTGATGCAGGTCGCTGAACTCGGCACGATCGAGACACCGATTCTCCTGACCAATACGTTTGGTGTGGCCGCCTGCACCGAAGCGCTGATTCGCCGTGCGATCGCGGCAAATCCGGCCATCGGGCGCAAGACCTCGACGGTCAATGGCCTCGTCTTCGAATGCAATGACGGTAGCATCAGCGACATCCAGGCCATGGCGGTAACGCCCGCCGACGCCTGTGCGGCGCTTGACGACGCACGGACGGGTGAGGTGGAGCAGGGTGCGGTCGGAGCCGGATCCGGCATGACTGCGTTCGGCTTCAAGGCTGGCATTGGTACCGCGTCGCGGCGACTGCGGATTGCGAAGCGTGATTTCACCTTGGGAACACTGGTTCTTGCCAATTTCGGCGCTGCCGGCGATCTCATTCTGCCCGATGGTCGCCGTCCGGATCCTCGCCGTCCAGCCAGCCCGGAGCGGGGCTCCGTCATCGTCGTTATGGCGACGGATTTGCCGCTCGCCGATCGCCAGCTGCAGCGCGTCGCCAAACGCGGCGGTGCGGGGCTGGCGCGACTCGGTGCCTTCTGGGGCAATGGCAGCGGCGATATCTGCCTGTGCTTCACCACCGCCGATCCGGTCGATCAGGAACCGGCGTCACCCATTACGGTCCAGGACCGGCTTTCCGACGCGTTCATCGACATTGCCTTCCGCGCTGCCGCTGAAACCACACAGGAGGCGGTACTGAACGCGCTCTGCATGGCGCCTGCAACGCCCGGCCGCAACGGCCGCCTTTATCCCGCCCTTGCCGACTGGCTACAGGAGAACCCGCTGCAATGAAAGTTTTCATCTCTGCCGATATCGAAGGTACCGCTGGTATCGTTCATTGGGACGAGGCCGAGCGCACGCATGCCGACTGGAACGAGTTCCGCGCACTGATGACTGCCGAGGTCGTTGCTGCCTGCGACGGGGCCCGCGCTGCGGGAGCGACCGAGGTCGTGATCAAGGATGCCCATGACAGCGGGCGCAACCTGATCCTCGAGCGGTTGCCGGACTATGTCCGGATCGTGCGTGGCTGGTCGGGGCATCCCGATGCGATGATGTTCGGTCTCGATGCCGGTTTTGCGGCGGCGATCTACACCGGCTACCATTCCAAGGCAGGCAGCGAGGCCAATCCGCTCGCTCACACGTCCAACCTGCGCATATCGCGCCTTCTCCTGAACGGTGAGGTGGCTTCCGAATTCACCGTGAACGCCCTCTGCGCGGCGGGATATGGGGTGCCTTCCGTCTTCCTGTCTGGCGACGCGGCCATGTGCGCGGAAGCGCGCGCGATGGTGCCCGGTATGTCCACGGTGGAGACACTTGAGGGAAAGGGCCGTGCCTCCACGTCGATCTCGCCCGCTTGGTCGCGCCGGCTTATCCGCGAGGGCGTGGCGTCCGCGCTGTCGGCGGATTTCAGCCAGGCGCTCCCCGACCGGGCCGAGCGCTACGAAGTGGTGATCGAGTTCAACAATCCGACCGACGCCTATCGTGCTGGCTGGTACCCGGGCGCACGATCCCATGGTCCGCGCGCCGTTGCTTTCGCCAATGCGGATTTTGCCGAAATCCTGCGTGCACTCGTTTTCATGAAGGTCTGAGCCTGTCGTTTCGTAAGCCGGTCGTCAGGCCGGCTCGCGCTCCAGCAATTGCCCGGACATGCGCCAGAGTTCGTCGACCTTGCGATTGCGGCTCGCCGCGTGGCGGTAGAGGCGGATTTCGAGATCGAGGTTCCACCCCTCGTCCTTCGAGGCGGGGACGAGGCGCCCTGACTCCATCTCGTCACGTGCGAGGCTTTCAGGCAGCCAGCAGACGCCCGCTCCCGCAAGCGCCATGTTCATCAAACCGGCACTGATCGTATTCTCATGTGTCGTCCGGCGACGAAATGGCGGGCGGCGAAGCAGAAGACGCGAGAGAGCTACGCCGAAGAAGGAATTGAAGCCGTAGCTGAGATAGGGGATTGCTAGCCGCTGCTGCTCGACGGCCCGATCCAGCAAATTTCTTCCGGCTTGCGAGTGACCGGAAACGATGACGTTCGGCGCCACCAGGGGGATCAGCCGGTCGTGGGCGACAGTCAGCCACGCGAATTTGCCGCGGTCGAGATGGAATGGCACCTCCGGATGGGCGTAGGTCAGGAAAAAATCGGCCTCGTCGCCAACGAGCGCATCCAGGTTCGCCTCGATGCCACCTCGGTCCGGTATCAGCGAGGTGTTGAACGCTCCCCCTGCTTTCTCCAACGCCCTTAACCATTGCGGAAAGAATGTAACCGTCAGCGTGTGCAGTGCCGCGAAGCGAATGAGGCCGGGTTCATGTGACGGACGCAGGGCCTCTCGCGCCGCATAGCATGAGCGGATCGTTTCCTGTGCGACGGGCAGGAAATTCCGGCCGGCCGGCGTCAGCTCGGCAGGCATCGCCGCACGGCTGATCAAGGTCGCGCCCAGCCATCCCTCGAGCTGCTTGATTCGGCGGCTGAAGGCCGGTTGTGTCACGTTGCGCAGTTCAGCCGCTCTCGAGAAACTGGAGGTGTCCGCAAGGGTTACGAAGTCCTCCAGCCATTTGATTTCCATTCCATTCTCCTCCCCAATGCTCCTCGCCCAATTCAGCATAAGTCATTCATCTTGAATAGATATGCCAAATTCGCATGGGGTTGTGCCAAAACCGAATTGGCCAAGCCTGCCACAAGCTTTCACCTTGTCACACGACAGAAATTCATGGACGGCGCGAGCGCTTCGCATCGCCTGTCCTTAATGCCGGGTTCGTCCGGGTCGTGGCAACGGAGCAGTTAATGGCAGTCAGAATTGAAGCCGATCTCATCCTTCACAACGGCCGCATATGGTGTGGTCGCGAGGAAGGATCCTGCGAGGCGGTGGCCGTCTGGCAGGGAAAGGTTCTCGCAACCGGCAGCAGTGCAGAGATGCTGAACCTAAAGGGATCGCGCACCGAGGTCATCGATCTGGACGGCCGTTTTGCCAGCCCCGGGCTGATCGACAACCATCTGCACCTGATTTCGACCGGTATCGTCATGGGCTGGGTGGACGCGACGCCTGCCGCGGCCCCCACCCACGCCGCGCTGATGCGCCAGATCGCCGAACGCGCGGCGGTGACGCCGAAGGGCGAGTGGGTTCGCGCACGTGGCTATGATCAGGTCAAGCTCGATACGGGCCGGCATCCGACACGCGCGGACCTTGATCTCGCTGCGCCCGATCATCCGGTACTGGTGACGCGGGCGTGTGGCCATGTGGCGATCGCCAATTCGAAAGCTTTGACGCTGGCAGGCGTGACCGAGGCGACACCGGTGCCGGATGGCGGCGTCATCGGCCTGACGGACGGCAAACTGAACGGCCTTCTGGCGGAGAACGCCATGAACCTCGTCAAGGCCGTGATCCCGTCGGCCACGACCGCCGAACTGATCGATGGGATCGAGCGCGCCGGGCAATATCTCTTGTCCCTCGGCATTACGAGCTGCATGGACGCCGCCGTCGGACAGCTTTCCGGCTTTGCGGAAATTCAGGCCTATGAAATGGCCAAGATCGCGGGTCGCTTGCCAGTGCGCGTCTGGCTGACCCTTCTTGGTGATCCCGGAGTGTCGATCGTCGAGGACTGCTGGCGCGCGGGCCTCGTCTCCGGCGCCGGCGACGACATGCTGCGCGTTGGCGCGGTGAAAATATTCCTTGATGGATCGGCCGGCGGACGCACGGCGTGGATGACGAAGCCTTACAAGGACGAGCCGGAAAACCTCGGCGTGCAGATGCTGCCCGACGCGGTCGTCGAGGAGATTGTGCAGTCCTGCCATGACCGGGGCTACCAAATGGCTTGCCATGCAATCGGCGACGGCGCTATCGAGCAGTTGATCACGGCTTATGAGAAGGCGCTCGCTGCCAATCCTGATCCGGATCGCCGCCACCGTGTGGAGCATTGCGGCTATCCGTCTGCGGAGCAAAACGCGCGCATGAAGGCGGCGGGCATTCTGCCGGCGCCGCAGATGGCCTTCATTCACGATTTCGGCGACAGCTATATCTCCGTCCTCGGCGAGGAGCGCGGCGTTAAGTCCTACCCGATCGGCACGTGGGCGCGCATGGGGCTCAAACCCTCCACCGGCTCCGACTCACCGGTCTGCTCGCCTAATCCTTTCCCCGACCTCTACGCGATGATCACCCGCCAGACCGGCAAGGGCACCGTCATGGATGCCTCCGAGAAGCTTAGTCGCGAGGAGGCGCTCCAGGCCTACACGGAATACGGTGCCCATTCGCAGAGGGCTGAAAACGTGAAGGGGCGGCTGGTCGCTGGTCAGTGGGCTGACATCGCGGTCTTCGACAATGATCTTCTCACCGCATCGCCCGAGGCGATCCTGTCGGATACGCGCTGCCTGCTGACGCTGTTGGCGGGCAACGTTGTGCACGACGCGCGAGGCTGAGCCACCGAAAAGAATGACTGACACGATGCCGAAAAGGGAACCCGGCACAAAGAGGGAGAACGAAATGCTGAAGAGACTTTCAATCGCTGCGATGCTCAGCCTGGGCGTCGCGACCATGGCGTTTGCGGATGGCGAGCGGCATGGCGGTACACTTGTATTCACCGCGCCTTATGGCTCCAGTTTCGCAACGCTGGATGTTCAGTCGAGCCCCAACACGCAGGAAGAATTCATCACCCAGGCCATTCACCGGGCGCTGTACAGCTGGGACTCGATCAACAACAAGCCGGTTCTGGAATTGGCGACCTCGGCGGATGTTTCCGAGGACGGGACGACCTACACCTATCATCTGCGTGACAACGCCGTCTTTCACAATGGCAAGCCGCTGACGGCCGATGACATCATCTACAGCTACAAGCGCATCGGCAACCCGAAGAACGCGTTCCCCGGTGCCAGCTTCATCGCCATCATCAAGGGCGCGGACGACTATATCGCCGGCAAGGCGCAAGACATCAGCGGCCTGAAGAAGATCGATGATCACACGCTTCAGGTCACCTATACCGGGCCAATCAATCCCGGCTTTTCGTTGATGCAGAACACGACGGTGATCTATCCCTCGAACGTCGCTGACGAGTCGACTTTCGGCAAAAACCCGATCGGTCTCGGCGCCTTCGCCTTCAAGGAATACACGCCTGGCTCTCAGGTCGTCGTGGAGAAGTTCGACAAGTACTACGAGAAGGGCAAGCCCTATCTCGACCGCGTGAAGATCGTGCTGATGGGTGAGGATTCCGCCCGCGACGTGGCCTTCCGCAACAAGGAAATCGACGTGTCGATCCTTGGGCCCACCCAGTATCAAGCTTACCAGGGTGAGGATGCCCTGAAGGACCATCTGCTGGAGGTCGCCGAGGTCTACACCCGCAACATCGGCTTCAATCCGGCCTTCGAGCCGTTCAAGGACAAGCGGGTTCGCCAGGCCATCAACTACGCAATCAACACGCCGCTGATCGTCGAGCGCCTGGTCAAGAACAAGGCCTACCCGGCTTCCGGCTGGCTGCCGCTCTCCTCACCGGCGTTTGACAAGGAAAAGCCTGCCTATGCTTACGACCCGGAAAAAGCCAAGGCGCTTCTCGCTGAAGCCGGTTACGCCAAAGGCTTCTCCTTCGAAGTGACCGCCAGCCCGAACGAAAGTTGGGGCGTGCCGATCGTCGAAGCCGTCCTGCCGATGCTGCAGAAGGTCGGCATCACGGTGAAGCCGAAACCGGTCGAAAGCTCGGCACTCGGCGATGCGGTGACGTCGAACAATTTCCAGGCCTTCATCTGGTCGAACCTCTCCGGCCCGGATCCGCTGCAGGCGCTTCGCTGCTACTACTCCAAGACGCCGCAGTCGGCCTGCAACTACGAGAGCTTCTCGAACGCCGATTTCGACAAACTCTACGAGGCAGCGCAGCAGGAACGAGACCCGGCCAAGCAGAACGAACTGCTGCGCCAGGCGAACAACCTGATCCAGGACGAAGCGCCGGTCTGGTTCTTCAACTACAACAAGGCAGTGATGGCATACCAGCCGTGGATCCACGGGCTTGTTCCGAATGCGACGGAACTGGCCATCCAGCCTTACGATGAAATCTGGATCGACGACACGGCGCCGGACTCGCGCAGTTAATCCGGGAGTTCATGCCGGTGGCCGCGGGATTTCCCGCGGCCACTCGAATTCGCATTGCCGCGCGCCTCCCTAAAGGGCGACCAAAACGGGTTTGTTCATGCTTCGCTTCACTCTGCGCCGCGTCCTGCAGATCGTGCCGACGGTGATCGTCGTGGCGTTGTTGATCTTCGTCATCTTCAGCGTTGTACCGGGCAGTTTTGCCACCAGCCTGCTTGCCGACGGCAAGCGCACCGCTGACCCACAGCTGATTGCCCACCTCAACCAGGAATTCGGCCTCGACAAGCCGCTGACGGAGCGGTTCGTGAAATACGTCACCGACCTTGCGCGGCTCGACCTCGGGACCAGCTTTCGAAGTCGCCAGCCGGTGCTCGATCTGATCGGCGACCGCATGTGGGCTTCGCTGGAACTAGCGCTCGCCGCCATGGCGTTCGCGGTCGTGGTCGGCGTGCCGCTCGGCTTTCTCGCCGCTCTCCGTCCCGGATCGATTCTCGACACGACGACGATGATCGGCGCGGTCTCGGGTCTTTCCATGCCCCAGTTCTGGCTCGGGCTCCTGATGATGTACGTCTTTGCGCTTCATCTGAACTGGCTGCCGAGCTTCGGCTATGGCGACGGATCGTTCCGTAACCTGATCCTGCCGGCCGTCACGCTCGGCGTTACGCCGCTGGCGCTTCTGGCACGCACCACGCGGGCGGGGGTTCTCGACGTGCTGAACGCGGATTTCATTCGCACCGCGCATTCGAAGGGCATGAGCGAAGCCAAGGTCGTGCGCTGGCACGTGATGCGCAACGCTCTCGTGCTGATCGTGACAACGGTCGGTCTGCAATTCGGTTCGCTGATCGGGCAGGCCGTGGTGATCGAGAAACTTTTCGCCTGGCCTGGCATCGGCTCGCTCCTGGTGGACAGCGTGGCGATCCGCGACATTCCCGCGGTGCAGGGGACGATCCTGGTCATCGTCCTCTGGTTCCTCGTCATCAACACCCTTGTCGACCTGATCTACGCGGCGATCGACCCGCGCATCAAGCAGGGGTGAGGCTATGCGCTTTGGTTTCAATTTCATCCTCGGCGCGCTTCTCACGGTGCTCGTCATCCTCGCCGGCATCCTTGCTCCCTGGATCGCGCCGTTCGATCCGGTGTTGAATGCCGATCTGATGAATGCCGAATTGCCGCCCGATGCCACATTCTGGTTTGGTACGGACGCTCAGGGCCGCGACGTCCTTACCCGCATCCTCTTTGGTGCGCAGATCTCGCTGACCGTCGGGATCGTCTCGCAGGTCATCAACTCCATCATCGGCTGCACGCTCGGCATGACTGCCGGCTACTGGGGCGGCTGGTGGGACGATCTCGTAAACGGTCTCACAAACGTCATGCTTGCCATCCCCTCCTTGATCTTCGCGCTGGCGGTCATGGCCGTACTTGGCCCTGGCCTGCCATCACTTCTGATTGCCCTGGGGCTCACGAACTGGAGCTGGACGTGCCGCATTGCGCGCTCCTCCACCCTGTCGCTGAAGTCTCAGGGATATGTGCAGGCGGCACAAACGCTCGGCTACGGCGATCTGCGCATCATGTTCACGCAGATCCTGCCCAACATGATGGGTCCGATCCTTGTCATGGCAACGCTGGGCATGGGCTCGGCGGTGCTTTCCGAGGCGGCTCTCTCCTTCCTCGGACTTGGCGTCCAGCCCCCCTTTCCGAGCTGGGGCTCGATGCTGACGGATGCGCGCCAGTTGATCCGGACCGCGCCCTGGGTCGCGGTGTTTCCGGGGCTCGCCATCTTCCTCTCGGTGCTTGGCTTCAACCTTCTGGGCGATGGGCTGCGCGACAGGCTCGATCCGCATATGAGGACGCGCACGCCATGACCGCTCCGCTTCTCGACATCAAGGAACTCAAGCTCGATGTTTCGGCCGGGCGCTCTCTTCTTCCAATCCTCAAGGGCGTCTCGTTCCAGATCATGCCGGGTGAGGCCTATGGGCTCGTGGGCGAGTCCGGTTCTGGTAAATCGGTGACGTCGCTTGCCGTGATGGGTCTCCTGAAAAGGCCCTTGCGCGTTTCGGGCGGTGAGGTCGTCTTCAAGGGCCAGAACCTGCTCGCCCTGCCGAAGCGGGAGATGAGACGGCTGCGGGGAAACCGCGTCGCCATGATCTTCCAGGAGCCGATGACGGCGCTCAATCCGCTCTCCACGGTCGGGCGCCAGATCGCCGAGATGTTCGTCCTGCACCAGGGCAAGGACTGGGGCGAAGCGATGAAACTTGCCGTGGACGCGCTCGCAAGCGTGCGCGTGCCCAATCCGGACCGACGCGCCACGAACTATCCGCACCAGATGTCGGGCGGCTTGCGCCAGCGCGTGATGATCGCCATGGCGCTCGCCTGCAATCCCGACCTCTTGATCGCGGATGAGCCGACAACGGCGTTGGACGTGACCGTTCAGGCCGAAGTGTTACGGTTGATCAAGGAACTCTGCGCCGCGCGCGGCACCGCGGTCCTGTTCATCAGCCACGATCTCGGCGTGATCGCCAGTGTTTGCCAGCGGGTGGGAGTGATGTATGCCGGTTGCCTGGTGGAGGAGAACGACACCGCTCTGCTGTTTTCCGATCCGAGGCACGAATACACGCGCGGGCTTCTCGGAGCGCTGCCGCGGCTGGGGAGCCGCAGCCTGCATGGACGCCAGCGCCTGGTAGACATCGACAGCATCATCGCCGATCGCTCGAAGTTGACCGAGACGCGGTTCATTGCGCCACGCCGCGACGAAGGAGGAAAGCCGTGACCGGGTCTTTGCTGCAAGTGGACGACCTGCATGTGCGCTTTCCGGTGTCTGGTGGCGGGCTTTTGGGAACCGGACGGCGGACGCTTTACGCCGTAAACGGCATCAGCTTCGAATTGGGAAAGGGTGAGTGTCTGTCGATCGTTGGCGAATCAGGCTGCGGCAAGTCCACGACGGCGCTGTCGATCCTCGGTCTGCAGGCGCCGACCTCAGGAACGATCCGCTACCGGGGTCAACCGCTGACCGGACCTGGTGCGCCGGGGCGCATGCAGCGCGCCAAGGCGGTGCAGATGGTATTTCAGGATCCTTACGCCTCGCTGAATCCCCGCCAATCGATAAGGGCTTCGCTCGCCGCACCCCTTCGCCTTCATGGCATCAAATCGGCATCGGAGATTTCCGACAGGATCGAGGCGATGCTGATCGACGTCGGGTTGAAGCCGGAACAGGCCAGTCGTTACCCGCACGAGTTCTCGGGAGGGCAGCGCCAGCGCATCGGCATTGCCCGCGCACTCATCCTCGAGCCCGAGATCGTTGTATTGGACGAACCGGTATCGGCCCTCGACGTCTCGATCCGAGCGCAGATCATCAATCTTCTTCTGGATCTGCAGGAAAAGCTCGGTCTTTCCTATTTGATGATCAGCCATGACCTAAGCGTCGTGGAGCACATGAGCGATCGTGTGCTGGTGATGTTCTTCGGCCAGGTCGTCGAGGAAGGTGGGTGGCGACAGATCTTCGAGGCGCCGGCCCATCCCTATACGCGCCGCCTTATAGGGGCCATTCCCGATCCCGAAATCGCCATGAGCGGGCAGCCGAAGGCGAAGCGCTTCCATGATGCCCAGCTCCCGGCCGGACGCGGTTTCGGATCGGACGGGAGCCCGGCACCGGATGTCTTTGCCGCGCCGACCCCGTCGGAACTGGTCGAAATCGCCGACAATCACAGGGTGAGGCTGTCCGTCGCGGCTTGATTGAATTTCATGGTTTGATTTCCGGGAAAAGCGGCCCCGAATTGACGACTGTATAATTGCGTTGGGGCTCGTTCTCGAACGGGGCATCATGCCCCTGTCGACGCATTGAGCAAGTCTGCCGATATGCCGTTCGCAATGTTCGCGGGCAGTACCTGCGAAGGGAATTCGCAGAGCGGGCCGAAGCTTCTGGACAACGAGAGTGGGCGAAGCTGCAAGAGCTTTCTCCGGATCAAAGCTGACTATCGATGTATACTACCTTTTCAGTAGGCGGCAGCGCTATTCTGCGAAGTTCAACGCGATGCAACTTATTGTAACTTGCGCTGGCATCACTCTTTTTTCAAAGGAAGCCAGCATGTCATCTACCGATGATCGGAAGTTGCCCCTCAATACCGCGCGCAGGCATTTTCTAGGTGTGGCGGCTGCGGCCGGTGCACGTTTCGCGAGCGTTGCAACCATAGCAGCGGCAGTTTCATCGTCTCCTGCGCGTGCAATGGGCCGGCGCTGGGGGCGCGGTCACTCCGGTGGAGGCGGGAACGGCAATTCTGGTGGAAACGCTGGCGGTGGCGGCGGCGCGCAGTGCTTCCTGCGCGGGACGTCGATCCTCACCGATTGTGGCGAAAAGCGTGTTGAGGATCTTCGCATCGGTGATCGCGTGGCGCTTGCGGACGGAGATGCCCGACGGATCAAGTGGGTCGGTCGCCAGGTGTTCAAGAAGAGTGGTGCACGCTGGCAGGAGGGTGTCGTGCCGATCCGGGTCTTGCGCCATGCGCTGGATGATTGCGCGCCACATTCTGATCTCTATCTATCGCCAGGCCATGCACTGTTCCTGAATGGCGTTTTGATCCGGGTGCGTGATCTCGTGAACGGTACGACGATTGCGCCGATCCTTCCTGCCGACGACACGATGATCGAGTACTATGCGGTCTTGCTCGATACCCATGAGGTCGTTCTCGCCGAAGGCGCCGCGGCCGAGACTTTCCACATTTCAAGCGGCAATCACGAAAACTTCTCAAACTTTGCAGAGTACGAGCACCTCTACGCCGCGGAGGGCCGCACTGCAATGACCTCCTATGCCCCGGTTGCCGGCGAGGAAGGCGGTTGGAAGCATTTGAAATCGCTTTTGCTGCTTGGTGCGTCGCGTTTGATCCCGATGCGTGACCCATACGAAGAGGCGTGCGAGAAGATCAACGCCCGCGCCAGGGAATTGTCGAGCTGATACCTTGGACCGTCGCGGGCGCCTGCGGCAAAGGGACAGCAAATAGAGGCCTGGTCGCCGGCCAGTCGTGACGGCTGTCGAACACCTCATCCAGGGACGTCCTGTTTGACAAGAAAGCGCTGAGCCTTGTCAGCAAGACAGCTGACAGGCTCGCGTCAGTCGACAAACTCGACAGTCACGCCTGGTTTTACCATCGCGGCCAATTCCTCGGCGTCCCAGTTGGTCAGGCGGACGCATCCATGTGATCCGATCTTGTCGATAAGGGAGGGTTCCGGTGTGCCGTGAATTCCATACGTCGGCTCTGTCAGATCGATCCAGATGGTTCCAACCGGGCCGTTGGGACCTTTGGGCAGAGTTAGGGGCTTGGTGTTCTTTCCCTGCTGAAAGTTGATTTTCGGATCGTAACTGTATGGCGGCATTCGCGCGACGCCCTTGACCTTGTGGGTTCCTGACGGTGAAGGCGTTTGCCTGCTGCCGATCGTGGCGGGATAAACGGCCAGCAAGGAGCCATCCTTGCCAAAGGCCAGGACTTGCCCAATTCGTCGTCGCACTTCAATCCTCTTGACCATATCTTCTTTCGCGCTGCCGGGCATCGCCACCAGTATTGTCTTTCCGACCGTAAACGGCTTGCCGGCGTTCAGCGCTTTAAGAAGATCGATGTCCATGTGGAACCGCTCGGACAGTTTCTCGGCAACACTTGTGTATCCGAGGTACCTCATCTCGGCTTGCTTGGCGTAGTCTTTGGGAATGCGGTCGACGAGATCTTGTGTGTCTTCCGGGGAGATTACATAGGTCCCGATGACTGGCTGGTCGTCAAGCAGAAGGCGAATGACGGCAGGATCCAGCTTTCCATCGGTCGGGATGCCCCGCATGGCTTCGAGGCCAGCGATCGCCTTGGTGACGTTCTCGCCGTAATGCCCGTCTATCACCCCGGGAGACGACCCCAAGCGATCCAGAAGCACCTGCAGACGTATAACGGCAGGCTCTGGTCGAGGGGAGGCTTTGGCTGGTCGCTCGGTTGGAATGGAGTCGAGCGAGGCACTGTTGATGGTTTCCGCACCAAGTTCCTGGGCGCTTGCGGTGCCAAGCAGGCCCAGGGTCAGCGACACGACGAGAAAGATCGTTGTTTTCATGAGCGTGAAATCTACGACCGGCCAAGTTGTTCCAACGGCTATTACAGATCACTCACTGAGCGGTTCTCGGTCGAAGCCGGATCGCAAGACTACGGCTTTAGAGAACGTAGCTGATCGGATCGTTGCTGACCGGATGCGGAAAGACGCCCATTTCCAGACCGAAGACCGACTTGAGCACATCGGACCTTACGATTTCGGTTGGCGTGCCGTGTGCCGAGATGCGGCCCTTCCTCAAAGCCACGATCTCGTCGCAATAACGGGCGGCCAGATTGATATCGTGGAGGACGACGACGATCGTTAGCCGGCGCTCGTGGCTGAGTTCGCGCAGCAGCGCCAACACGCTGTCCTGGTGTAGCAGATCCAGCGCGGAGGTCGGCTCATCAAGAAGCAGGCACTGTGCATTCTGCGCCAGCATCATGGCGATCCAGGCGCGTTGCCGCTCGCCGCCGGACATGCTTGCGACCGGGCTGTCTGCAAAACGCTCGAGATCGGTTCGCTCTATGGCCTCGTCGACGAGTTTCTGATCGGCGCTGGTGAAACGGCCGAGCGTGCCGTGCCACGGGAATCGGCCAAGCGCCACCAGTTCACGAACCGTCATGAAATCGGTCGCTGGTGTGAACTGCGGCATGTAGGCAACCTGCCGGGCGAAGGGTCTGGCGCCCCAGCGCGAAATCGCCTCGCCTTTCAGCTCGACCCCACCAGAGGTCGGGGCAATCTGTCGGGCTATGATCTTCAGAAGCGTGCTCTTGCCGCTACCGTTCTGCCCAACCAGACCGTAGATGCGTCCGCTCTTCAACGTCAGGTCTATCCCGGAAAGGATGCTCTTTCCTGCCGCGTGATAGGCAATCTGTGACGTTGTAAGGAAGGGTGTCGACATGCGGCTTCTCTTTGCTTGCATCAGATAGCGATCGCGGCTCTGTACGCGCTCGTGCAAAACTTTACCGCTACTGTCAACTTATATATTCTCTGGCGAGCAATTATTTCGAAATGAAGCTTGGCCGCCTTGAGACTGGTTGCCCCGCACGCCGTCTTAAAAAGATTGGCCCTTTCCGTCATTTCGCCAGCAGCGCCCGAAATCGATCTGGTCAAGTTGCGACAACTGACCCTCCTAAGTCTTGCGAGTTGGTCGGAAAAACAGCAGCCTGCCATATACGCTGATCTACCGCAGGCGGCTGGATGCAGTCCGTCGTTCAACTTGTTCCCGACCTGCATAAATCCTTTCGTAGTGATCTTGATTGGGCCTCGCTGTCCCCTAGCTCAATTATTCAGGGCGTACGCGGCAATGGGGCTGCGCAAATTTCAGCCGAATGGAGCCCACCATGAAACATCAGACATTGGAGCAACTGCAGAATATTGCGGATATCGACCAGGCATATCCGCACCGCGTCATGTCGCGAAGCGAGCGTCTCGAGCGCTGGGTGGAGCTTCTCGAGTTGAGCCCGCATCGACGACTGGCTACCCTCTACCAGACCGAACATCAGCCGACGTCAGTGCTGTCGCTCCTGCGTAGCGATAACTCGCCGATCTCGGTCGCCTTTGAGGACCCGATCCTGCGAGCAGCGGGGCTTGAGAACGATACTTATGGCCAGGCCAAGAAGTTCTTCGGTCTAACCGACGGCGAACTGCATAACGTTCTTTGCTACTGCCATTTCGGCGCGACGGTCAGCGCCGCCACAGCCGCCCACTATGTACGCGGTATTCTTGGCGTGGATCGGCCAGGTTTATTCGCCCGTCTGCGGGCACTGTTCACATCCTGACTGGAACGAGACCAGGCGCCATTCGAACACCTGATCACTGCTCCCGTCTTCAAGCCGCCGCTTCGGCGGTCGCCGGCTTGTCGCTTGCGATCGCCAGCTAGCTGATCACTCACCATCCTCGCCAGACAGTCCGGTCTGCTGCTCCAGACTGCTCAGGCAGGCATCGTTATGAGCAAAGCGGAAAATACTATAGACCGCCAGTCCCCAGTCCTCACTTCCAGAAATCGTGACGCTGGCCGACTGGGCATTCTGGAACTTCGTGCTCAGATTGTCCCATTGCTCGAACACCTGCCGCTCCTGAGCGATGACCGCCTGCCGGAACATGCCGTCCTTTCCGAATTTGGACGTGGCGACATGGTCGACCTTCTCGTCTGCGGGCCCGAACTGGGAAGCGAGCAGCGAAGCCGCTTCCTTGTAAACCTGCCGTGTGGTCGTGCCGCGCTGATCATCGTCGATGTAACGGGAAATCGCGACGACGTTGCATATTCCCATGCCGTGGACGTAGGCCAGCACATATTGATCAAAGAGGTCGCTTCCGCCAGGCAGAACGTTGCATGAGTACTGACCTGTCGTATCCGGCTGCTCGCCATTGATCGGTTTGCAGCCGAGCGCTGACGGCAGCGTATCCTGCGAAACGCCGAGCGGCCGGAAGGCAGGTACATTTGTCTCGGACGGTGAAATGGACGCAGTCATAGTTGCGGCAAAAGCCACGGACGCCAGAATATCGATTACGGCCATCGAATCTCTCCCGAGTAAGATCGGGCAATACCACAACAGCAGCCGTCAGAAACCCGATCTGCGCGCCAGGCAGGGTGCCGCAAGTTGACTTTCCACAGCCTTTCGCGTTCAGCACATTCGCGCCGAAGGTTGAAATCCAATGGTCGGGAATTGTTCCATCACGATTCTGTGGCGAGCGGTGCCGCACTGTCCGCATAGGGTGCTATTCAAGCATGAGTTGCTTGCTGGTTGGAGTGGCTGTGGCAAACGGTCGCGCGGACCGATCGTGCTAGACAGGCATATGAGGAGATGCTTGCATGCCGCCAGCTGAGGGGCCGATGTAGGGATAAGATCATGGACATTCGAAATCTTTTTGCGAATGGCAAAAAGAACTTGAACGTGTCAGCGCAGATCAGAGGTGAACCAATCGAGGTTGTTCAGTCGCGCTCCCGGGCTCAGCCGAATCACAGTATCGATAGCGATGAGCGGGAAACACACACCGAAAGGAGCGCACGCATGACGCAAGGAAGCTTTGGCTTTCCGCCTGCGGATCTTCGAGTACGCGCCTTGGGGGAAATTCATGCGCGACCCTATGCGCTCGTTCAGGCACGCCGCGTCATCTTCCAGCTCGCTTTCCTGACGGAGAGTGCCGGTGACAATGACCATGAGATGCTTGCGGATCTTTCCCGATCCAGCGGCGTTGCTCCGCCGACCCGCGAGACCAGCCATCATGCGATAAGCTGGGGCCAGGGCACCTTGCGCTGGGAACGGCACACCGAATTTTCGACCTACTTCTGGGACTGCCCCGCACCAGAGAAGTTCGGCGCCCCGATCGCCGTTCATCCTTTCGGCGACAGCTTCACGCCACCAGGTCCGTTCATATCGGGCATTCGTTTGGAAATACGCCCCGACACGCCCGAGACAGTGCAGGAAATTGCCGTTTTCGATCCGACCAGCCTGTGTCGAAGCGAGCTCAGAAACGGTCAGGCAACGATCCTCACCGATTTCCGCCAGGATGGCGACGGATTGACGAAGTTTCTCGTGATCGATCGCGGCATGTCCGACAGCGCACGCGGTGCGCTGGTCCAGCGGCTTCTCGATATCGAGACCTATCGCACGCTGGCGATGATGGGCCTGCCGCTTGCACAGTCGCTCTCGCCCGAAATCCGCCAGATCGAGTCCGGCCTGACGGCCATTACGCAGCGGATGAAGCTGCATGCACGGGATGAAGCGGACCAGATGCTGTCCGAGATCACGCGCCTTGCGGCCGAACTCGAGGCGAATGCAGCGCTCAGCCTCTATCGGTTCGGGGCAAGCCGCGCCTACTACGAAATCGTTCAGGAGCGCATTCGGGCTCTTGCCGAGACGGCAATACCAGGCAGCGAAACACTCGGCTCATTCCTGGAACGGCGACTGGCACCGGCCATGCGAACCTGTCAGTCGGTCGAGGAGCGCCAGGCGAACCTTTCGCGCAAGCTTGCCCGGGCCACGGCCCTGCTGCGAAGCTGGATCGACGTCGAACTCGAGCGTATCAATACGACGGTGCTGAATTCGATGGATCGCCGGGCGCAACTGCAGCTGCGTTTGCAGCAGACCGTCGAAGGCCTGTCGGTGGCGGCAATCTCTTACTACGTCGTCGGGCTCTTCGGTTATGTGGCAAAGGGTGCGCACAATGTCGGCTTCGAGGTGTCCCCCGAGACGCTGACAGGTCTCTCGGTACCGATCGTGGTTGCCGGCATGTGGCTTGTCGTGCGAAGCATCCGGCGGAGGCATGCCGAAGAGGACAAGCGTTGACGTTTTGCGTCGTAGGCTGCCACTGCCCTGTCAGGGCGCGTCGGCCGGCCAGACGATGCCAGGAAGTCCGTCATGGACGGCACCATGCTTCCCGAGACGCACAAGGGAGCCGTCGTAAAGGAAGTCGGCCAACACGCGTTCGATCCGGAGGGCAAGCGCTTTCATTGACCGTAAGCCGCATGGCTCCCACCGTTCCGCTAATCCCAGCTGGCTTCAGAGTTGCGCCGTCGAACACTCGTAGAGCACCGCACCCGTTCCAGCATCGACACCACTCAGGCTCACGTCGTAACCCCAGAGGTGGCGAATATGGCCGAGCGTGGCATCACGGGTGCTCTCTTCCAGGAGGATGCCATTCTTCACATTATGCTGTAGCCGAAGTTGCCGGTCACCTAGCAAGTCCACGTCGGTAACCTGGATATCGGGCTGTCTGGCCCCGACGTCGTAACTATGGGCAAGCGCCGAGCGGATCCTGGAATAGCCGCGCTCATTATGGATTGCGGATACTTCGCAATAGCTGTCGGTGGCGCGATCGGAGAGCAGGAACAGCCGGAACTTGCGGATCATCGCCGGGCTCAGATATTGGAGCATGAAGGACTCGTCGCGGTGGTTTGCCCAGGCGTCGAGCAGCGTCCCCTGCCAATCGCCGTTGCCGGCAAAGGACGGAAACCAGTCGCGATCTTCCGCCGTCGGTTCCATGCAGATGCGCTCGATATCCTGCATCATCGCGAATCCCAGTGCGTAAGGGTTGATGCCCGGGAAGCGCGAATCATCGAAGGCCGGTTGAAAAACGACGTTGGAGTGGCTTTTCAGCAATTCCAGCATCGCCCCTTCGCTGATCCGGCCCTGATCGAAGAGGCGGTTGATGATCGTGTAGTGAACGAAGGTCGCGCAGCCCTCGTTCATCACCTTGGTTTGGCGCTGTGGATAGAAATATTGCGCAATGACGCGCACGATCCGGAGAAGTTCGCGCTGCCATGGATCGAGGATGAGGCTGTGCTTTTCCAGGAAGTAGAGCAGGTTCTCCTCCGGAAGATTGAGAACCTTCTTGCGTTCGGACGCGTCGCGTTCGGCCTCTTCCGGATTGCGGTTTTCCGTTGCCAGCGGCAGCGTGCGCCACAGATCGCTGTAGGTCTGCTCTTCATATTCCAATCGCTCTCGGGCGCGTTCTCTGACTTTTTCGGAGGAAAGGCGGGGCGGGCGGCGGTAGCGGAAGACGCCCTGGTCCATCAGGGCGTGCGCTGAATCGAGGATCGCCTCGACGGCGCTCAATCCATGCCGCTCCTCGCACTTGGCGATGTATTTCTTGGCGAAGTCCATATAACTCAGGATGGAGCCGGCGTCCGTCCACTGGCGGAACAAGTAGTTGTTCTTGAAAAAATGATTGTGGCCGAAGGCTGCATGCGCGGTCACCAACGCCTGCATCGCCATGGTGTTTTCTTCCATGAGATAGGTGATGCAGGGGTTGGAGTTGATGACCAACTCGTAGGCGAGGCCGCGCTGTCCCTTCCGATACAAGTGATCCTCGAAGATGAAGCGCTTGCCGAAGGACCAGTGCTGATACATCAGCGGCATGCCAACCGACGAATAGGCATCGAGCATCTGCTCGGAGGAAATGATCTCCAACTGGTTGGGATAGACGTCCAGTCCCATCTCATCGAGCGCAACGGTCTCTATCGCATCGTAGGCGCGCGAAAGGGTGGTGAAATTCCAGTCGGAACCATCAAACAGCAGGCCTGAACTCGAACGTCTCGCCATTCGGTCGTCCCTTACTTACGCGTGCGCATGGCAGGCTGTCGGGTAAAGAGCTTGCGGAACACGGGGTAGATATCTGCCGGTCTGGAGATCCGCGTCATCTGGAAGTTAGGCACTTCGCCGTCGACCGTGCGATAGGCGCGCCACAGCGACGTGCCGTTGTCGGTCGCTCCAAAGATTTCGGTTTCACGCTCGTCGATGATCTCGACATAGGCATAATATTGGCACAGGCGCATCAGGTGGTCGCGAAGCAGCGCCGCACACCGTTCCGAATCTCCACTGATGTTGTCGCCGTCGGACGCTTGAGCGGCGTAGATGTTCCACAGATGTGCCGGATAGCGTTCCTCGATGACACGAAGCATTTCCTCGAGGGCAGTGGAAACGACCGTGCCGCCGCTCTGCTTGCTGTAGAAGAACGTCTCCTCGTCGACCTCGCGCGCCTCGTCGGTATGACGGATGAAAACGATATCGATCCGCTCGTAACGGCGGGTCAGGAAGAGGTGGAGCAGTACGAAGAAGCGTTTCGCGAGGTCCTTTTCGCGTTCGCCCATCGAGGCCGAGACGTCCATCAGGCAGAACATCACCGCGCTGGCATTGGGAAGCGGCTGGCGCTCGAAACGGTTGAAGCGAATATCAACCGGATCGACATAGGAGATGCGTCGGCGCCTGCGTTCCAATTGCTCGAGCTCCTCGCGCAATGCCTGCAGGCGCCGCCGCTCCTGTGCCGACAGGTTCGGTTCGGCCTCCAAGATGGCGATCTGATCTGCAATCGCCTTCACCGCCGCTTCGCTCGGGCGTTGCAGCGCGATCCGGCGGCCGAAGCTATTGCGCATCGTCCGCCCGACATTGATGTTCGTGGGGGTGCCGGCCGTGCTGAAGCCGACGCGGTGAGGCTTGTAGGTCACCGTCTCCTTCAGGTTCAACTTGACCATGTCGGGCAGTTCCAGATCCTCGAAGAAAAGGTCGAGAACCTCGTCGCGGGACAGGATGAACTGAAAGTCATCCTCGCTCTCGCCGCGGCCGGCGCCCTTGCCACTTCCGCCGGCACCGCCTTGCGGTCGCGAGAGCTTGTCGCCCGCCATATACTCCTTGTTTCCGGGCAGAATATACTCGCGCGCACCACTACCGGAGGCAGGCTGAAAAGTCGGCTCGCCGGCGCCGCGTTTCGGCATCGGAACGCCATGGGCGGCGTCCACGTCGGCAATCCTATCCGATTTGACCTGCTCCTTGATCGCCCGTTTGAGTTCTTCCCGGGCTCGCTTCAGGAAACGCTGCCGGTTGCCGAGGCTCTTATCCTTCGGGTTGAGCCGGCGGTCGATAAAATTCGCCATCTGCCATTCCCCCGGTTCGGCATCGTCAGCCGGCCTTGTTGACCCGCATATACCAATCGACGAGCCGCCGGACCTGGCGAACGGTGTAGCCGCGTTCCGTCATGCGCTCGACGAATTCCGCGTGCTGCTTTTCTGTTGAGCTGTCCTTCTTGGAGCCAAAGCTGATGACGGGCAGGAGGTCTTCGACCTGGCCAAACATGCGCTTCTCGATCACTTCGCGAAGCTTTTCATAGCTCGTCCAGGACGGGTTGCGCCCATGGTTCTTGGCGCGGGCGCGCAGCGTGAATTTCACAACTTCATTTCGGAAGTCCTTGGGGTTGGCAATGCCCGCCGGCTTCTCGATTTGCGACAACTCGCTGTCGAGAATTTCGCGGTTGAGGATCTGGCCTGTGTCGTAGTCCTTGAAGTCCTGGTCTTCCAGCCAGGCATCGGCGTAGGAGATGTACCGGTCGAACAGGTTTTGTCCATATTCGCTGTAGGATTCCAGATAGGCTTTCTGGATTTCATGACCGATGAATTCGGCATAGCGTGCTGCAAGCTCGGACTTGATGAAATCCAGGTAGCGCGCTTCGGTTTCCTTCGGGAACTGTTCGCGCCGAATTGCCTGCTCCATGATGTACATCAGGTGTACCGGGTCGGCAGCGACCTCCTTTGTATCGTAGTTGAAGGTTTCCGACAGCACCTTGAAGGCAAAACGCGTGCTGACGCCTGTCATGCCCTCATCCACACCGGCGGCGTCACGATACTCCTGCACCGACTTGGCCTTGGGATCGGTGTCCTTCAGATTCTCGCCGTCGTAGACGCGCATCTTCGTGTAGAGCGGCGAATTTTCATGAACATGGAGGCGTGTCGCAACGGTGAACCGGCTAAGATTCTCGAGCACTTCAGGGGCACACGGGCTCTTTGCCAGCTCGCTTTCGCGAAGCAGCTTTTCATAGATTTGCCGCTCCTCGGTGACCCTCAGGCAATAGGGAACCTTGACCACGAGAATGCGGTCGAGGAATGCCTCGTTGTTCTTGTTGTTCTTGAATTGCAGCCACTCGGACTCGTTCGAGTGAGCAACGACAATGCCCTGGAAGGGGAAGGCGCCGAAGTTCTCCGTACCGTTATAGCTGCCCTCCTGGGTGGCGGTCAGCAGGGGATGCAGCACCTTGATAGGCGCCTTGAACATTTCGACGAACTCAAGAAGCCCCTGCGTCGTTCTGTTCAGCCCGCCACTGTAGGAGTAGGCATCAGGATCGGCCTGACTGAAGTTTTCAAGTTGACGGATGTCCACTTTGCCGACGAGTGCGGACACGTCCTGATTGTTTTCGTCACCCGGCTCGGTCTTCGCAATTGCAATTTGTCGCAGACGCGAGGGCGTCAGTTTGACCACGCTGAATTTCGAAATATCGCCGCCGATCTCGTCGAGCCGTTTCGTCGCCCAGGGCGAGATAAGGCCCGTCAGCCTTCGCGGCGCAATCCCGTACTTGTCTTCCAAGAGACCCGCCATCCGTTCGGGGTGGAACAGGCCGAGAGGGGATTCGAAGACGGGGCTGATCTTGCCATTGACCGCCAAAGTATAGATCGGGCGCTGCTCCATCAGTCTCTTGAGGCGCTCGGCGAGCGACGATTTGCCGCCTCCCACAGGACCGAGCAGATAGAGGATCTGCTTTCGCTCCTCGAGACCTTGCGCGGCGTATCTGAAGTAGCCGACAATCCGCTCGATTGTATCTTCCATTCCATAGAAGTCGGCGAAGGACGGGTAAATCTTGACTGTGCGGTTGGCGAAAATCCGCCCTAGCCGCTCATCGGCGCTCGTATCGATTAATGTCGGCTCGCCGATCGCTTCGACCATTCGCTCTTGCGCGGTCGCATAAAGGCTTTTGTCATCACGGCAGGCTAGCAGGTATTCCTGTAGACTTAGTTCTTCTTGCGCGGCGCTTGTGTAAATCTCCGAGAAAAGATCAAAGACGTCACTTTCACCTTTTTGCATGATGCTCTCCCGCGGCCGGTCGGTTGAGGCGGGATTGCCGCCCCGTCGGCGCGCTCATTGAGACAACGGCACAAACTAGCATTCGTTCCTTCAAATACTTACAGGAATTCGAATTTGGCTCGAGTAGGCCATGTAGCATCTCATCGTCTCCATTCTTGCGCCAGATTGCGACTCAAATGTTGAACTGTGCTGATTGCTAATATGGCACGAAAGACGTGCAATAACCATGGCTAAGGTAATCACGCTATCGCTATGAACAGCGCATTTCATCCCGAGCCAATGCTATGCCGGCGAACAAAATCGCAGCGCTGAGCGATCATGCGCCGGTGGACGGCTGCTCCAGAACCCGTGCCGTCCATGGCGAAGGAGCGGTAAAGGAAATTGCGAGCTGGCGCCCGTCGGGCGCTAGCTGATCCCGCCGAGGCAGACATATTTAATTTCCATAAATTCTTCGATCCCGTATTTGGAACCCTCACGACCAAGGCCGGAGAGTTTGACGCCGCCGAAGGGAGCTTCCGCCGTCGAGATCAATCCTGTGTTGACACCAACCATGCCGTATTCGAGGGCCTCGGCGACGCGGAAAACGCGAGCGAGATCCTTCGCATAGAAGTACGAGGCCAGGCCAAACTCGGTATCGTTTGCCTGCTGGATGACATCAGCCTCATCCTTGAAGCGGAACAGCGGCGCCACCGGCCCGAAGGTTTCCTCGCGGGCAACGGCCATCTCCCTCGTGACATTTGAAAGCACGGTCGCCTCGTAGAAAGTGCCGCCGAGCACGTGGCGCCTTCCGCCCTGTACGACGCTCGCACCCTTGGCGAGCGCATCGGCAACGTGTTCCTCGACCTTCTCCAGCGCTGGCTGGTCGATCAGCGGTCCCAGAATGACACCCTCGTCGAAGCCATTGCCGGTCTTCAATTTGCCGACGGCTGCCGCAAGCTTCTGTGAGAAAGCATCATAGACACCTTCCTGCACGTATAACCGGTTTGCGCACACGCAAGTCTGGCCATTGTTGCGGAACTTGGCGATCAGCGCACCTTCGACGGCTGCATCAAGATCAGCGTCGTCGAAGACGATGAAGGGTGCATTGCCGCCGAGTTCCAGGCCAAGTTTCTTGATTGTCGGAGCACTCTGCTTGTAGAGCTCGGCGCCGATTTCCGTGGAACCGGTAAAGGTCAATTTGCGGACGATCGGATTGGCGGTCATTTCGGCGCCAATCTCGCGTGCCGAGCCGGTGACAACCGAAAACAGGCCCTTCGGAAGCCCGGCGCGTTCCGCAAGCACGGCAATCGCAATGGCCGAGAAGGGCGTCTGGCTGGCCGGCTTCAGCACCATGGCGCAACCGGCAGCAAAGGCAGGCCCCGCTTTTCGCGTGATCATGGCGTTCGGGAAATTCCAGGGGGTGATCGCGGCAACCACGCCGATCGGCTGCTTCATCACCATGATGCGCTTGTCGGGTTGGTGGCCGGGAACCAGATCGCCATAGACCCGCCGCCCTTCCTCCGCGAACCATTCGACGAAGCTTGCGCCATAGACGATCTCGCCGATCGCTTCGGCAACCGGTTTGCCCTGTTCAAGCGTCAGGATACGGCCGAGATCGTCCTTGTTTTCGATCATTAGCTCGAACCATTTGCGAAGAAGGCCCGAGCGTTCCTTGGCGGTGCGCGCCGCCCAGCCCTTTTGGGCGACGCGTGCCGCCTCGATCGCGGCTTTTGTCTCGGGCGCTCCCAGCTTGGGCACGCGGCCGATGATCTCACCGGTCGCCGGATTGTTGACTTCGATCGCATTCGCCGGATCGGCCTCGATCCATCGGTCGCCGATCAGGGCTGCCTGCCGAAAGAGTGTGGGGTCCTTGAGGTTCATGTTGTCCATCCCATCGAGAAATTGTGCCGTTCCGCATCTCCGCGGCCGCCTCGGCCAAGCCTTACGACAATGTCGCCATCCTCTTCCGCCCTGTCAAACGCGTTGTGGTAAAAGGGTCGCCCAGTGCCGAGGCGCAATCTCGAAAATGGTTGGAGGTTTCCAACACCGGCGTGCAATTTTCGGGAACCTTTGCCGTCGAGCTCCATCTATATCAATGCCAAGGCGGTGACATGAAAGAGGTGACGATGTCGCAGATTCAAGCAGATGGGGCCGAAGCACTCGATACGCTCGCCGATGTCGAGCTGGCGCGCCGCGCGGTCGCCCGCGATCGCCACGCTTTTCGCGCGATCATGAAGGCTCACAATCAGAGGCTCTACCGTCTGGCAAGAAGCATTGTTCGCAATGACAGCGAGGCGGAGGACGTTGTTCAGGAGGCCTATGTGCTCGGATTTGCGCATCTCGATCGTTTCCGAGGAGAGTCCTCGCTCGGGACCTGGCTTTCGCGCATCGTAATCAACGAAGCTCTTGGACGTCTGCGCAAGAAACGGCGGGCGGCGGGCGTCGCGCGTTCTGCCGACGAAAACAGCGGAGCAATGATCCTCCGATTTCCTGTCGACAACACCGGCGATCCGGAGCGCACCATGGCACAGCGGCAAATTCTGCAATTGGTCGAGCAGGCGACCGACGCCCTGCCGGATATCTACCGAACCGTCTTTGTCGCAAGAGTGATCGAGGGGCTGAATGTGGATGAGACCGCGGCGTTGCTCGGCCTGCGGGCCGAGACCGTCAAGAGCCGGCTTCATCGCGCCAGGCGCCTGGTAAGGGAGCGCCTCGACGAGCAGATCGGTCCCGTGCTCCTTTCCGCATTTCCCTTCGCGGGCCGTCGTTGCGAACGCCTGACGACGGCGGTGATGAGCCGTCTCGGTTTTCTCGACTGATTGCGGGAACCTTCCCGTCGGGCTGACATCCAATGTCTGTTCCAGAAAACAATGCCCGGCCTCGCCGGTTCGGGCGAAGGAGGTTCCTATGCAGACTCGACAGATTGCGACCCTGACCGCGCTTTGCCTGTTCGGACTTGCGCCATCCGCATGGGCAGCGGACAAGCCGACGGACCCGCAGATCGCGCATATCGCCTATACGGCCGGCACTATCGATATCGAGGCCGCAAAACTTGCGATCTCGAAATCCAAGAACAAGGACGTTGTTGCCTTCGCGGAGGACATGGTGCGAGACCATGAGGCCGTGAACAAGCAGGCTCTTGCACTGGTCAAGAAGCTCAAGGTTACGCCGGAGGACAATGAAACGAGCAAGACGTTGACCAGGGCTGCAACCGATGAGCGAACAAAACTTGCCAAACTCAGCGGAGCGAGCTTCGACAAGGCCTATGTCGACAACGAAGTCGCCTACCACAAGCAGGTCAATGGCGCGCTCGAGACGCTATTGATCCCGTCGGCGAGCAACGCGGAGCTCAAGGAGTTGCTCCAAACCGGCCTCAAGGTCTTCCGGGGCCATCAGCAGCATGCCGAGCATGTCGCTGGCGAGCTTAAATAGGAGATACCAGCATGCTGAGACGGCATCTGTGGATCGTTGCGGTATCTGCGTTGACCATCGGTGTCGTTCCGGTGCGGGCGGAAACAGTCACTGTAACAATCGAAAAGATGATGTTTTCGCCCGCTGAGATCAGCGCAAGGCCAGGCGACACGATCGAATGGATCAACAAGGATATTCTTGCCCATACGGCGACCGTGAAGGGTGACTGGGAGGTGGTCATTCCTCCCGGGAAATCCGCAAGTGCCGTGCTGAAGGCGACCACGTCGGTCGACTACTATTGTCGCTTTCATCCGAACATGAAGGGTCGTATCTCGATACCCTCTCAATAGTGAGGCTGCGCGGCGCTGCGTGGAGACACCCTCCGCCGCCATATCCGACCATCGGCGGATAGAATCCGTCTTCGCTCGGCGTTCGCGCTGTCCTATAGAGCTTTCATGTATTCGCTGGAACGCCCTGTAGCCCTCGAGCAAATCGTGAAGAAGAGCCGGTTTCTGGCGATTGGTGTTCCGATCGCCAGCGAGCTCGACGCGAAGGAGGCGCTTGCCGTACGCAGCCATGGCGATGCCAACCATAATTGTTGGGCCTGGCGCATCGGCCAGACCTACCGTTTCAGCGATGACGGCGAGCCAAGCGGAACAGCAGGAAAACCCATACTGCAGGCGATCGATGGCCAATCACTCGACAAGGTCATTGTCATCGTGACGCGCTGGTTCGGAGGTGTGCTTCTTGGCACCGGCGGTTTGATCCGCGCCTATGGCGGTACGGCGGCCGCCTGCCTCCGGTCCGGCGAACTCATCGAACTCGTTCCAACTTTGGAAGGAACGATCCGCGCCGGATTTTCCGACCTTGCGATCCTCAGGGCAAGGCTCGCCGCCTTCGAGGGGGTGCACGTCCTCAGCGAGGCTTTCTTCGAGGCTGGCGCGGAGATCGCGGTGAGCTTTCCGCAAGCACGGTCGGACGAGATTGCCCGTTTGATTGCCGACACCACAAGTGGACGCAGCGCGCTCGCCCTCAAACAATAGGGCGAGCGCGAGCCTTCAGGTCAGCATCGCTAAGCGCTCGAGCAAGCAATGCGGGGCCCGACTTAACGCCAGCCTAGCGCCGGTGCCACATATTTGAGGATCGCCTCGATCACATGAGCGTTGTATTCGACGCCGAGTTGATTGGGGACCGTCAGCAACAGGGTGTCGGCTTCGGCAATGGCTTCGTCTTCGGAGAGCTGCTTGACCAGCGCCTCAGGTTCGGCCGCATAGGAGCGACCAAAGATCGCCTTGGTGTTTTCGTCGATATAGCCGATCGAATCCTGTTCCTTGCCGCCGCGGCCGAAGTAGGCACGGTCGCGATCGTCGACGAGCGCGAAGATGCTGCGGCTGACTGACACGCGTGGGGTGCGAGTATGGCCGGCTGCCTTCCATGCCTCCCTGTAGGCGCGGATTTGTGCGGCCTGCTGGACATGGAAGGGTTCGCCGGTTTCGTCATCCTTCAGCGTCGAACTCTGCAGGTTCATGCCGAGCTTGGCTGCCCAGATTGCAGTTGCATTGGACCCCGCGCCCCACCAGATGCGCTCGCGCAATCCTTCCGAATAGGGTTCAAGGCGCAGCAGGCCGGGCGGGTTAGGAAACATCGGACGCGGGTTTGGTTGGGCAAAACCCTCGCCTTTAAGTGCTTCCAGGAACACCTCGGCATGGCCACGGCCCATGTCTGCATCGCTCGAACCATCCTGTGGCTGGTAGCCGAAATAGCGCCAGCCATCGATGACCTGCTCCGGAGAGCCGCGGCTGATCCCCAGTTGCAGGCGGCCACCGGCAATGAGATCGGCAGCACCGGCGTCCTCAGCCATGTAGAGAGGGTTCTCGTAACGCATGTCGATGACCGCGGTGCCGGTCTCTATGGTCTTCGTCTTCGCACCGACTGCCGCCAGGAGCGGAAAAGGCGACGCCAGCTGCCGCGCAAAGTGGTGGACGCGGAAATACGCGCCGTCCGCACCGAGTTCTTCGGCGGCAATGGCAAGATCGATGGATTGGAGCAGCGCGTCACCCGCGGAGCGGGTTTTTGATTGAGGCGACGGCGCCCAGTGGCCGAAGGAGAGAAAGCCGATTTTCTTCATGATTTTACCCGTTGGATATCGCGGTTTGCGGTGGGAATTTTGATGGGCATAACATGGGGAGCACTGTCTGCCACGAAAAGACGATTGAACGCTCTGTTCATCCTTTGAGACTGACGTCCACCAAATGAGCGGCCGCTACGGCTGCGATGCGGTCAGCCGTCTTGCAAAAGGCAGGAAGAGCAGCGCACAGCCTGTCAGTATGGCGACGATCAGCCAAGCCTGGTTGATCGCCTGGACGCTTGCTGCTGTCTGTACGAGCGGATCCAGCGCAGCGATCGTGTCCGGTGTGAAGTCGCCGGTGCTGCCGGTGATCGTTCCCGCCGGAGCCCCGATAAACGCCGCCGTGGCTGCATCGCCGGCCCGCAGTTGATCCCATAGTCTCTGCCCAAGCGGCTCCGACCTCGTGTAGATGATCGTATCGATCATGGCGATGCCGATCGCCCCGCCCAGATTGCGCATCAGATTGAAGAGGCCGCTTGCGTCAGGCACCCGCGATGCCGGCAAGGTTCCGAGGGCGAGGCGTGTCGGCGGCAGAAGGCAGAACATGATCGCGGCACCGCGCACGACCTGCGGCCAGAACATGGCATCGAAGTCGGAGCGCGGATCATGGAATGCGCTCATCCCCAGTCCGATCGCAAACAACCCGAAGCCTGCGGCCGAAAGCAGACGCGGATCTGTCCGCTTTTCCAGCGCAACGGCGATCGGTGCGGTGAACAGCTGCGTTATGCCTGTGACCAGCATCGTCATCCCGATTTCCAGGGCATTGTGCCCCCTGACGAAGGCAAGGAACACCGGCATGAGATAGACCGAGCCGAACAGGCCGATCCCGAGCACGAAGCTGAGCGCGGATCCGACCAAGAAATTCCGATCTCGGAAATGATGCAGGTCGACGATGGGACGCGCTCTGCGCAGCGACCGCGATGCAAATGCGGACCCCGATACCAGGCTGAATGCTAGCAAGCTCAGGACGTAAGGCGAGATCCAGCCGCTCGTCGGCGCCTCCTTCAATCCCAGTTCCAGGCTCGCCAGCGCCAGCGCCATCATAAGGAGCGACAGACCATCGAGGTGCCGCAGTTCGGACACGTCGCCCTTCTGCCGGGGCAGGAACTGCCACGCCACCAGCGCCGAGACAATGCCGGGAACGATATTGATGAGGAACAGCCAATGCCACGAATAGGTTGACGTCAGCCAGCCGCCGATGATCGGTCCAACCGTCGGTGCCAAGACAGCCAGCACGCCGGCGATTGTCGTGGCGAGTGCCTGCCGCTCATTGGGAAAGAGGATGAAAACGGCCGAAAAAACCGCCGGGATCAGCGTTCCACCGGAAAAGCCCTGAACGACCCTCCAGGCAACCAGTTCGCCAAAGTCGTTGCTTGCCGCACAGCCAGTGGAAGCGACGACAAACAAGCCTATGGAGGCGACAAACAGCCATCTCATCGTCAGGACACGCGTCAGCAAGCCGGTCAACGGTATCGCGATCACCTCTGCGATCAGATAGACGGTCTGGATCCAGCTCATCTGGTCAGGATCGATATTGATGGCCTGCTGAATTGTCGGCAGGGATGTCGCGACCACCTGGATGTCCAGGATCCCCATGAACATGCCGATGCACATCGCAATGAAGCCTACCCAGATCACCGCCGAAGGCGGATGAGAGGAGGCGGGCTCAAGGTGTTGCGACATGCGGTTGCCCTGCGATCGGGATGGTTCAAGACGGCCCGCGCTGCGGGCCTTCACTCAGGACGGCGGAAAAACGCTTCCAGGCGATAGCCGTCCGGATCGATGACAAATGCTGCGTAATAGAATGATCCGTACTCGGGGCGTATTCCCGGTTCTCCGTTGTCCGTCCCGCCGCCGGCCATTGCGTTTGCGTGGAAGGCTCTGACGCCTTCCTCGTTGCGGGCAACAAAACAGAAGTGCAGTCCCGACTCCATGTCGGGAACGACAGGCCGCTCGGCGAGCTTTATCCAGAGCTGGGGCTGTTCAGCACCGTAGCCCAGCCATCCGTCACTCGTTGAAAGCCTCGTATAGCCCAGCGGCTCAAGTGCTGCGTCGTAGAATTTTCGTGCACGCTGGAGATCGGACACGCCGATAGAAACATGATGAAACATCATTCCTCCCTCTATGCCGGCGCTCGTGATTGATGAGCCGCAGCCAATCGGGCCGCTCGCGACTGTACAGCGTCGCATGCGTAAAGCAAATGATGGAGCTCAATTGTCGATCCCGGTGCTGCCCCGAGGACTGACCAGCAGAAAGGAACATTGCCAAAGCAGGCTGAAGTCTTTGAAAAGAAACTGATGGATTGTGGCGCCAAGCGAGTTTGACAAGCCGTCAGGAACGCGCAGCGTCGGCTCAACGACCGGGGCCCACCGCTTGCATTAGTGCAAAGCGGCGGGCCCCGGACACGCTGAAGAGATGCTGGCATTTCGCGTTCAGGTGGTGCTGCACGCGAAAGTTACTCGATGCTAGTTCGCCTTAACCCTTCGCGCGAGAGCCATTACGTAATCGTCGGCGATATCGGCCAAGGTCAGAGCGACCTCGGTTTCCTTCCATCCCGCAGCAACGGCTCGTTGCACGAAAGCTCGAAAAGCCTGTGCAAGGACTTCCTCACGCTCGACGACGCGGTACGGATCATTCGTAGAATATTGAGGGTTGCTGATCTGGATCGTAGGGTTGGTCGGTTCCATGATATGCCCCTGAAAGTTGCCCCATCTGATGACGGGCGCATTTCCTTGTGCGTTCCGTCTCACTGCCTGCACTGCGATTATGCTTCTTTATTAAGGGGTTACTGGGATCTTGTCGTTAGCTACGCATCCGGAAACTTGCAGCAGCGTACATTTCTGCGGCTCCAGGGACGGCCCCAGGTGCTCTCGCTGTTGAGCGATTTTGGCAGAGCCGCGGGTGCTCGCCTTGCACGAGGCATGACCCAAAAACGCGGGAACTTGCGGTGGCGGGCATTCAGCGCGAAAGGGGAGGCGACCGACGCAAGGCGCTAACGCAACAACCGCGCTCAGGCTCGACGGTTGTGCCCAAGCGTTCTCAGCCATGTGTCGAAGGACTGACCACTCTCAGCCTCGGCTACCGGCTCGACGGAATAGCCAATATTGGACGGCATGCCCGAAGTCCTCGCCTCACGCGGGCTGTAGCCGAATTCCTTGCTGAAGGCGCGGCTGAAATGTGCGGCTGAGGAAAAGCCAGCCGCGAAGGCGATATCGGCGATTTGTTGCCGGTTGGAGGTATCGCTCAATGCGGCGTGCGCGGACAAGAGCCGGCGTCGCTGGATATAGTGATGCACACCGCCGTCTGTCTCGAACGCCTGGTAGAGCCGCGTGCGGGAGACGCCCAGTTCCCGGCACAAACGGTCGGTCGTCAGGTCGGGTGACATCAGATTGTGCTGGACGAAGCGGTGGACGCGTTCCTTCAGTGGCAAGCCGCTGCTTTGTTCTGGCGACGAGACATGTGCTGACGATGATGAAACACAGGCCAGGATCAGATCGCGGACGGTCTGTACCACGTGAGAAAGATCCGCCTCAGCAAGCAGGGCCAGCTTCGTCTCGACGCCATCCAGATAGTCGATCAGCAGTTTGGCGCGTGTTCCAACGAGCGCGATGTTGTTCTTGATTTCGACAGCGGAGGCGGGATGGAGCAATTCGCGAGGCAGGTAGAGGGACAGGGTTTGGGCGTCCGTCGATCGACCACGAAAGGGATGCCCCAAACTACGCAATTCGACATTTCCAGGCTCGCCCTCGGAAACATGTCCGCCAACTTCCGTCCATGTTCGGCCGCCGCGCAATACAGAGATATGCCAATGATCGATCGGGCTTGATCGAACCTTCGCTTCCGAACGCATATAGCTATGGGCGGGCGTGCTTTGCTGAACGACAAGCATGCCGCCGAGGTTCCAGACCGCATGGTCGGCCACAAAACCCGTATCCGTGGGAATGCTGTCCGGGCGCCTGATATCGACAAGCGGCGCGACATAAGACTGCCAGGCGAAAAATTGCTGTGCCGGCTCAAGGTCGCGCGTGGAAAATCGCAGGGGTTTCAATGCCGGAGGAGGCGCGGGGTGCTCGTCCGGTGGTTTGGAGTCGCGAGGAAAGCGACGGCGTTCCACCTGCACGGTCTTGCTATCGTCGCGCTTGCCGCCATCAGGGTGTGGAGGGGAGGGGCGAGATCGTTCATCGTCCGGCAATTCGGTCTCCATAGCGGATCAGGGAGCACGGCCTAGCTATCCCACCAGTACTGAATCAGCTGTTGTCAAAGCTAGCGCATGCCGCGTTGTAGTCAATGAAAACGCTACCATAGGACGCCGTTATGCACACTCGCGCGATTGTGGATGCGTGCTGCATGCAACGGTGCCGTCTGGGTGATAGTGGGGGACGCCAGTCGAACTCACAGCGCGCGGCTATTTGCGAGCCGCCCGCGCTAGTCCCGCCAGCCCTCGAGGATCTGGACGAAAGACGTCAACCAGGCATTTGTCTGGTGGGCGTCCAGCGCGCGATGGTCGATCGTTAGCGAGACATAGGCCATCGGCCGAATCTGGATGGTGTCGACGCCGTCGATCTCTCGTACGACGACGCGCTTCTCCATTTTTCCGACGCCAAGAATGGCCGACTGCGGCTGATTGATGACGATGGGCGTAGCGACCAGCGAGCCAGACACGCCATGGTTTGAGATGGTGAAGGTGCCGCCGCGCATGTCGGCGTTGGTCAGGCCACCGGAACGCCCGCGATTGGTCAGGTCTTGAAGTCTGGCGGCGACATCGGGTAACGCGAGGCTCTGCGCTTGCTGGATCACCGGGACGACCAGGCCCCTGTCGCCGAGGGCCATGCCGACGCCGATGTTGATATCGTCGAAGACCTCCAGATGATCCTCATGCCAGCGGCTGTTGATCTCCGGTACTGCCCGCATCGCCACGACGCAAGCGACGATGATGTAGGCCGTATAGGAGAGATTGATGCCATCGGCGGCCATTGCCGCCTTGTTCCTTTCGCGATGCCTAATGACTGCCGTGAAATCGGCCTCGAAGATCGACGTGACATGGGGGGCAGCCGTAAGCGACTCCAACATGTGCCGGGCGATGGAAAGCCGCATGGGCGTATGGGCGACCATACGCGACCCGTGACCGGTCTGATCGCGGGCGAGAGTGGTCGGCCCGGAGCCGGTCGGCGTGTTCAGGGGCGACGGTATCCCGTCGCGTCGCTGCTTTTTTTCGAACGCGGCATCCATATCCAAACGCGTGACACGTCCGTCCTTGCCGGTGCCAAGCACCGCAGCCGGGTCGATGCCATATTGTGCGCCGGCGCTGCGAACCGCTGGCGAGAACCGGTCCCCGCCTGCATCGCTTGTCTCGCGGGACGGCAAGGTGGGAGTATCCCGCGCATGGTCATCACCGGCAGCGGTAGCTATCAGGCGAATACGGCCGAGAACTGCGCCAGGTGTCGCATCCGTGCCCGATCCCATGACGATCTCGTCAAGTATCCCGGCTGCGGGTGCGGAAATCTCCTGCGTCACCTTGTCCGTCTCAAGCTCGACGAGGGGATCATCCAGGGCGACAGTCTCACCCGGTTGCTTCAGCCAGTTGCGAACGACCGTCTTCGTACCCTCCTGCTCGACGGGAACGAGGACTTCGGCGAAATCGACCATGATCTAGTACTCCACCAAGGCGGTGATCTTCTGCCGGATCCGGTCCACGGACGGCAGTGCCCATTCGAGCAAGGATGGATTGTGCGGGCTCGGGATGTCAGGCATCGTCAACCGTGCGACCGGGGCGTCGAGATCCAGGAAGGTCTCGTCAGCAACGACGGCGGCGATCTCCGCGCCGAAGCCGGCTGTCTTAAGGTCCTCATGGACGATAAGGCAGCGCCGTGTGCGACGAACCGACGAGATGACGCTCTCGCGGTCCCATGGCATCAATGTACGCAGATCGATGACATCGGCGGAGATGCCTTCTGCCGCTTCCTCGCAGCGCGGAACCATGGCACCCCAGGTCACGATCGTGATGGCGTCGCCCCTGCGTGTAAAGCGTGCCTTGCCAAAGGGAAGCGCGAAGTTGTCGCCGGGGTAGGGGCGACGGGCCCATGGATGGTCGAGCATGGCGCGATGCTCGAAGAAGATCACCGGATCGTTCCCGCGCAGGGCCGTTCGCAACAGCCCGACGGCGTCTTCGGCGTTCGAGGGAACGGCAACCTGCCAGCCTGGTTGATGGACGAACGCGACCTCGTTCGTCTGGCTGTGCCACGGATCCCCACATTTGAAAAAGCCGCCGGGCACGCGCAGCACGACCGGCGCGGCGAACCGGTTGTTGGTGCGCCAGCGGATTGTACCGCAATCGTTGATCTGTTCGGTCGCGGGCTCGGCGTATTTGCGGAACTGGATCTCGGGAACGGGAACGAGGCCCGCGAGCGCCATCCCGACGGCGCGACCGACGATGCCTTCTTCCGACAGCGATGTGTCAAAGACACGGTCCTTGCCGAATTTCTCCTGGAGTCCAAGCGTGACCGCGTGAACGCCGCCCTTCGGGCCAATGTCCTCGCCAAACAGCACCACGCGTGGGTTGGTGGCCAATTCGTGGTCCAGTGTGCGCCTGATCGCCGTGACCATATTGATGCGTTGGCCGTCTGGCGCGGCCTCGTTGCTGCATTCCGGAGCCTGGTAGCCGTCGCAGTGCTGACCGCCCATTGACTGCATTTCCCCGTCGAAAAATACATGACGGGTGACGGTTTCGGGAGACGAGAAAGCGCGGCTTTCAGCCTCGGCGCGTGCCTTTTCCGCAGTGTCGCCGGCCTCATGCCTGCAGGCTTCCCACTCGTCCGCGCTGATTGCCAAGGGGACCAGGTAGTCTCGCAGACGAGGCAGCGGATCGCGGGCCCATTCCGCCTTTACGAGCTCTTCACTCTTGTAGGACTGGGTGTCCTGGAAGCTATGACCCTCCAGCCGCGGAACCGTCAGCCGCAGGAGAGCTGGCATTCTCTGCTCGCGGACGAAACCGACGGCGTTTTGCGTGAGGCGAGCCACGTCAGCGGGATCGCAGCCATCACCTTCAAAGATGGCAAGGCCGCGCCAGCTCGCGAGATTGGCTGCAATGTTTCCGCCCGGCGTTTGCATGTCGGAGGGAACTGAGATCCCGAAGCCGTTATCCTCGACGTAAAACAACATCGGCAGCTTCTGCGTTGTAGCGATTGTCAGCGCCGACCAGAAGCCATTCGATGCGACCGAGCCATCTCCACCAAGGACGACCGCTATCGCGTCACTGTAGTCATGCTCCCCGAGGACCGTTGCATGGTAGTGAATAGCCTGGGCCCAGCCCGCGGTCGGGGTGTACTGGGCACCGACACCGCCGCACATCGGCAGGGCAGAAGCGCCGTCGCGGTTCGGATAGTTGAAGACGACGCCGATGTCGCGACCGTCCGAATAGCCGCCGGCGCGCGCCATCGCCGAGCCGAGCGCATCGGCCGGATCGACGCCGAGCGACAAAAGCAGCGGGCGTGACCGATAGTAGCCGCAGGTAGCATCGTGGCGGTTCGTCAGCTGCAGCCCGAGCATGATCTGCGCCATGTCGTGGCCGCGGGCGGAAAACTGATAGAGGATCTTTTTTTCGGGGACGAGCCGCGTTTCTTCCATCTCGTCAAGGATGCGCGAGAGATGCAGGAGATAGGTAACGCGCTTCCAGTCTATTCCCTCATCGGGTGCGTTCCTGCCACGCATTATAAGCGCGGTCGCCTGTGCCATCTTCGATCCTCCCAAATCTCTGATCCACGAGGAGGTTAGTACAGCCTTGGAGAAATTTCGTTTCAGTTTTCCGCGAAAGGCACGGTGGTGTGAAACGTTCATTTCACCAGATGGCGATATTTCACACCATCAATTCGGCACTCTCGATAAGGTTCCGGTTTGGCCGGTATTGCAGGTGGCTGCGTATCGAATCGTCGGGCAGATCCGCGTGTCGCCGAGGGGATCGTGCAATTTTCTTTCGCAACCTGCATCTCGAGGCTGCAAATTCCAGATGCCTCATATGCGCTTTTCGAAATGCTCATTCATAAAGCAATGCGCTATATAATTGTGCATCGCACAAGGAGATATGACATGAAAATCGGCAACAAGATCGGAGAGTTTCTTCAGCTCCGCAAGGCATACAGAGATCTTTCCAGACTTGACGACTCGGCGCTGAAGGACATCGGCGTCAGCCGTGGCGACATCAAGCGGCTGGTTTACGGCCGCTAAGGCACCGAACGAGACCCAGACCTCAAGGCCCGCCAAAGCGGGCCTTTATTGTTTCAGGGATTGCCTGGCAGGTTCTTGGCGTCCGCTGCCAGCGACACCAGCCCCCCTTTATGAGAAGGCATCCTCGCTTACCCCAGAGTGGCGATCCAAGATGCCTGCTGTCAGCGCATCAAGGGCTAATGGCTTCGAATTTGCGGTGAGAGGATTTGCGATCTGTTAATGATCTGGACGCCCGAAATTAACTATTTGTTAACCAAATCAGACATAGAAATAGTCAACGATTTCTTAACATAGATGACCAAAGTGCTAACTGACGCTCGCTCGATCCGTATCAAGGGCCGCTCTTTTCTGGCGGTCATGCTTTCGCCAGATCTTCCCTTCGATGACTGGCTCGTAAGACTAGACGATCTTGCCGCGCGCTCCGCCGGCTTCTTCCTGGGGCGACCGGTCGTGCTTGACGTCGGCGATCTCCAGATCGACCGGGCGCAGCTGAAGGGCCTGATTGCCGAGCTGGCGCAGCGCAACGTCAGCATCATGGGGATCGAGGGCTGCCGCCCGTCGATGATCGGCCCCGGCATGCCCCCAGCCCTCAAGGGCGGGCGCCCGGTTTCGGATTTCGAGGTTCCGCAGCAGGAGCCGGTCATCGATGTTCGCGCCGCCCAGCCCGAAGCCGTCGAGGCCCGACCTGCGCTGCAGTCGATCGTCATCCGCGAGCCGATTCGTTCAGGCCAGTCGCTGATCTTTCCAGAAGGCGATGTCACGGTCATCGGGTCCGTCGCTTCCGGTTCGGAAATCATCGCCGGTGGCTCGGTTCATATCTACGGGACACTGAGGGGGCGGGCCATGGCGGGCTCCGTCGGAAATACATCGGCGCGAATCTTCTGCCGCAAGCTTGAGGCAGAGTTGGTGGCGATAGATGGCATCTACAAAATGGCGGAAGACATTGCGCCGAACCTTCGCGGACAGCCCGTTCAGCTTTGGCTGGAAGGCGAATCGATCAAGGCAGAGAAACTTATCTAGGCCCGAAGCTGGCTATCACACAGGAGAGAAAGATGGGGAAAGTCATCGTCGTCACTTCGGGCAAGGGCGGAGTGGGCAAGACCACATCCACCGCAGCCCTCGGAGCAGCCTTGGCTCAAAGAAACGAGAAAGTCGTTGTTGTCGACTTTGATGTCGGCCTGCGCAATCTCGATCTCGTCATGGGCGCTGAACGAAGGGTCGTTTACGATCTGATCAACGTCATCCAGGGGGACGCGAAGCTTTCGCAGGCGCTGATCCGTGACAAGAGACTTGAGACGCTCTTCCTGCTGCCGGCATCCCAGACGCGCGACAAGGACAACCTGACCGCGGAAGGCGTGGAGCGCGTTATCAACGACCTGAAGCGTCATTTCGACTGGATCATCTGCGACAGTCCGGCCGGGATCGAGCGCGGTGCCACGCTTGCCATGCGCCACGCCGACGTCGCCGTCGTCGTCACCAATCCCGAAGTCTCTTCAGTGCGTGATTCCGACCGTATCATCGGGCTGCTCGACTCGAAGACCGCGAAGGCCGAAAGCGGAGAACGGATGGAAAAACATCTGCTCCTGACGCGCTACGACCCCAACCGTGCAGAACGCGGTGACATGCTGAAAGTCGATGACGTGCTGGAGATCCTCTCCATCCCACTTCTCGGCATCATCCCAGAAAGCTCGGATGTGCTTCGCGCATCCAACATTGGTGCCCCCGTGACCCTGGCCGATAGCCGCAGCGCGCCGGCGATGGCCTATTTCGATGCTGCGCGCAGGCTGGCGGGTGAGGAGCTTCCAGTCGTCGTTCCGGGAGAAAGGCGGGGCATCTTCGGTAAAATCTTCGGACGGAGGGCCGCTGCATGAGCATCTTCAGCATCTTTGGCAAGCAAAGGACCGCGCCAGCGGCCCGGGAACGACTACAGATTCTACTCGCGCATGAGCGCGTTTCGGCAGGATCCGATCTCGTATCGTTGCTGCGCGAGGAGATCCTCGCCGTTATCGCCAAACACGTGCAGGTCGACAGCGAACGGGTTCGCGTGACGATGGATCGCGACGAGCATATGTCGATCCTCGAGATCGACGTCGAAATCCCACTGGGCGCGACCGTCCGGGCAGCATGAACAAAGGGCGGCGCCACGAGCGCCGCCTCCCGCTTGGCGCAAAGCCTGGCGATGGCGTTATTTCTTCGTCCGCAACCCATCCATCAAGAGACCGATCAGCCGGTTCGAGCGATCCCGCCACTCCGCGGATGCCGGTAGCGAATAGATGCTCGAAAGGGCGTGCAGAAGGTCGCTCGTGTCGATATCGTTTCGAATGAAGCCCTGATCGGCTGCCGCTCTCAGGAGCCGTTCAACGGCGCCGCGCAGGATGCCGCTGCCTTCGGCAAACAGCGAGGCGTTGGAGTCCATCAGGATTTTCAAGCTGCTTGCCATCCCCCGCTTTGCGGCAATGTAGCCTACAAAGCGGCGCATCCATTCTTCCAGCGCAGCGTCAGGCGCGTGGCTTGCCGCGAGATCCTCCGCCGCCGCGGCGAGGCTTTCCAGTTCCCGCCGATAGACCACCTCAACCAGATGCTCGCGCGTTGGAAAATGCCGGTAGAGCGTTCCAATGCCGACGCCGGCCCGGCGGGCAATGTCTTCCAGCGATGTTTCGACGCCCGCTTCCGCAAAGACGGCGGCGGCGACTTCTACGAGCTTCTCACGATTACGACGGGCGTCGGCGCGCAGTGGCGGCGGTGTCGACTGTGCTGTCTTCGGCGGTGCCGAGGCCAAAATAAGCTCCAAGCGCATTCCGGACTTGACGGCAACCGGCAAGTCACTAGATTAAACGGAGGCTCCTCCGTTTGTGAGGAGGTGCCTTTTACCTCTTAATCCAGAAGGGGGCAGGATGTCATGTCGAAACGTGCCCAGACTTGCTTCCCGTGAGTTTAGGTAGCGCTCCTATTCCCGGCGGCCACCCTCTTTCTGGATTTACCTCCAATCTCGTGACGATAGCAGGAGCTTATCATGACACGAACGGTTCATCTTTCCCTGGACATCAACGGACGGCGGCATGATCTCGATGTCGAACCGCGCGTGATGTTGCTCGACGCGCTGCGTGAGCAACTTGGCCTTACTGGCACGAAGAAAGGCTGCGACCAGGGGCAATGCGGCGCATGCACCGTCCACGTCGACGGCAAGCGCGTGCTCGCCTGTCTGACGCTCGCCGCCCAGGTCGAAGGGCGAAGCATCACGACGATCGAAGGACTTTCGGCCGAAAGCGGCGACCTGCATCCGGTACAGACCGCCTTCCTGGAACATGACGCCTTCCAGTGCGGCTATTGCACGCCGGGCCAGATCATGTCGGCCGTCGCCTGCATCCGCGAGGGGCGAGCGGGCTCGGACGACGAGATCCGGGAATACATGGCCGGCAATCTCTGTCGGTGCGGCGCCTATAATCATATCGTGGCGGCGGTCCGCGAAGCGGCGGAGATGGCGTGATGAGGGACTTCAGCTATTTCCGGGCAGGTTCGCTCGACGACGCCCGCCAGCATGCCACGCAGCCAGGCGCGATGCTGCTTGCCGGCGGCACGACGCTTCTCGACCTGGCAAAATGTGGTGTTGCGGAACCCGATTCAGTCGTCGATATCAGTCACCTCTCGGGCCTGTCGCAGATTGCGGCGGATGCTGATGGCGTTACCATTGGCGCGCTGGCGAAAATGGAAGATGTGGCCCGCAGCCCAGGGATACGGGCCGACTATCCGGCCGTTTCGCAGTCGCTGTTGCTGGCGGCTTCTCCTCAGTTGCGCAATATGGCGACGATAGGCGGCAATCTTCTGCAGCGTACGCGGTGCCCCTATTTCCGTGACCCTGCGACGTTTTCTGCCTGCAACAAGCGCAACCCCGGTTCCGGCTGCTCGGCGATCGGGGGTGTGACCCGTAATCATGCGGTGCTGGGAACCAGCGAGGCTTGCATTGCTGTCTATCCGGGGGATCTCGCCGTTGCGCTGGTTGCACTGGACGCGACGATCGACCTCGGTGGCCGAAAGGTGACTGCTGACGAATTCTTCGTGCTTCCCGGCGACACACCCGATCGTGAAACGCTCCTTGAGCGCGGCGAGATGGTGGTTGCGGTCCTCATTCCGGCGTCGCCAATCGCCAGACAGTCGACCTATCTCAAGATCCGGGACCGCCAGTCCTATGAATTCGCAGCCGCAAGCGCTGCCGTCGGTCTCGAGATGGAGCCAGACGGCAGCACGGTCCGCGACATCCGCGTCGCGTTGGGTGGCGTTGCCACCAAGCCCTGGCGTGTACGAGCCGTCGAAGAGGCTCTGATTGGGAAGCCCCTCGATGCCGGTATCATCGAGAAGGCAAGCCGACTGGCGATGGATGGCGCCATCGCGCATGGCGCCAATCGCTACAAGATCGAACTCGCGCCGCGTGTCATTGCGCGCGCCATCCTCAATCTGGGAGGTCTCGCATGACCATCATGGAACCCCGAAACAAACGTGGTGATGCTTCCGACGGTACGATCGGCGGTCGCCTCTCGCGCTTCGATGGAAAGCTGAAGATCACCGGTAGCGCTACCTATGCTTTGGAACAGCCAGTCGAGGGCTTGGCCTATGCTGTCCTGGTGCAGAGCCGGATTGCTGCCGGCCGGGTTGTAAAGGTCGACACGACGCGGGCAGAGGCTGCTCCAGGCACGCTACTGGTGCTGACACCCGAAGTCGATCTCGGCCTGAAGGTGGCGTCCGACTGGTACGGAAACCGGCCGGACAACCAGCCCTACCATCCCCTTTCGCACAATGTCAGCTTCAACGGTCAGGCGGTAGCTGCCGTGATCGCAGAAACACTGGAGCAGGCAACCGAAGCGGCAAGGTTGGTCGACATCACCTACGAGGAAGGGCCGGCGGTCGTCGATCTCGATGACCCCGAAGCCGGAGAAGGAAAACTGCTCGATGCGCTAACGGTGAGCTGGGGCGATGCCGAGGCCGCGCTCGCCGCCTCCGCGGTGCGTGTCGAGGCACAGTATCGAACGCCACGCGAATATCACGTGACGATCGAGCCGCATGGTCTGATTGCCAAATGGGACGGTGATCAGCTGACCATCTGGGAACCGAGCCAATGGACGCACGGGATGGCCCGCACCTATGCCGAGTGGTACGGACTGCCCCCCGAAAATGTGCGTATCGTCTCGCCCTTTATCGGTGGTGGCTTCGGCTCCAAGGCAACAGCCTATGCCTATGGCGCCGTTGCAACGGCAGCAGCGCGCAGGCTTGGCCGAGCGGTAAAGCTCGCTGTCGCGCGCCCGCAGACTTTTACGGCCTATGGTGGCCGTGCCGCGACCAGGCAGACAATCGCTCTTGGAGCCAACGCCGATGGCGTTCTGCAGTCCATCGTGCATCGGGGTGCCAGCGAGACAGCGACTTACGCCGATTTCCCCGAGCAGACAAACGCCGCGACGCCACTGATGTACGCTGTGGAGAATTTCAGCGCGAAGCACAGCATCGTTCCTGTCAATACGGTTGTGCCGGGAGCTTTGCGCGCCCCTGGCAAGAATCCAAGCGCCTTCGGCCTGGAAAGCGCCATGGATGAGCTCGCCTACGCGGTCGGGATCGATCCTGTCGAACTCAGGTTGCGCAATTACGCCGAGGCGGACCCTCAGTCCGGCAAGCCATGGTCGACCCGCCGCTTGCGCGAGGCGCTTGCCGAGGGCGGCAAGGCGTTCGGATGGTCACGCCGCAGCTTCGAGCCACGCTCGATGCGAGATGGCAGACAACTCATCGGCTGGGGGGTGGCGTGCGGAACCTTCCCGGTCCTGCGCGCTTCGAGCGAGGCACTGATCCGAATTCTCGCCGATGGTTCGGCGGAAGTCGTCAGTGGCGCGATCGACATGGGACAGGGCACTTACACGATCCTCGCCCAAACCGCGGCTGAAGTGCTCGGTGTTCCGGTCGAAAGCATCAATGTCCGGCTTGGTGACTCATCGCTTCCCGGCGCCACGGTTGCTGGGGGCTCGATGCTTGCCGGCGCAATCACCGGGGCCGTCCACAAGGCAGCATCGGCTGCCCGCGACGAGCTGATCGAGCTTGCCCTCAACGACAGTGCCTCTCCTTTCCGTGATACTGGCGCCAATACGTTGACACTCGCAAGCGGTCGGATTTCAGTGCCTCGCGACGGGGGGCTTTCTGTCTCCATCTCGGAGCTGATGACAGCTCTTGGCCGCGACAGCGTCGAGACACGGCGAAACACGCTTCCTGACGGAGAGCAGGGGCCGGAAGGTCACCGGAAAGCCTGGACCACGATGACAAGCATCAAGGGGCCGACTGCGGGCGAGTTCGCCATGCACAGCTGGTGCGCGCATTTTGTGGAGGTCAAGGTGGATGAGGATTTCGGTACCGTCCGTGTCTCCCGCATGGTCTCGGCCTTCGATTGCGGCAGGATCTACAACCCCAAGCTTACCGAAAGCCAATGGCGTGGTGGGATCATCATGGGGATCGGTCAGGCGCTGCTCGAGGAAGGCCTGGTTGACCCGCGCAACGGGCGCGTCATCAACAACAACCTCGGCGATTACCTCGTTGCGACCAATGCCGACATTCCGCCGATCGAGGTAATCTCAGTTGGCATCCCCGACCTCAACGCCTCGGTGCTCGGGGGCAAGGGTGTCGGCGAAGTCGGCATTGTCGGCGTTGCGCCGGCAATCGCCAATGCCGTCTTTCACGCCACCGGCAAGCGGGTTCGCGACCTGCCGATAACGCTTGAGAAGCTGCAGTGACGAGTGGCTTCGTCGGCTTGCGTTCTGCGCAGGCGACGGGCCGTGCAGCGTAAAGCGCGTATGGCGAGTTCCCGCGCATCCGTGATTGGATTGCGCGGGAATGATTCCCTTATGGAAAAATACATCCGCGACCGCGTGGCTGGCCGGTCGTGAATTCGCATCTCCCGTAAGGATGTCGAATGACAACGCTTCGCTGATATCTTAGCATCGACGGCAGCCATTGGCATTCAGGCACATGAAGCCGCTTCAATGCCGCTAACAGCACCGCAAATCTTGAACCCGATCAGCGCGCCTTGTTCCCGGAACTGAGCATTTGCTCAACCGTGGAGGTAGATGTCACGCAACGGTTATCTGCGCTCACTATACCGGGCCGCTAACGCTGTCCGTTAGGCGGCTAAAGCGCAGACCGAGGGCCCCACGCGATGCCAGCTTCTAGAAGCGGCGTGCGTCGATGCTCCACTCCTGTCGCCTTGGCCGCGAGACGTGACGGTGCCTGTCACATGGCTGGCAGACGAGCGTCGCTTCCGGGAGGCGGCACTTTCGACCAGTTGATCTTTACGGAAGGTATTTCCCATGACGAAAATCGTTGGCCATCGCGGAGCACGAAACAAATGGCCCGAAAATTCGATTGAGGGTTTCAGAAGGACCTTGGAACTCCCTGTCGATGCGATCGAATTTGATGTGCATTTAACCGACGCCGGCGAACTCGTCGTCATTCACGACGCCACGCTTGAGCGTACGACCGAGAAAGCGGGCAAGGTCCGGGATTTGTCACCTTCCGATCATCAGGCGACCCGCCTCAAAGGATCGCAGGAGTCAATCCCGACCCTTGACGAGGTGCTTGCTCTGTTTGCTTCCTCGAGACCCGTCGAGCTTCATGTCGAGCTGAAAGCCGACGCGGATGGAGCGCATTACGAAGGGCTTGAGGCCTTGGCGGCAGCGGCCATTCGACGTCACGGGCTTGCCGGGCGCAGCCTGCTGACAAGCTTCAATCTGGGGGTACTCGCGCGGTGCCAAGAGGTTGCTCCCGAAATCGGCCGCCTGTGCTCGATCAATGCCAAGTCCGCCGAGGCGCTGGGTGCGGCTGCGACCTTCGCCAAAGCTGCGGAAGTCGCCGGCCTCGTTGCCATCGAGAAGTCGCTGCTGGCCGCAACCTTTCACGACGTTGCCGCGATCGTTTCACGAGATCGTCTCTGCTGCTGGGTGTTGAATGAGCAAGAGGAGATCGAACACTGGCTCGGGCAGGGCGTCGGCTGGATCACCAGCGATGATCCAGCCCTGGCCCTGGCGGTGCGCCCCGGATCGCGGCATTCGGCCGCTTGATCACTTGGGGCCCCTCAGCAATGGCCTGTGCACGCAGACATGCGAACCACCGAATACCTGAATAGCGAACCTATGAGTAATTTGGATCTTCTGATTTTTGATTGCGATGGCGTGCTGATCGATAGCGAACCGATTGCGGCGCGCACGCTTGCGCATGCCATAACCCAGGCCGGCATGGAGATGACGCCGCGCCAGGTGCTCGTCGAGTTTACCGGAAAGTCGGAGGCTGACTTGAGGCAGATTCTGGCCAGCCGCATCAGCGCCGACCTCGATACCGTTTTTGCCGGATGGCATGCCGAAATATTTGCTGCCTTCCGCCGCGACCTCCTGCCGATGGAGGGCATTAGCGCCGTTCTCGATGGGCTCGACGTTGCAAAATGCGTCGCATCGAACAGCACGGTCGAACGCCTCAAAAAGAGCCTGGGCCTTCTCGATCTTTGGCCACGCTTTGCCCCGAACATATTCAGCGCCGAGATGGTCGCCGCCCCAAAGCCCGCGCCGGATCTCATCCGGTTCTGCCTGTCCAAAATGAACGCGAGCAGCGCGCGCAGCATCGTCATCGACGACAGCGCAGCGGGTATTCAGGCGGCAGTTGCTGCCGGTGTACCGGCAATCGGCTTCGTGGCGCCAAACGATCCGCGTTCGGGCAGGCGCGAGGCGCTGTTTGCGGCAGGAGCCGAGGAGGTCGTTCTCGGAGCCAAAGAGCTGCTGCATGTCCTGTTGCGACGAGTCGGCAACCAGCACCAGGCCCGGCCATCGGTCGAGGTGGGTGCGTGACGTCGATCGACGCCGTGACGCAGATGAGGATGAACCAGCGGGGAGGCGGGCGACATGATTGCAAGGCGAGATGACCATGGCAGCCGGCTCGATTTCACGGCCAAGGCTGGCTGGCTTTATTACATAGGGGGGCACAGCCAGGACGAGATCGCGCAGAAGCTCGGCGTTTCCCGGCAAACCGCCCAGCGTCTCGTATCGCGCGCTGTTTCGCAGGGCTTGATCAAGATCCGGCTCGATCATCCGGTTGGCCACTGCATGAGTATGGCAGCAAGGCTGAAGAACAAGTTTTCGCTGCAGTTCGTGGAAGTCATTCCGTCCGGCGATCAGGCTCAGGGCTTGAGCGGTGGCCTTGCCCAGGCGGCGGCTGCCGAAATCGAGCGTCGCTTGGCTTGCGACAAGCCTGCCGTGATCGCCATTGGTACCGGTCATACGTTGAAGGCCGCGATCGAGGAAATGGTGCCCATGGAAGCACACCAGCACAAGATCGTTTCCTTGACAGGCAATATCACCCGCGAAGGCTCGGTCTGGTTCTATAATGTGGTCTTCAAGCTTGCCGACCTGATCACGGCGAAATGCTTTCCGATGCCGGTTCCGGTTATCGCCTCGTCGCGACAGGAACGAGCGGTCCTTCACAACCAGCCCGTAATCCGCCAGACACTGTCGCTTGCCGCACGCGCTGACGTTGCCTTTGTCGGCATTGGGGACGTCGGCGTTCAGGCGCCTCTTTTCCTTGATGGTTTCATCCTGAAGGACGAACTGAAGCTCCTGCACCAGGCAGGCGCAGTCGGAGAGATTGTCGGGTGGACGTTCGATAAGGACGGCAAGCTGATTGAAGGCATTACCAACGATCGCGTCGCGAGTGCGCCCATTCCATCCTGCAGCAGGACATTGGTGATCGGTGTGGCGAAGGGTCAACAAAAACTGGCGGCGATCCAGGCTGCCCTGAAGGGACGCCTGATCAACGGTCTCATGACCGACGAGATTACTGCGCAGAGCCTGCTGGGATCATAAAGGTCGGGGCGCTCGAAAGGGCGACTTGATCGGCGAATTGTGCATCTCTCGCCTTGGCTCGACGCAGAGCCCGTGAACCAAAATCCAGACGGATTGGGGGCGGAATTCGATGCCTGGATAAGTCGAGATAAGTTAACAAATACAGCATCTTAAATGTCACGTAAACTTCATCGTTTCATCAAGAAACCGACATGCAGTCTGCCATAAAACACCGCGACATTATGACCGATCCATTTCCGTCAAAACTTCGTCAAAGGGAGACCTTCATGCTTTCTATCAATCGACGCAACGTCCTGGGGCTGCTTGGCGCAACTGCAGGCACCGCGATATTGCCACGCTTCGCGTTGAGCCAAGGCAAGCGGCCGTCCGTGACGATCGCCGTGCAGAAAATCACCAATAACAACACGCTTGATATCTGGAACGAGCAGTCGAATGTCGGCGAGCGAGTTTTCTTCCCCAACCTCTGGGAAGGCTTGATCCTGCGTGACTGGATGGGCAATCAGGGTCCAGTTGCCGGTCTCGCCACCGAGTCGAAGCGCATCGACGACAAGACGCTGGAACTCAAGCTGCGTCAGGGCGTGAGGTTCCACAACGGCGACGAGTTGACTGCTGACGATGTCGTCTTCAGCTTTTCCTCCCAGCGCGTGTTCGGCAGCACGCAGCCGGCAGGCGGCAAGACTGTCTTCGAAGACGACAACAAGCCGACGTCCGTCAAGGAATTGCCGGCAGCGGTACCGGGCGTCGGCCGCCGTCTGTGGCCGGCGCTCGCTGGCGTCGAAGCCGTCGACAAGTACACGGTTCGTTTCCACAACGCGACGCCTGACGTGACGCTCGAAGGCCGCCTCTACGCTTTCGGCAGCCAGATCGCCAATCGTCGCGCCTGGGATGAAGCCGGAACCTATGTCGACTGGGCCCGCAAGCCGGTCACGACAGGTCCCTACATGGTCGCCGAGTTCAAACCCGATGTGTCGCTGACACTCGTGGCCTTCGACGAATATTGGGGCGGTCGCCCGCCGCTCGAACAGATCCGCTTTGTTGAAGTTCCAGAAGTCGCCTCGCGCGTCAACGGCCTGCTTTCCGGTGAATATGATTTCGCCTGCGACCTTCCGCCCGACCAGATCGCAGCCGTTCAGGCGGCTCCTGGCTTCGAGGTGCAGGGTTCGACGATCAACAATCACCGCATCTCGGTCTTCAATATCCAGAATCCGATCCTGCAGAACCCGCTGGTCCGCCGCGCCATGACGCATTCGATCGACCGCCAGGCGATCGTCGACGCGCTGTGGGCTGGCCAGACGAAGATCCCGGCAGGCCTGCAGTTTCCGTTCTACGGCGACATGTTCGTCGAAGGCTGGTCCGTTCCGGAATACAATCCGGCTCTCGCCCAGGACCTTCTGAAGCAGGCGAACTACAAGGGCGACGCGATCCCCTTCCGGCTACTCAACAACTACTACACCAACCAGACCGCCAACGGTCAGATCATGGTGGAGATGTGGAAGCAGGTCGGTCTCAACGTCGAGATCGAGATGAAGGAAAACTGGGGCCAGATCCACGATCCGGCAGGCATCAAGGGGGTACGCGACTGGTCGGCCTCAGCCAACTTCAACGATCCCGTCTCCTCGATCGTTGCCCAGTTTGGCCCGAACGGCGAAGTCCAGCAGAAGAAGGACTGGTCGAATGCCGAGGTCAACCAGATGTCTCAGATCCTGGAAACCAGCACCGACCGCGGGCAGCGCAAGAAGGCCTTCGCCCGCATGCTCGAGATCTGCGAGCGCGAAGACCCCGTCTACCAGGTCTTGCATCAGAACGCTGTCTTCACCGGCATGAAATCGTCGCTGAAGTGGAAGGCCGCTCCCGCCTTTGCAATGGATTTCCGCGCCAACAACTGGCCGAGCTGATCTCAGCGATGAACCGGATCCGGCGGCGGCGAACCGCCGGATCCATCTCGTTCGTCATGAACGCAACCGCCGACAGGAAGGGTGAGCCGATGAGCACAGCTGCCGCCAAGCTCGTGGAAATGCGCGGGCTGAAAGTCGCTTTCGATAGCGTGCAGGTACTGCATGGGATCGATCTCGATATTGCAAAAGGCGAGGCCGTCGGCCTGGTCGGTGAATCGGGCTGCGGCAAGTCGGTGACATGGCTTGCGGCGCTGGGTCTGTTGCCCGGCAAGGCGTGCGTCATGGGATCGGTCAAAATCGACGGGCAGGAATTGCTCGCCGCGCCTCGTTCCGCGCTGGAGCAAGTCCGAGGCGGACGCGTCGCGATGATTTTCCAGGACCCGTCAAGCTCTCTCAATCCGGTTCTGAAGATCGGGCGCCAGATCACCGAGGCGCTTCTCATTCACCGCGGCCTTCGCGGCGAGGCGGCAAAGACTGAAGCATGGCGGCTTATGGATATGGTCGGCATCCCGGATGTGCGGCGCCGTTTTGACCTTTATCCGCATGAATTCTCAGGCGGACAGTGCCAGCGGTTGATGATTGCGATGGCCCTTGCCGGCGAACCGGATCTGCTGATCGCCGACGAGCCGACGACAGCGCTCGACGCGACAATCCAGGCGCAAATCCTGGACCTGTTGACCTCTCTCAGGACCGAGACGGGCATGGCGACCGTTTTCATCAGTCACGACCTCGGCGCAGTGTCGCAGGTTTGCGAACGAGTATGCGTCATGTATGCCGGGCGCATTGTCGAGGAAGGGATGGTGGACGAGCTTTTCGCTGAGCCACGCCATCCTTATACCCGCGGTCTCTTCGACGCCATTCCAGGTATCGATGGTCCGCGGCAACGTTTGATCCCGATTGCAGGGACTGTGCCGGATCCACAGAACCTGCCCAAAGGATGCTCCTTTTCGCCGCGCTGTCCTCGCGCTGTCGAGGCATGCAGTCACGAGTTGCCTCCGCTTGTTTCGATCGGCCGTGGACGCCAGCTCGCATGTGCTCGGCCAGTCCCGCCAGCCGCGATTGCCGCCGAGACGAGAGACCGCATCGCAGAGGGGATGATGCATTGACGCCGTTGATCGAAGTCCGCGACCTCGTTCGCATCTACCAAGTCCGCCGTGGACTGTTAGGTCGCCCGACACCGGTGCGCGCCGTCGACGGTATCTCGCTGGCCGTGATGCCCGGCGAGACCCTTGGCATCGTCGGAGAGTCTGGCTCGGGAAAATCGACGCTCGGGCGTATGCTGCTCGGGATCGACGCCGCACAGGAAGGCGAGGTCGTGTTCGATGGCAAGCCCATGCCGGAAAGCAGAACCCCGGAGTGGCGCAAGCTGCGGGCAAAGATGCAACTTGTCTACCAGGATCCGCTCGCAGCCCTCGACCGACGCCTGACGATTGCCACGCAGCTGTCCGAACCGCTGGAAATCCACCGGCTGATCCCAAGGGAACATCGCGCCGCACGGGTTGCGGAACTGATGAACGCGGTTGGCCTTCGGCCGGAACAGGCCACACGCTTCCCGCACGAATTGTCAGGTGGCCAACGCCAGCGCGCCGTGATCGCACGCGCAATCGCTTCCCGCCCGAAGCTTCTGGTGTGCGACGAACCGGTTTCGGCCCTCGACGTCTCTATCCAGGCCCAGATCATCAACATGCTTCGCGATCTTCAGCAGCAGCACGGCATCGCAATGGTGTTCATCAGCCATGACCTCAAGGTGGTGCGCAACATGGCCGATAAGGTTGCCGTCATGTATCTCGGCCGTGTCGTCGAAGAGGCATCGGCTGACGTGATCTTCCACTCGCCGATGCATCCCTATACGCGCGCTCTGGTATCGAGCGTACCGCGTGCGGGCATCCCGCTGCAAGGACGCACGATCCTTCAGGGCGAGCCGCCCAATCCGGCAAACCGACCGTCAGGCTGCGCCTTTCATCCGCGCTGCCCGCTGGCGCGTGATCGCTGCCGTATCGACGCGCCTCAGCTTAAGACCATCGGGCACGGGCGGACAGTGGCGTGCCACGTGACAGCGGGCGAAGACGCCCGGATTGCAGCATAGGGAATGTTCACATGATCCGCTTCGTTCTCGTGCGGTTGTTCCGGGCGCTGATCACGATCCTCGCTGTCGTGACGTTTGCCTTCGTCGTTTTGCGCATGTCGGGCGATCCGGCGCAGGTCATGCTGGGACCCGACGTGCCGCAGGATTCCATCGACGCCTTCAGAAAGGCGTGGGGTCTCGATCAGCCGCTCTGGATTCAGTATATCGCTTATCTCAAATCGATATTCACCGGCGATTTTGGCGTGTCGATGCGCGATAAGGCGTCAGCTCTGCGTCTCGTCATGGAGCGCGTTCCGGCCACCCTGCAACTGACGGTGCCGGCGTTGATCCTGAAACTTGTGATCGGCATTCCAGCAGGCGTCTACGCCGCGCTGCATCGGCAGAGTTTTGCCGATCGCGGGGTCATCCTTCTGGCGATCTTTGGCTTCACAATTCCCTCCTTCGTGATGGGGCTCGTGCTGGTTCTGATTTTCTCCGTCATGCTCGGGCTTCTGCCATCCGGCGGTCAGGACACGTGGATGCATGGCATCCTGCCGACGATCACGATGAGCATTGGGGGGATCGGCATCCTTGCCCGCTTTTCGCGCAGCGCCATGATCGAGGTGATGGGGCAGCCCTATATCCGGACGGCGTCTGCCAAGGGGCTGAAGTGGCGCGACGTCGTCTGGAGCCACGCGCTGCCCAATGCCGCCGTCCCGATCGTCACCATCGTCGGCTTCATGGTCGGATCGCTGATCGCGGGTGCCGTTGTCGTTGAGTCGATCTTCTCCTGGCCGGGCATCGGTCGTTTGCTAGTCGTGTCTGTCAGCAATCGAGATCTGGCGGTCGTTCAATGCATTCTCCTGATCATCGCAGCCACGATGGTCGTCTCCAATCTTGTTGTCGATCTGCTCTATGGCTGGCTCGATCCGCGGTTGCGCTCTCACACAGGACATTGAGGAAAGAAGTATGGCTAATGTCGAACTTGGTGAAGCGCGGACCGTCCGAATGGCAAATGGCAGGACGTCGCGGCTGCTGCAAACCGTACCGCCGCTCGTTTTCCTCGGCATTATATGGCTTCTCACAATGGTGGTGGTTGCTGCCTTCGCCGACCACATGCGGCCCTATAATATTACCGCCATGGACCTCACCAGCCGGCTTTCCGCACCCGGCTCCAGCAAACATTGGCTTGGCACAGACGAGCTGGGTCGCGACGTTCTCTCGCGCCTGATCCAGTCGATCCGCCTCTCGTTGATCATCGCCTTTGGCGCGACGCTTCTGTCAGCAGTCTTTGGCACGCTTCTCGGCTTCGCCGCTGCCCGTTTTCGCGGCGCAGTCGAGCACGTCGTGCTCGTGCTGGCGGACTTCCAGGCGGCCTTGCCTTTCCTGATCATGTCGCTTGTACTCGCCTTTTTCGGCTCATCCATGGTGCTCTTGGTTTGCCTCATGGGCTTCTATGGCTGGGAGCGTTATGCCCGCATTGCTCGCGGCCTGGCCATTGCCGCTGGCGCGCAGGGCTATGCGGCGGCAGTTGTGCAGCTCGGCGCGACCCCGACGCGGGTCTATCTCCGCCACATCCTGCCCAATGTCGCTTCGACCCTCATCGTCTCGATGACGCTGACCTTTCCGGAGATCATCCTGATGGAAAGCGGCCTGTCGTTCCTCGGGCTGGGTGTCCAGCCGCCTGAGACCAGTCTTGGCAACATGGTCGGCTTCGGACGGGAATACCTGACGCGTGCCCCCTGGATCATGTTGGCACCAGCCACGGTCATCATGCTGACGACGCTTTCGATCTCGCTTGCCGGCGACTGGCTTCGCGACAAGCTGGACCCGACCGTCAGTTGAGGCGGACTCAGGGCTCACGTGTGGCAAGCCGGACCTCTCCATTCTGCGGCGACACCGCCGCAGTTCACACACCCTCAACAAAGGACATGCCCATGAGCAATATCATCTCGACCGGCTTCAATTCCGGTTCCACCGACGGAGAACTCGACAGCCTCGAAGCCGATCTGCGCCGCCTTGCTGGCCTCGGTGTGGAGACCGTCGAACTCGGCCTGACGACCATCGACCTGATCGCCGGTGGCCGCGTCGTCAAGGATCGCGCAGAACGCCTGGCCGCACTGACCGCCCAGTTTCCATTCCGCTACACGGTCCATGGGCTCGTATCGTCAAACTTCATGGACCCGGCAACCGCACGCTATCAGATCGATGCCGCCAAGGCGCTCGTCGAGGTCTGCGATCGGATCGGTGCAAGGGTGATCGTACAGCATGGCGGCCACTTGCGCGCCGACCAACTGTTCGAGCGCGCCACGGCTGATCAGCGCGAACGCGAGGCTCTGTTCGAGCTGGCTGAACATGCCAAACGCTACGACGTGCGCATCGCCTTCGAAAACATCTTCACCACGGAACCGGGCCAGTACCGGCAGACGCCGGCCGAGGTTGCCGCGACGGTTAACGCGGTCGGCCATCCGAACCTGGTGGCGCTGATCGACTTCAGCCATGCCTATATAGAGGCGACCTATCGCGGCCTGAACTTCCGCGAACAGATCCGCGCCATGGCGCCCGTTGCCGGCCACCTGCACGTCCATGATTCCTTCGGTCGTCCGCAGGCCTTCTACAAGCCCTATCATCTTCAGGAATCGACCGCGCTCGGCATCGGCGACCTGCACATGCCACTTGGCTGGGGTGACATTGATTGGGAGGATATTTTCAGCGAGCTTGAGTTCCTGCCCGGCACCGTTCTGATGATGGAAATCGGCGCCCGCTATCGCAACGAGCAGAGCGCATCGCTTGAGCGCGCAAAGGGTCTCATTGCATTGAACAGCAGCCGCACTGCCGTAGCTGCGGAATAACGGCCGCGAGACGGGCGTCACTACTGGCGACTACATCTCGAGAAGATTGAACTGGGAGGCACACATGAGAAATCCAGATGGCCGCCCAGTATTCCGAGTTGGCTGGCGGCCTGCCCCGGAGCCTCAAGGCGCCTTCATCTCGTGCTATGGTTATGCAAACAATGGAGTCAGCGGCGACCCCGAGTGTGCTATGGCATGAGCGCCGATTAAAACAGGGAGGTTCATGAGAGGGTCGAACCTCCCTGCCACTATTTCTGAAGTGAAGTCTCGTTGGCGGCGGGGGTCCGCGAGACGAAGGCTTCGCTCCGTCACATCCCAGGTTGCGACGCTCCTAATATACACTTACTCGCAAAGGTTTCTATCCGCGCAAAAGTACTAAGCAGCTAGTATAAATCATTGCCCCATCCTCCGTTTGTCCCGCTTCGGTGGAAGCTCGAAATGCTCTAGGCTTGCGTCCATGCTGATTGGCTGCTTTCGCAGCCCATGACGTTGTGGTGCCCCGACCTAAATTCCGGCAGAAGTGGGAGATTCCGGGAAGGGGTCCAGCCGACCACGGAACCTCCCTGTCTCTCCAATGGGAGGCAGACACAGAAAAATTACACCAACCACTAATATCAGTCACCGACAAAATACACGCCGGAACCTCAGTGTTGTGGTTCGAGCGCTCTCGCTGCGGGTTGCGCTATGAGGCCGGCTCCGGAAGCTCCGAGGGGTTTAGACACGAGGGGCGTGCCGGAGCATTCCGGTGTCCGGTGGGGTTGGACGGCACAAGTTATGCGGGATAGGGCTGGCTTGAACAGTCGGACAAAGGTCCTGAAGCCACCAGACCCGAGTCCTATCCATCTCGGACTTAGGTCCGATGTTCAGGAACAACGCTAATGACGTATTAAGACCGAAGCGTGAGACACCGCCTTACCAACGTCTATGCGCAAACCGGAATGGGAATAAGACATGAAGAAGCTCGCTATCGCAGCGCTGGCGTTCGCGACTACGCTGTCAGCGTCGCCGGCATTCTCTCAGATCTACTTTGAGTATGGCACCGGCCCTCGCTACTACGATGATCCGCCAGCCCCGCGGTACTATCGCTCTTCACCACGCTACGTGTACGATGACGACTACGATGGCCCGGGATATCGCGACGCCCAACGCTGCTGGACACAGAGGTACTACGGATACCGCCACGGCCACCGGGTTGTGCGATACAGGAACGTCTGCGACTAGGCGCTGGCCTGGCCCCTCGATCAGATCATCGTCGGTTCGGGATCAGGGTCGATCTCGTCGATGATGTCCGCCGTATCGTTCCTTGGCGAGCCGACCTTTCTGTCGACCGGCCACATCTTCATCAGTTCGGCGGGGAAGGGCCTCATGAGGTCGTCCGGGTCTGGCTCCGGTGATAGCCACCGGTCGTAATCGCCTCGATGCAGGATGACGGGCATTCGGTCATGGATTGTCGCCATCATCTCGTTTGGTGGGCACGTAATGGCCGCGAAATTGCGGATCTCAACGCCGGTGGTTGGATCTCTCCATGTGTCCCATATGCCGGCGAGCGCGAATGGGCTGTCATCGGCCACGGCAATCGCGTAGGGCTGCTTGTTCTTGCCCGTCCCGTGATGTCCTTCCATTCGAAGTAGCCGTTGATTGGCACGAGGCACCGACGTAATCGATACGCCGACTTGAACAGGCCATTGGTGGCGATGCCCTCGCGGCGTGCGTTGATCGGAGGCGGTCGGCCTCCCGGCTTCATCCAAGACGGTTGGAGGCCCCAACGAACTGAAACGAAGACCGGCCCCATGATATCAGGCTCGCGCACCATGTCGCGAATGATGATCGGATAGTAAAGGGAAGGGGCGCTGTTATACCTCGGGAACTGGTTGCTGAGGCTCCCGACGTCACCGCGTTCGGCGAACGCGAAGTTCTGCAGCATCTCCTCGAGAGTTGCCTTGATGTAGATGCGTCAGCACATTCCCAAACCTCCCTTCAGTCTCGCGACTAATGCCTCACCATCAAGAGGGCGCCCTTGTGCCCACACTTGCAGCGCATGAGGCCGGCGAGTTGAGCGAGCGTCAATCCCTTCCCGACCTTCTTCTGTATCCCCCAGCGATCGATATGCTTCCGGCGGTTGCACTCCAGACATAGCGCAAACAGCGCCTCATACCGCGCCAGTTCGCCGAGTGTTCTTTCGTGATCGGCCTTAGGCGGCGGCACCTCGATGCCCAGCATCTTCTCTGCCGAGCTGTCGTACCTTATCGCGCACTTGTCATTGAATGGTGCGTTGGGTCCGCGATCGCATCCGAATTCCCGAGCGAAGTCATAGCGAAGCTCAGGCAACGCCTTGTTCCCGTAACGGGCGAGGGCACCCGCGGCGGGCATCGATCCGCTTCGTTGGCATTTGGTGCAGGAGTACCGGAGTTCATACCCGATGAAGTCGGACGGGTGATGGGCCATGCGCATAGCGCCTCTCCTTGAAGAGGTTGCCGACAGCCGCATGCCGATAGGTTTGGGGTTCGCACCCGCCCGAGCGCGGAGATGAAATGGCGTTGAGCGCTCAATGCGTCAAGTTCATTCACCACTTGTCTCCAACGCCAGCATAAGAAGCCAGCCGGAGTTCAACGAGCAGCCGTTCATCGGAGGTTAATGCCCATTACCTCAGACTCGCATTCTGAAAGGATGTTCCGATGATGAAGAAGCTCATGCCCTCACTCGCCGCCATGATCATGGCTGGATCGTTCGCCCTGCCGCTTAATGCTGCGCCGATCGTTGTGCCGAAAACAGTACCAATGCACGCCACTGACGTCGAACAGGTCGACCACCGCGACCATGGGAATGGACATGCGTACGGCCACTATAAGAACCGACGCTACGCCTATCGCGATTGCCGGTATTACGGGTCGTGCTACCGTCCACGGTACTACGGCCATCAGCGGTATTACGGTTATCCGCGATACGGCTATCGCGACTACTACCCCTACCATCGCAGGTCCGGTGTGGGCGTGTATTTTAATTTCTAGCTATCGAAACCCGTCGGCCGCGAATACCGACGGGTTTCCTATGCGATGCGCGCATGGTGCGGCCTTTTCACCGATCGATAAACTGCCCCGCCCGCAACGCTTCGGGTTTTTTTTATGCGATCAGCGGAGTGCTCAGGGTCAATCTGATCCTCGGCCGGCTGCGTTCCTGCTCAGGCGATCCTGAATATGACCATTGCTTCACTGGCTGCCGCAAGGAATGCGGACTGGCCCTCTTCCTGTGTCACCGCACCGCTGATCGCTCCTGCGCAGGCTTCTTTCTGCGGTCGGCTGGACCCCTTCCCGGAACCTCCCCCTCCGCACACTCCAGGGTTCATTAACGGCGTATGCAAGGGCTCCGTCTCGTCCTGGGGCAGGTACGACGACCACCGTTTGGTTGCCCGGCTGGCTCACCGAGGCGATCTGATCAACGTTGATATAGAGCGGCTTTCCGACAAGGTCGGGGCAGGGCCGGAGGAAGTGGCAGACGCCGTTTTCCGATGGATCGAGCAATACATAGACCTCGGTATCTCGAGTGGGGGCAACTTGTGGAGTGCTCCCGACCCGGATTTCCTTCGACTTGTCTACTATGCTCTGCAAGTGGCGTTTCCCCCTGCAGCGACATTGATTGGTCTGGAGATCAGGCGTCTGTTTCTGCGCTTCCGGCCACAGCAATAAGACCTGGCGTTCCGAGCCGAACGGTACAGCCGCAATCGACCCTTCACCCGCCGCCCTCGGCTGTCTATGCTATTTCAGCCGGTTAGCGGCCTTGTCACAAGCATCACGGTCAGATCCATGCATTTTGATGATGCGCTGTGCATCGGACGTGGCGATGCCGTGCTTCTCTGCAAACGTTGCAACGTGGTATGGTTCACGCCCCGAGAACCCCGGATCGGCTTTGCCGCGTCGCGGTCTTTGGTTTGACACTACGGCCTCCTTATTGCGTGGGCGTAGAACAGGCGACTGTATTTCGCCTCTGCATACCTTACTTCTTCTTCAAGCCGCTTTGGCTATCCTTGACCTGAGAACCTAGAGTGGGCGGGGCGCTTTTGGGGGCAGCCTTGTCCTTTTTGGGCTTCCTAACTTCCTTGTTGCTTCGTACCTGACCCTTGGCCATTTGCGCAGTCTCCTCGTGAAAACAGACCTAGCTATCATTGGCCGTTGAATAGCAAGAGAAATCGGGGAACTACACCGCGGCTCTCGCGGAGAACGGCGCTACGCGGCTGAAGAAAATCGTCAATGGTGTCGAGTATGAGATGACCCCGGAGGAAGAGGCGGAATTCATCGCCTCGGGGCCTGTCATGGAGCGGAAATTAGCAAGTGTTTCCGCTGGGCAGTTCAAGCTACAGTTTCTAGCCGCCGCCTCCTGGAGGAAGTCGACGCGTGGAGCGCTTCGCAGTCCAAGGCAGTTCAGATCGCCTATGCGTATTCCGGATCGTTCGTCCGGGCAGCGGGTTTCGCCGCCATGGGCTTCACGGAGCAGATCGACGCGTTCTTCACGGCAGCTGCGTCGCTTTGAGACATGTGGGGGAGAGGCGCACTGGCCTTGTTTGGGGTTCCGCATGGCAGTGCGCCTCTCTGCTTGCGAGCGACTTTGCAAGCCATGCGAAAAATATCGCTCGACGATGAAAGTGCGACGCCTCGTTTGCATTAGTGCGACTAAATAATTTGGGGGAATTAAGAGGTCCGCAGGGGTTCGCGGACCCCCGAGCATTGTTACAGAGGCCGAATTTGGGCCGCGCCCATAAGAGCACAACCAACCATCCATCGCACGTACTTCAATAGTGGTATCAGAACCTACCGCTAGTAGAAAACTCTAGCGGGACAGGCGTTGCGGCCGACCGAGAGTCGAGTGCGGCGTTCCGGATCTTGCGGCTAGCTCTTGATGCAGGCTTCTTGGCCTCCATCATCTCCCGATCAACTTCCTCCTGTCGCATGCGTGAAGCCTTTTCCAGCAGGTACTCCTGGTCGTCTCCCAGACCATGTATCGGAGGCGATCAATCACTTCTTGCTGGAAGCTGAACGGCTGGGGCTTCGCCGTAGGTCCGGCTGTACTTCAGACGTTTCCCGACACCCTCCACGGCCTCGACCGGGACGAACCGCTGTGTCGGCAGGTTGACGAATACATAGCCGGTGAAGATCGGGAAGCGGCGCACGATAAACTTCTTGTTCCGATGATGCTTCACTACGATCCGGTAGGTCGGCATGAAGGAAGGCTCAGGCTAGGCGCCCACTCCTCAATGACAGGTGCGGATGGTGAGTGCACTGAGTCATTCGCGCTCCTGTGGCGCTCAGGATCCTGTAACAAAAACTCAGGGGGAGTGTTAAGATGCTGTTCAGAGGTCTGAGGAAAATGGAACAGCCACCTTTCGATGCGTTTCGTTACGGCCTGGCGTCGCTCCTCGTGCGTCGCCCTCATCTACGATGCCACGCGTCAATTGCTCACTGGTGGACCTACGAACTTGAGAATTACGCTTTCGCGATCAGGGCTAGAGACAGGTTCAGATCGAATGCCGATTACACGCTCACCGCTGAATATGAGACCCTTTGTCGCGACATTGAGGATGAATTGGAAGGCTGCATGACCATCGGGGAGAACCCCTAGTCCGCCATCCGGGCGATGGTGTATGGACGAGTTACTAAGGAATTCTCCGGATATCATAGAGGACTACAACTACGATCCATCGAGCGCATCCCCACCTCCACCGAACCTTGTCCAGTGATCGATACCGCAGGGACTCCTGTCATAATCGCCTCGCTTCCCACTCGGGCCGCAATATGCCCATGACTGCCGTGTCCCACCTCTCATCGCCAACCCGGACGGATGACCGCCTCAATCCCTCATGAGAAAAGCCGACCTTGTTGTAGGTTCGGACAGCTGCCGCGTTCCAGCTATATACGTTGAGTTCAGTTCTCTCGATCTCGTCGTAGGAGAAAGCTTGCATCACCACCGACTCTAATAGAGCGGACGCATGCCCCCTTCCGCGAACCTCAGGCGCTATTATGACCCGAGCCACCCGCGCGACGCCATTCTTCCAGTCGAGAGCAAGCTGGACATGGCCCACCAAGGTTTGAGCAACGTCAACCGCCATCCAACACAGCCGTGATGGTGGTGTCGTTTGCCCTTCCTCTACCATCTGCTCAAGTTGATGGTCGCTTAGTGGATAGGTCAGATCAGGTCCGCCCCATTGCACCAGGTCGCGCTCGCTGCGAAGCCAACCGGCGACCGTTGGGAAATGCTCACGCCCGAACTCAATCAGCCTTATCATTGCATGCGGTCGCATCTCATAGGACCCTCAAACGATTCCTGTCGAGGAGTTCTACCACCTTTTTCTGATGCATCGCATAGAGCGGCAACTACCTCGTGCTCGGTGCCGACGACCGCATGTTGTCGAAGACAAGGAAAGACGATCTGGTCCCCGGCCGCGAAATGCCGCGATCCGTCTTCCGGCTTGAACGCGTGACCGTTCAATCTTATTCAGCATCCGGACATCGCGACGGCGATGCGCAGGGATTTGGCCGGATCGTAGCCGCGGTTCCAATCGGCGATCAAAGTCGTGATCGCATCGTCCCTGGTCCACCCGGTCCGGACCATGCCGCGCTGCCCGTAACCTTCGAGCGCGGCCGACAGGTTTCCGCGTGCCAGATCAAGAGAGGCATCCCCCATCCACCGTTCGCGCTGACTCGTATGACTTCCCTTTCCAAAGGGGACGAGATGGATTGCGCAGCTGTGCAATATTTCTCCTAAATCGGCGCTGCTGTCATGAGTCTGTGACGCGCCAGGCGTAGCACGGCCTTCTACACGCGAGCCAATGGAGAGGGCTATGAACAGACGCGACTTCCTTGTCACCACAACCGCGGCCGCCGGCATGCTGATGATGCCACCCCTGGCATCGGCCGCGACAAAGACGATCGATCTCTATAGCGGATCGGACGCGAATATCATCGACTTCTGGAACAACATCGTCCGCCCCGCCTTCGAAAAGGCTCATCCGGATTTGGCCGTGAAGATTACGGACGCCGGTGACAACACCGGTTTGCGCGCGATTGCAGACCGCGCTCTGGCAGCGCTCAAGACGAAGACGGATCCGCAGGCCGATATCTTCGAGAGCTTCGATCCACGTCTTCCGCCGGCGGGCGCTGAAGCCGGTCTCTGGGTCGAATTCTCGGCGCAGAACGTCGAAGGCTTCGGCCACGTCAATCCACTCGCATTCGACAGCAAGTATTCGCTACCCTATCGCGGCTCGCAGGTCTTGCTTGCATATGACAAGACCAAGCTCGACCCGAAGGATGCACCCAGGAGCTGGGAACAGCTGACGGCCTGGATCAAGTCCAATCCGGGCCAGTTCATCTATAATCGTCCCGACAAGGGTGGCTCCGGCGGAAACTTCGTTCGCCGCGCCATCCACGAAGCCAACGGTCGTGACCCGAAGAAGTTCACGATCGACAACTTCACGGCCGATTACGCCAACCAAGCCGTGACGCCGGCCTGGGCACTTCTCAACGATCTGGCGCCGTCCCTCTACGAGAAGGGCGCCTATACGGCCGGCAACACGCAGTCGATCCAGCTTCTGGCGCAAGGCGTCGTGACGATGACGCCCGTCTGGTCCGACCAGGTGCTGCAGGCGATCTCGCAAGGTGTTCTGCCGGAGACGACCGGTCTCGTTCAGCTGGGCGATCTCGCATTGTGCGGCGGCTTCTCCCGCTTGACCGTGTTCTCGAACGGCGCCAACAAGGACGCAGCAATGAATCTCGCCGCCTTCCTGCTGACCAAGGAAATGCAGGAAGCGATCATCACCGAGATCGGCGGTTTCCCGGGCGTATCATGGGAGCATATCTCGGACGAGCTGCGCCAGAAGTATGCCGATGTCATCCCGGCGACCATCCCCACCTTCCCGGGCGGTGATTGGGAAACCACCATCAACGACGGTTGGTATCGCAACGTCGCACGGGGGATCAGCCGCACCTGATGCGCAGGTCAATGTCACTTCCGCTGTTGGCGCGATGGTCCGCGCCAATGAGAAGCCAAGGTTGGGTGGGGCTTGGTTTGGTAGCCCTGCCTGCGCTTCTCTTGGCTTGGCTGATCATCTACCCGATCCTGTCGGCGGTCGCGAGCACGATCTTCGTCGCGCAGCCGGGTGGCGCATCGGCGATATCCTTCGGCTCCTACCAGTTCTTTTTCAGCGACCAGTACAGTCGTGCAAACCTTTGGATCACGCTCTGGACGACCCTGGTTTGCGGAGTGCTGCTTCTGGCAATCGGCCTGCCGATCGCGCTCTATCTCCGGTTTTCCCGCGGGCCGCTCTCGGCCTATGTGCAAGGGCTTGCCATCTTTCCGATGTTCGTGCCCTCGATCATTCTGTCCTATGCGCTGATCCGCACCATTGGCCCCAACGGCGCCGTCGACGTGTTGCTGAATGGCGTTGGATTGCCGAAGCTGCCGTCACCCTACCTGACGCCGTGGGGGCCGGTCATCGGTCTCGTCTGGGATAACCTGCCGCTCACGGTCCTCATGCTGACGGCTGGACTGGGAAATATTCCAAAGAGCTCCATCGAAGCCGCACGGGACGTCGGCGCTTCGCCGCTGCGCGTCTTCCTGTCGATCATCATGCCGCGGATGGGCAATTCCCTGCTCGTCACCACTTCTTTCGCAATCCTCGGCATCTTCTCGTCCTTCACGCTGCCTTATCTTCTCGGGCCGGCATCGCCGGAGATGATGGGGCCCTTCATGCAGCGGACGTTCTCGGACATGAACGACCCCGTCAACGCTCTGACGCAGGCTGTCATCGCCTTCGGCTTCTGCCTTGTCTTCGGAGTGCTTTACGTGCGCTCAATCGCCCGCAACAGGGGAGGCGTGTGATGAGGCACGGAAGGCTTGTCATCGCGGAGATGGATTTGATCGGCGCCCTGCTGGCGTTGCTGCTGACGCTGTTCATCGCTTTGCCGCTCGTTGTCGTCGGAACCTGGGCTTTCAGCGAGGTCTGGCGCTACCCGGCTGTGATCCCCCAACAGTTCGGACTGCGCTATTGGTCGCTGACATTGTCGCGAACCGATGTGTGGGACGCCCTTTTTCTCAGCCTTCGTCTGGCGACGACGGTGACCATTCTTTCAGCGGTAATCTGTCTCCCGGCCGCCTATGCCTTTGCGCGCATGAAATTCCCGGGCAGGGACGTTCTCTTTCTGTCGTTCCTGGCGTCGCATGCCTTCCCGAAATTCGGGCTTCTGGTGGCGATCGCCGGGATCTTTCTTCAGATCGGATTGATCAGCACGTTCTGGGGCGTGGTCCTCATTCAACTGGTCGGAACGCTGATGCTGATGATCTGGATTCCCGTGGCGGCTTTCAAGAACGTCGATCGGCGAATGGAAGAGGCCGCGCGCGATGCCGGGGCAACCCCTTTGCGTGTCTTCTGGTCGATTACCCTGCCGCAGGCGGCGCCAACGATCGCTGCGGCCCTCCTGCTGACCTTTGTCGGGACGTTCTACGAAACCGAAGGGGCGTGGCTGATCGGAGCGCCGCAGATCCGCACGATGCCGGTCCTCATGGTCACCTTCATCAACAACCAGATCGTCGTTCAGTATGGCGCCGTCCTATCGGTGATGCTGTGGGTTCCCTCTTTCGTCGCACTGATGTTTGCCCGAAGAGTGGTCGGCACCGGTACCTTCGCAAGGGGGCTGGGAGCATGATGTTCATTGCGGCGGATGGCACCAGGAAGGGCTTCAGATGGCACGCTTGACCATAAAAGGGATATCCAAGAGCTTCGGCGCCACCTATGCGGTCCGCGATGTCTCCCTCGATGTCGAGGATGGTGAACTGGTCTGTTTGCTTGGTCCTTCCGGATCAGGCAAGTCGACATTGCTGCGCATGATTGGCGGCTTCGAACGACCGACCGGGGGAAGCATTCTGATAGATGCAAAGGATGTTACGTCACTGCCGCCGGAAAAACGTCCGACGGGCATGGTGTTCCAAAGCCATGCCCTGTGGACGCATATGGACGTCTTCAACAATATTGCATTCGGCCTCAAGCTTCGCCGCCTTCCCAGAGCCGAGATAAAAGAGCGCGTCGAACAGGCGCTGGCGCTCGTTGGTCTTGCCGACTACGGCAGGCGCATCACCACGCAGCTTTCCGGTGGCCAGCAGCAGCGTGTGGCGCTGGCCCGCTCGCTGGTGCTCGAACCCAAGATTCTCCTGCTCGACGAGCCCTTCGCCAGCCTCGACCAGCACTTGCGTGAGCGGTTGCGTGAGGAGGTGCGCGACATTCAGCAGCGGCTTGGCATCACGACGCTCTTCGTCACGCACGGACAGGATGAAGCGTTGGCGCTCGCCGACCGGATCGTCGTGTTACGCGATGGCTGCACCGAGCAAATTGCGCCGCCCGATCGCATCTACCGCGAGCCAGAGACCGAGTTTGTCGCCGGGTTCATCGGTTCGATGAACTTCATTCGCACCACGGTCAGGAATGGCATCAGCCAACATGCAGCCTTTTCGCTCCCTGTTCCCGTTGCGGACGGAGAAATCGTACTTGCGATTCGACCGGAAGCATTGTCACTTGTCGCGGCGAACGAGATGGGTACCGGCATCGTTCACCGTAGCATCGATTTTGGCACCCATAAGATCGTCGACGTCGATCTCAGCGACGGAACAAGAATGAAAGCGATGACATCAAGCAACAGTGGCTGGACCATGGGCACGTCGGTGAAACCGGTGGCGGCCGCCTTCAGGGCGTTCCGAGACAACCGGCTCGTTCACCAGTCCGTCGCGGTCCTGACACAGGAGAACAATCGGGTGTTTGGTCATGCTTGAGGGCCGTGGAATTGCGATCGACAGAGCAGGGCATCGTACCTGGCTGAAGTGGCACCGGGGACATCGATTTGCCGGCGACATCTCCTTTACCGGCGCGCGCATTGTGGAAGGCATGGAACTCGGCGCCAGCGTCGAGGTCGATCTGATGCGCTTTGCCGGTGATGGTTTTGCGGTGCTGCACGACGAGACGCTTGATGCCGCGACAACCGGCACCGGGATGGTTCGATCCGCATCCGAGGCTTACCTGCGTGGCTTGCATCTTCGCGATCCATTCGGGGCGCCGAGCGAACACAAGGTCATGATGCTTGCGGATCTCGGGCGCCTGTTGGCTCAGGTCGGCCGGGATCCGAGGGCGGGATTGCAGCTTGACCTGAAAGAAAATTCGGACGTAATTCGCGACGCCGACATCGCCGCATTCGCGGCGGCTATTTCGCCTGTTGCCGACTCAGTCATTCTTTCAGGCGGTGACTCGCTCGCCGTCGAGCGGCTCTCGCATGCGGTGCCTGACATGGCAATCGGCTACGACCCCTGCCACGACGGCGCCATCGAGCGGCTGATGGAAACACGCGATTTCGTGGGTTTTGTTGCCGGTGCGCTACGAGCCGTGCCGCGCGCGCAAATGATCTATCTCGATCGCCGCCTGGTGCTATTTGCGGATCAGGCGGGCTACGACGTGATCGGCGCATTTCAGGGGGCAGGGCGGCTCGTCGACGCCTATACGATCAACTCCGCCGTCCCTTCCGCATTGCCCGGCTTCAAACGGCTCCTGGAACTGAAGGCTGACCAGATCACGACGGATGATCCGGTCGGGCTGGAACGGCTTCTGATCGAAGATCAGGCCTGAAAGCCTTTGACAAGCCAGGGATGGAGGGCGGGATTGCCGGCAACGATGTCTCCGTTCGCGGTGACGGGTCCACCATCAAACGCCGAGATTTTGCCGCCTGCCTCGCGCACCAAAAGGGCGGAGGCGCCGTAGTCGTGCAGTGACAAGCCATCCTCAAAAAAACCGTCCAGGCGACCACAGGCGACATAGGCGATCGACAAGGCCGCCGAACCCAGCCGTCGCACGCCCGCGGTTGTGGCCATCAACCGCTTGACCGCGTTGAAGTACACGTCTTCCGGCACGGCCTTCAGTTGTCCGGGAATCGGCAGGCCGGCCCCTACGAGCACGTCTTCAACTCCCTTCGAGCTCACACACCGGATCCGCTCGCCATTCAAATAGGCTCCGCCGCCGAGTTCCGTGCTGAAAAGCTCATCCAGCATCGCGTCGTAAACGACGCCGGCGACAAGTTCGCCTTCCTCTACGATCGAGATTGTCATCCCGAAATGCGGAATTCCCCAGGCGAAATTTGTCGTCCCGTCGATGGGATCGATATAGATGACAGGCACGCCTTCCTTTGCGTTCCGGTTGCCGACTGCTTCTTCGCCTTTGATCGCGTAGGTGGGAAAGGATCGGTTCAGCTCATCGACGATGATGCGCTCGACGGCAACGTCGATCTCGGTCTGATAGTCCCTCGGCGCTTTTGCGACCAATTCGCCATCAAGGCGGCGACGCAGCGATGTTCGCGCTCTGGCACCTCCAAGGAGAACGGCTACCGCCAATGCCGCAAGGCGCGGCGAGGCAGTCGGTGAGATGCGGGATGACACGGGACGGATTTCGGCGAGATTTGGATTCGACATCGTCATGAGGTGATGGCAGAGCCGCATGAAGCTTTGATGACGGGACGTCGAGGCCAGCGTTGGCGGTCGTATCAAGGCGCCTCCAAACGCCAGACGTGGACCCTTGAAAAGTTTTTGTGTGGCCGACACCCGAACTGGGCGATTATTATATCACCGCCGGACGATCACCCGTGTTCCCGGACGGACCATCTCGTAGAGCTCCTCGACGTCCTCGCGGTACATGCGAAAGCAACCGCTTGACGCATTCGTGCCGATCGAGGACGGATCATTGGTGCCATGGATGCGCAGCAGGCCGTCCGCAAGATAAATGGCCCGTGTACCGAGCGGATTGGAAGGGCCGGGACGCACGACCATTGGCAGTCTCGGATTCTTCTGGCGCATGCTGGCCGTCGGTCGCCACTCGGGATATTTGCGCTTCGACGTGACATGCGTCGTGCCGTACCATCGTTTTCCCTGGCGCCCGACCGCAATCGGATAGGCGAGCTGTTCACCTTGAGGCGTCGTATAGACAAGCGTGTGCTCGCGTGTGGCAATGACGATTGTCCCGCTCCTTCCCGTTCGGGGTTGGCGCTGCGGCACCGGCTCGCCATAGTCGGGTGGCGGTCCATATGGACCATACGGATCATAGTAGCCGTAGTCGCCATAGTCACCGTAGTCGTCATATGGACCGTAAATCTGCGCCTCGGCGTGAAAGGCCGCAAACAAAAGCACTGTTGCAAATAGAACCAGGAACTTCATTGTCCGCTATCCGCTTGTTTTGATCGAAATAACCACGAAAATCTGTGGCGCCATTGTGGCGGCCGATATACCGACGCTACACGCGACGTCGATGCATGCGTGCGGTGGGGTGGACGGAATCTCGGTTCCCGTCTCGCCAGGGGTCTCAGGCCATATGCACGCGCCGCAGCGAGATTTTCTCAGTCGAGGCCTTCGAGACTACAGGGCGATACTTGCTCTGGTGCCGCTGGATTTGTCCGATCGATTGGTGCCCGCACTTGCTACCACCAATTAGATGCACAGCGCAGATCATTTGAACCTGGATCGTACCCGGTGAGACTTGCGGAGCCTTCGAACCCGCGGCTGGAAACGCAAATCCGGACACAAATTGCAACCGGGATCTTATATATGTCATAAAATGCCCTCACAAGTATTGCCGAATCGCTCAGCAATCGCGCTGTCGCGGTTCGAAAGAAGACAGTCATTCGACGAAGTGACTGGAACACGACTTCGCGCTTAACGCCTGATTTGGCGACTTAGCGCGGAATAAAGAGACGCCGCTGTTTGCGGTCGTCATTCGGTCTCTTTTGCCTCAGTCTAGGCAAGCGATCTCGATTTCTCGACCACCGAAGGCCTCGGCTATGGTGTGTCTGCGCTACGACCACAAGGAGTCCATTTGTCTGAAACCGGATCCCTCTCGCAGCCGCGACCCTTCTTTGGGCTCTTCTCGTCGTTGCGTGTTGGCGCTCTGGGGCTTGGTGTAACCAGTTGCCTCGTCAATATCCTGGCGCTCAGTGGCTCGTTCTTCATGCTCCAGGTCTATGACCGCGTCATTCCCAGCCGCAGCCTGCCGACCCTCGTCGGTCTGGTCATCATCGTTGTGTCCCTCTTTGCGTTCCAATGGCTTCTGGATCTCACGCGATCCCTGCTTCTCGGGCAGATCGGACGGGCGGTGGATGAGCGGTTCTCAGGGCCGGCCTTCCTCTCAGTCGCGCTGTCGGCATCGCGCAAGCCGGCGCCGGGAGACGGTCTGCAGACGATCCGCGATATCGATACAGTGCGTGGATTTCTGTCCGGCCCTGGCCCGGGAGCGTTGTTCGATCTGCCCTGGATGCCCTTCTACCTCGCCCTCTGCTTCCTGTTTCATCACTGGATTGGCCTCACGGCCGTGGCTGGCGCGCTCCTCTTGACGGGGCTGGCGCTGCTTGCGGAGCTGAAATCACGCGGTCCGACGAGGGAGACGGCCACCATCCTTTCTGAACGAATGGCTTTCGCCGAAACCGCGAGGCGCAATTCAGAAGCGGTCGTCGCAATGGGCTTTGGTGGAATGCTCTCGGCGCGCTGGGCCGAAGTCAACCGGCGCCACCTCGACAGTCACTTGCGCACGGCCACTTTCGTCAACTCGCTTTCAACCCTGTCGCGCTCCGCGCGCATGTTGCTGCAGTCCGCCGTGCTGGCCGTGGGCGCCATACTCGTCATTCGACAGGAAGCAACTGGCGGCATCATGATTGCGAGCTCCATTCTCGTGAGCCGCGCGCTCGCCCCGATCGAGCTTGCCATCGCGCACTGGCGAGGATTTGCGGCTGCCCGCCAGGCTTGGTCGCGCCTCGACCGCGAGGTCGAGCTCTCCGACGGGCGGCAGCGAGACGTCGCGCTACCGGCGGCGCGGCAATCACTGGCCGTGGAGAACCTTCATCTGGGAGCTCCGGGCTCGAAGATGCCGATCATTCGCGGGCTGTCCTTCGAGGTTAGCGCGGGTGAGGCAGTTGGCATCGTCGGTCCGAGCGCTTCGGGCAAGTCTTCGCTGGCGCGGGGCATCGTTGGCCTATGGCCGCCCCTTGCCGGGGATATCAGGCTGGACGGAGCGTCGCTTTCACAATGGACGGCGGAAGCACTCGGCCGCAACATCGGTTACCTGCCGCAGGACGTGTCGCTGTTCGACGGAACCATCGCCGACAACATTGCCCGGTTCGATCCGGAGGCCTCTTCGGAGTTGATCATCGCGGCCGCCAGGGCCGCGGGTGTCTACGATATGATCGTGAGCTTTGCCGATGGCTTCGATACGCGGATCGGCGAGCAGGGCAGAACCCTGTCCGCGGGCCAGCGGCAGCGCATCGGGTTGGCAAGAGCCCTCTACGCGGATCCGTTCCTCGTTGTGCTCGACGAGCCAAATTCCAATCTCGATGTTCAGGGCGAGCTGGCACTCTCGCAGGCAATCGAGTCCGTTCGGTCGCGGCAAGGGGTGGTGTTGATCATCGCTCACCGGGCGAGCGCGCTTTCCGTGGTCGACAAGGTGCTGGTTCTCGAGGGCGGTCGGGGCAAAGCGCTCGGCCCGAAGAACGATATTCTCAAGACAGGACCAAAGTCAGTCGCTGCCACCGGTTCCTTCGTCCGACTGCTTCGCGCCGGCGGGGAGTTGTCGTCATGACCGGGGCTGTGACATCGACGGAACGAGCGATCCGCCGACTTACGTTGCTTGCCCTTGCGACAGCTGCCCTGCTCGTCGGAGTTCTTGGCGGGCTTGCCTCGGCGATCCGTATAAACGGCGCGGTGATTGCCCAGGGGACACTGGTCGTCGACAGCTATGTGAAGCCGGTGCAGCACCAGAAGGGCGGCACTGTGGGACAGGTCTTCGTCCGCAATGGCGATCGTGTCACGGCTGGCCAGATCCTCGTTCATCTCGACGACACCCAGACGAAAGCGAATCTTGCGATCGTATCGCGGCGGCTGCGAGAGCTTGCAGCGCGATCAGCCAGGCTTTCTGCAGAACGCGACGGCGGGAACGTCATTCTTTTTCCAGCGGTCGTCAGAGATGCCGATGCCACTCAGGCTACCGCCCTCATGAGCTCCGAGCTGCGGCTGTTTGATGACCGTCGCGCATCGCTCAGTGGAAGGACGGCGCAACTGCGTGAGCGCGTCCGCCAGCTCGACCAGCAGGCCGAAGGACTGTCGGCCCAGCAGGAGGGCAAGCGTCGCGCCATCGGCATCATTGGCAAGGAGCTTGCAAGCCTGGAGCCGTTGCTTCGGCAGGGAGTTATTCCCGCAACCCGCGTCTACACCCTGCAACGTGATGCGGCCGATTTGACGGGAGAACTCGGCAGCCTCGTTGCCTCGACCGCGGAAATCAAGGGAAAGATCGCCGAAACGAAGCTGCAGATTATCCAGGTGGGTGACGATCACAGAAGCGAGGTCTCCGAACAGCTGAGGCAGGCGGAGGGCGACAGCGGCGAATACGCCGAGCGGCGCGTTGCTATAGAGGACGAGCTACAACACGTCGACATAAGGGCGCCGCAAGACGGTATCGTCCATCAACTTGCTGTCCATGCGAAGGGTGCCGTGGTCACGCCAGGTGAGGCCGTCATGCAGATCGTGCCCGATCACGACATGCTCACGCCGGAGCTGAAATTGTCGCCACAGGACGTCGACCAGGTCGCCGTCGGCAAGGAGGTCAGCCTGAGGTTCTCCGCGTTCAGCTACAGGACAACACCGGAATTGAAGGGACGCGTTGCATCTGTCTCCGCTGACCTGACAACGGACACGCATTCCGGCCAATCCTACTACACGCTGCGGGTCGCGGTGCCCGAGAGCGAATGGCAAAGGCTTGGCAAGCTGGCACCGGTTGCCGGGATGCCCGTCGAAGCCTTCATCGAGACGGGCGAGCGCACGGCGCTCGGTTATCTCGCAAAGCCGTTTACGGACCAGTTGGTCCGTGCATTTCGGGAGGAATGACGACAGCCATCGGAGGAGGAGACCATGAGAAGCACGAAAACCCGAAGGAGTTGATAATGGCAAAATCAATACAAAATGCTGTCGGCCAACCGCTGTTCTACAGTGGCGCCTCGACCGCATGGTTCTCCGCAACCGGTTCCGGCCCTGTGCTGAATGGCACATCCGGCAACGACTCCATATGGGGCGACAGTTCCGTCAACGTGACCATGCACGGCGGAACCGGCGATGACATCTACTATCTCTATTCCGCCATCAACCGTGCTGCGGAGGAGCCTGGCGGAGGAATCGACACCATCAACACCTGGATGAGCTATACGCTCCCTGAGAATTTCGAGAACCTGACCGTAACAGGTGCCGGGCGCTATGCTTTCGGCAACGCTCAGGACAACATCATCTCTGGAGCCTCGGGAAGCCAGACGATCGACGGCGGTGCCGGCAACGACGTGCTGATCGGCGGAGGCGGAGCCGATACATTCCTCGTCACCAAGGGCCACGGGAGTGATCTGATCGTCGATTTCAGCAGCGACGATACGGTGCGTCTGAACAGCTATGGGCTTTCGTCTTTCGAGCAGGTGCTGGCTCATACGACGCAGGAGGGCGCCAATCTGCGGCTGGATCTCGGTGGCGGTGAGAGCCTCGTCTTTGCCAATACCGAGGTGTCGGATCTGCACGCCAGCCAATTCCAGCTGACGCTCGACCGCTCACAGCTCGCGCTGAGCTTCGATGACGAGTTCAACAGCCTGTCCCTGCGCAGTGGCGACCAGGGCACGTGGGATGCCAAGTTCTGGTGGGCGCCGGACCGCGGCAGCCCGTTGACCGGCAACGGTGAACTGCAGTGGTACATCAATCCGTCCTACGCGCCGACCGCATCGGCAAATCCATTCTCTGTGAGCAACGGCGTATTGACGATTTCGGCAGAACCCGCCTCGCAGGCGGTCCAGGCGCAGATCAACGGCTACGACTACACATCTGGTCTCCTGACCACACATTCATCCTTTGCTCAGACCTATGGTTATTTCGAGATTCGTGCCGATATGCCGTCAGAGCAGGGCGTTTGGCCGGCCTTCTGGCTCCTTCCGGAGGACGGCTCATGGCCACCAGAACTCGACGTTGTCGAGATGCGCGGTCAGGAGCCGAACGTTGTCAATGCCACAGTCCATAGCGACCATGGCGGCGCACATACGATCACGTCTTTTCCGGTCAAGGTGGCAAGTACCGAAGGCTTCCACAACTACGGCGTTCTCTGGGACGAGGATCACATCACCTGGTACTTCGATGACGTTGCCGTCGCGCAGACGGACACACCCGAAGACATGCATGATCCCATGTACATGCTGGTCAACCTCGCCGTCGGCGGTGCGGCTGGAACGCCGTCCAACGGCCTGGCGAACGGCTCGGAAATGCACATCGACTATATCAGGGCCTATACCCTCGCGGACAGCCCATTGCACGCTGCCACCGAAGCCACTGCGAGCAACGATTGGCACATCTGACGAGGTGAAAGCCAGGCGGGATGAGGTCGGAGGGTCATGATGGTGCCAGTCATCCCAGGCCCCTTGAGCATCGTTATCCGTTAGCTTGCTTCGACGATGCTTTGATATCGCGTGCGCCGATCCCTCAGGCGTTCGCGATATCGCTCCTGGCTTGCCGACAGATGAGCGCGCATGGCGTCGCGCGCACCCGTGGCGTCGCCTGCAGAAATTGCGTTGAGGATGGCAAGATGTTCCCGCTGCAATCCGGCCTGGTAGCTGACCGAGAGAACCTCTTCGGTGGCGTAAGGAGAGGTGACGTCACAAGGGATGGTTCGCGCCCCGAGGGCGTCGAGGACTTCAACATAAAAAGGGTTGTTGGTTGCCTCGGCGATCGATCGGTGGAATGCAAAGTCGGCCTGGCCGGTGGGCTTGCCAAGCTGCAAAAGCCGATCGAACTCGAAAAAGCTCTCCTGAATCTGCGCCTCCTGCGAGGCGTTTCTGCGGGTGGCGGCCAGCGCCGCACCTTCAGCTTCAAGCGCGATGCGAACTTCAAGCACGTTCAGGGCGTGCGATATGTTGCTTGATCGGTCCTGTCTGATGATCGGAACAGACGACTGGTGACCAATCACGAAGATGCCTGCCCCTTGTCGCGTTTCCAGCAACCCATCAGCCGAGAGAGCCGCGATCGCCTCGCGAATGACGGTCCTGCTGACGTCGAAGGATTCTGCGAGTTGGGCCTCCGTCGGCAACTTCTGTCCGACGGAGATCTGGCCTGAAAGGAAGTCCTGACGGAGGGAGTCCGCGATCCGTTCAGAGAGCTTCTGTCGTCGTGATGGACCACCATCGACCGGAGGAGGAATTGCGTTCAAGGGTGTTGTCGCCTCTGCAAATGAAGTCCGAGCATACCGCCAGTGCTCCATTAAGACAACAATTGTGGATGTTGTCATACAAAATTGCGGAATCCGAGTCGATCGACGACAATTCCTTATTATTCAGAGCTTTTGACATCCATCAGGCTATCGATAGTTGATCGGAATGAAGCGATTGCGGTTGCCCAAGTATGATCAATATGTATGATGACTTGGAAAGACATGGGAGGCAACGTGACTCACACTGACTACACCAATCGCTTCGCGATTGATCCGCGGGCCGCAGCGGGATTTGGTACCGCCGAGCTTCGCGAAAACTTCTTGCTGCCACCACTGTTTCGGGCCGGCCGTATCCAGCTTCACTACAGCAATTACGACCGGATGATCGTCGGCGGTGCCATGCCGACTTCGGAAGCGCTTGACCTGGAAACGATCAAGCCGGCGGGAACAGAAACCCTCTTGGCGCGTCGCGAACTGATCGCGGTCAACATCGGCGGCGCCGGCATCGTCGTCGTCGATGGCGAGCGGTTTGCGCTGGGGACGCGTGACATGCTCTACGCCGGGCTGGGCTCGGCGGTGACATTCGAGTCGGTTTCGGCAGAGGAGCCGGCAAAATTCTATCTGCTGAGCGCGCCGGCACATATGCGCCATCCGACACGGCATATTGGTATCGCCGATGCCAAGCGTCTCGATCTCGGCTCTCAGGCAACCAGCAACGAGCGTTCGATCTTCCAGTTCATCCACCCGGACGGTGTCAGAACGTGTCAGCTCGTCGTTGGCATGACGACGCTTGCTGCCGGCTCTGTCTGGAACACCATGCCCTGCCACGTGCATGACCGGCGGATGGAGGCCTATCTCTATTTCGATCTGCCGGAAAAGGCCCGCGTCGTGCATCTGATGGGGGAGCCGAACGAAACGCGCCACCTCATCGTCAAGAACGAGGAGGCGATCCTGTCGCCGGGTTGGTCCATCCATTCCGGTGTCGGTACATCAAGCTACACATTCATCTGGGCGATGGCCGGCGACAATGTCGACTACACCGACGTCGACCTTGTCGCCATCGAAGATCTTAGGTGAGGAGGGGACTATGGCAGCGAGTGATCTTTTCGTGCCGGCCAAGGATGCCGAGTGGACCAGTCCGGAACCGGGCGTAACCCGTCGCATCATGGCCTACCTGCCTGAGATGATGATGGTCGAGGTGGTTTTCGAGAAGGACGCCGTTGGTGCGCTTCATTCCCATCCCCACATCCAGGCAAGCTATGTGGCTGAGGGCAGTTTCGAGGTGACGATCGACGGCAGGACGGAAACCCTGCACCAGGGAGGCAGCTTCATCGTTCCCCCCGATCTGGTGCATGGGGTCAAGGCTCTCGAGAAGGGCCGCCTGATCGATACGTTTACGCCGCACCGTGCCGAGTTTCTGAAGTGAGCGTGAGATGACGATGTTCGACCTTTCCGGCAAGGTGGCGGTCGTCACCGGTGCCAATACCGGCCTTGGCCAGGCAATCGCCGTGGCGCTGGCTGCGGCCGGCGCCTCGATCGTTGCCGTTGGCCGCTCATCGATGGACGAAACCGAGGCTGCGGTTCGCGAGATCGGTGCTGGCTTTCACGCCATCAAGGCCGATCTTGGATCGATCGAACCGACAAAGGCAATCGTCGACGAAACGGTAGCGACCTTTGGCAAGCTCGACATCCTCGTCAACAATGCCGGCATCATCCGCCGTGCCGATGCCATCGACTTCACGGAAGCCGACTGGGATGCGGTCATGGACATCAACCTGAAGAGCGTCTTTTTCCTCTCACAGGCTGTTGCCCGGCATATGCTGGAAAGAGGCGGTGGCAAGATCATCAATATCGCCTCGCTGTTGTCATTCCAGGGCGGCATCCGCATTCCCTCCTACACGGCCTCGAAGAGCGGGCTTGCCGGACTGACGCGGCTCTTGGCCTGCGAATGGGCGGGCAAGGGCATCAACGTCAATGCCATTGCTCCGGGCTATTTCGTGACCAACAACACTACCGCGCTTCGCGAGGATCCGGTCCGCAACGCCGGCATCCTTGCCCGCATCCCGGCCGGCCATTGGGGTGATCCCGCGCAACTCGGTGGCGCAGCCGTGTTCCTGGCATCAAAGGCGTCCGACTATGTCCACGGCGTCGTCTTGCCTGTCGATGGCGGGTGGCTTGCGCGCTGAACCAGCCAAGCAAGTCTTTGGCCGGGTGAACCGAGGATCGGGAAATTGTAGATGAGCGGCGCAAAAGCCAAGCGTCTGGCCAGGACTGATGTCCGGGTCAGAAAATGAAGAACCCTTCCTCATCCCCCCGCAATTACGGGGAGTTGATCGATGGCAGGAAGAATTCGACTTCCCTTCGGCGACGCATTTCCAAAGCTTCGACACGATCATGCCAAAACTGCTCGGCGGCGGGCGGGTCTGCCTCCCATGCGCGGACAGTTTGCTGATTGTCGTCGATCTTGACGCGCCTCTTTCCGCCTAGCCGGAGATATTCCTCCGCAAGCTGACGGCCCTCCGTCATTTCCATCTCGGATCACGTCCTTTCGATTAGCCTCGCGACGCACCCGTCGCTGACTCAAGGAACGATTGTCGTGGGCCATTGTTCCGCAGTCTCGGCATCAATTGCGCCGGTGCAATGTCACCAATGCGTGGCCTTCCCGCCGTCAACCGCGTCGATAACGGCACCCCACAAGGCATCGACTTCTGCCTTCGCGTCAATCGATGCCAGATGGCTTTGGCTTGCTTCCAGCACCGCGTCGGCCATGGTGTTTACGTCGGCCTGTGTGTCGACCATGCGGATCGCACCGCCCTCTATCAGCTTGCAGAACAGGCCATGGTGGGCGAGGGCATCTCGCTGTCGCGGCGCGTTGACGACGACGGGCTTTCCCGAGAAGCTTGCCGCAAGCACGCTTGCCCGGCGCGCCGTCAGCCCTTCAGCGAAGAGATAGCAGAACACGTCGACATGTCTGAAGATCCCGAAGAGCTCCTCGGCGTCGGCAACATAACCTGTTACGACGACCCGGTCTGAAATGCCGAGCTTGTCTGCGAGCGCATAAAATTCCTGCTCCACATTGTCGGTGCCGCGGATGAACGATCCGGCGAAGACCACGCCGACGTCGTGGCCAAGCGCCAGCAGCCGGGCAGCAGTCTCCAAAACTGCCGTTGACTGCTTCTTGGGATAGATCGAACCGAACTGCCCAAGGATCAGCCGCCGGGCCTTGCGCTGTGCATCAAGTCTCCGGGCGATCGGGCCGTCGTGGAGTGTGGTAGGCAAGGCAAGATTTGGCGGGATCGGGATGACTGCTCGCCGACTGGTCGACAGGGCGGACAGAGGGCTTTCGGCAAATTCGGCGGCGACTTCCGGCGCCGAAAACAAGATCCGTGTTGCGAGCATCACCACCGGAACCAGTACCAGGCGACGCTTCCAGTCGAGAGCGTGCCATTCGTGCAGTACCACGACAAGCTGTTTGCGCTGCAGCCGGGAAACGAATGCCGCGACGACCGGCTCTGCTAGCTTTTTCTTCCAGGCCACCACAGGAAAATTGAGGATGGCGGCGTCCGCATCGTCGAGCGCGGATTTAAGCCGGCCGATATCGCCGTCAAGCACGTGCCGAGTGGCGCGCCCGTCGAGTCGCAAAGCCGCCTGTCGGGCAAACTCTTCGACACCACAGGTTTGGGCGGCGTCGGAGACGAGTGCGAGATAGCGACGTTTCGGCATATCAGACCTTTTGAACAGGCGGACGGCGGGTGACCGCGCTGCGTTGATACCGTCTTTTGGTAAAAGCCGGCTTACAATTTCAGGTTCAATGTTTGACATGCCGTCGGCAAAAAAGGCCTGCCACCATCACGTGTATAGCGAGGGTTAACTATAGCTCGAGGTTTTACAGCGATGGGTCTTCGAAACAGCTAGTTGTCGGATCCGTTCTTGACCGATGCTCGTTTCGAAGGTGCGTGAATGACTAGGCATAGCAGTGCATCAGCGCGTCTGAGTTATTCGATGAACGAATGGCCGACGAACCGGCTCGGAAGCCTGCCGATCGTGCGGGCAGGCATGGAAGAATCCGCAGACGCCTTCATTCAGTTGGCGCTCGAGCGCAGGGGGGCCGGCGGGCGTCCCTTCTACTCCACCTCCGCAAACGGTCAGGTCATTGCGCTTTGCGAGCATGATGCCAATTTCCGCTCGTTGACGCGTCAGGCCGACCAGATCCATGCCGATGGAATGTCGGTCGTGCTCTTCTCCAAGCTATCCTCGGCCGAGCCTTTGCCAGAACGCGTCGCCACGACCGATCTCGTTCATGCCGTGGCGGAACGCGCGGCGGAAGCCGGGGTCAGTTTCTACTTTCTTGGTGCCAGCGAAGAGGTGAATGCCCGGGCGGTCGAGAACATGTCGAAGGCATATCCGGGACTTCGCTTTGCCGGCCGACGCAACGGTTATTTTGATCGCGCCGAGGAAGAAGCGGTTGTCGAGGCGATCAATGCGGCGGCTCCGGATATCCTCTGGATCGGCTTCGGCGTGCCGCTGGAGCAGCAGTTCGTCGTTCGCAACATCAACAGATTGCACAATGTCGGCTTGATCAAAACTTCCGGCGGCCTGTTTGATTTCCTCGCCGGAGGCAAGAGCCGCGCCCCCCGCTGGATGCAGAAGGTTGGCCTTGAGTGGTTCTACCGCATGCTCCTCGAGCCGCGCCGGCTGGCAACACGCTATCTGACCACCAATCCGGTTGCCATCTACGCGATGCTCCGGCATTCGCTGCGAGCCCTTTCTGCAGGCCGGTGATCGGACCAACGATCTTGAGTTCCTCGATTTCGCTCATCACACCGAGTTATCGTGGCGACCTCGACAGTTGCCGTCTTCTCTGCGACTCGATCGACCGGTATGTGACGGGCTACGACCTGCATTACATCGTGATCGGGGACGAGGATGCGGACGCCTTCGTGAGCTTCGAAGGGGAAAAACGCCGCGTGATCGTCTCGTCCAGCCTGCTTCCATCCCTTTGGGCCCTGCCGAAATGGCGGGGGCGTCGCTACTGGTGGGCACCCCATTTGCGCCTGCCAATCTACGGCTGGCACCTGCAGCAGATGCGCAAGATCGCAATGACGCTTGCGCAACCGAGCGAGCGGGTCATGTGCATCGACTCCGACAATTGCTTCTGCCGCCCACTGGATCTGAGCGCAATGGCATCGACGCCGAAGCTCGCCCACCACGTCGCGTCTGGAGATATCAATCCCACGCGACCTAGCCACGTCCGCTGGTGGCAAAATGCGCATCGGCTGCTTGGCCTGAGCGTACCGGCGCTGCCGGGCGACGATTCCATCAGCCAGATGGTTCTGTGGGAGCGGCGAACGGTGGCGACCATGGTGAAGCGTATCGAGGGCGCTAGTCGCCTTCCGTGGTGGCAGGCGCTGGCCCGCATCCGGCATTTTTCCGAATATCTCGTTTACGGTGTCGCGGTCGCCAATGACCCCGAGCTTGCGCAACGACATGAACGCGTTTCGCAAAGCCCGTGCCTGACCTATTGGGAGGGGCCGGCTCTAGACCGGGAAGGATTGGCGGCATTCATCGAAGGCTTGAAACCGGGGCAGACGACGATCGCGATCCAGTCGCATACGCACACACCGATCGAAGTGATCCGAAAGGCAGCTCTTGGCTGAGAGAGCCTAGTTGCTGGCCCGATATGGGGTTGGCAGGAAGCCGAGGCTTGCCAGTGTACGACCGAGCGACACGAGCAGCGGATGGCTTGCCGGCAGCAACCGCCGGGTCCTGAGGAACAGCGCCATCGATCGAAGGCAGCCGGCGCCGAGACTGAGCGCGTTTTTTGCAATCACCCTGATGGCCGACGTGCTGTGGATCCGATCGATAACATAATTGATGCTTCCGGTGCGCAGCGAGCGCGTCATCAGGAAACGGGCTGAGACGCGTTCCCCGGGTACGAATTCGCGGATAACCGCCTCGGCGCACCACCAGGTCTTGAAGCCGGCCTTGCGGCATCTCGTAAAGAACTCCATGTCGCCACCGCCCAGAAAATTGAAGCGGACATCGAAAAGCGGCGAAGCAAGACCGGCAAATACCCGGCGGTGGATCAGGCAGTTGCCGGAACCGTGGATCTGATCAATTGCCCGGGTCGAGCCTTCTATCGAGCCGAAAAGCAGATGCTGTGTGACTGCGTCGGACACTGGTACTTCGAACTGCCGGACAACAGGCCCGCCGACGATGTCGGCGCCCTCCCGCCGAGCCGTGCCAACGATTGCGGCAAGCCAACCGGGCATGGCCATTTCATCGTCATCGATCATCAGCAGAAACTCGGCCTCCGGAAAGCCAGCCATTGCCTCGCCGAACGCACGGTTGATGGCATGGCAATTGCCCTGCCGCTCTTCCGTGGTGACCAGGAATGGCAGGCCGACCCTGGTGAGAAACTTGCGGGCAAAGTGGGCGCCGGCCGGGTTGGCTGCGTCGTTGTCGACAACGACGATGGCAAAGGGGAAATCGGTCACCTGCTCGGCGAGCGATGTCAGGGTGCGCGCCAGCCATTCCGGTCGACGAAACGTCGGGATGCAAACGACTGCCTCAACGGACCCCTTGCTTTCCTGCATCATCCAAACCTCGATCGCGCAGAGATTGTTCGCCTTGTGGCGTTAGCCGACTTGGCCCGGCTATTGGCGGTGAAGCTGTAATTGGCTGGCGCCCACTCTACAATCGACGGCTGAGTATGAGGTTAACGGGCCTTCTCAGAACCGTTGCGTCGATCCGAGGCGCGGGGACGGGAGTAACGCGCGATCCTGGTGCGTCAGCCTCCTTGACGACAAGCCCGGCATTGGCCTGCAATCTCAAACCGAAGACCGCAATCAGCATCGTGAACCAGATCGGTCCGCTATTGCCGAAGAACGGGCTTTCGAGGCAGGCGAGAAACAGGGAAAAGAGCCAGATCCGCAAGAACAGGCGTGTCAATGCCATGTCGTTGCTACCGGCAAGCGCGCGGCGGGCATAGCCGACAGGAAGGACCACCAGCCAGATGAACGTCATCACGAGCGCCGGGATGCCGCCATTGATCAACTGTTCCACGTAGCCGTTGTGTGAATTGGCGGCAGTGACGGCCCAGGTGGTCATGGCTTGGCCGCTGTTGAACAAGGCGTCGGTCTGCCAGAAGGACTGAAAGCCGTAGCCAATGATGGGCCGCTCGGCGATCGCGGAGAGTGCAAGCCGCCAGATCGAGCCACGGTCGGTAAAGGTCGGATCGATACCCGCGGAAGCAAGCAGGCTGCTGAAGGAAGGCGAGACCGCCGCAGTCAGCAAGATCAGGTTCAAGCCGACAAGGCCGCCAAGAAGCATCACCACGCCGAGTTTCGTCCAGCGTTCAAAAATCCAGGCAAGCAGCAGGATTGCCGGAAGCATCGCGGCGGAGGTTTTCCCTCCCGCGTGAAGCACGAAGAACCCTGCTGACAATGCAATCAAGAAGCCAAGCCGGGCGTGTCCTGACCTTCTTGCATAGAGGCCGAAGAATACGGCATAGACCATCGCGGCTGCAGCCACGTTCTTATGGCCAAAATGACCGCGCCAGTCGCCGGCAAGCGACTGCTCTAGCGCGTCTGTCGCTTGATGGATGGCGAGGTGCGGCAGGAGAAGTACGCCAAAATAGGAGAGGCCGATCGTAAAGGTCAGGCCAAGGCACATGAGCCTTGCAAATTGCTCGCCGTTTCTTGGAATGAAGAGCATTGCGTTCGCGCACAGGCAAACAAGGATTGCGAAAACGAGGCGCCTGAAGGCGGCGCTGGGGTCGCCGGCAAAAAGACCCGTGAAGAGCAGCCAGACGAGCAGGCCAATCAGCAGGCCATATGGGCGCAGCAGCAAGTGGCGCGCGGGATTCTGCAGGACCGTGCCAAGGACCACGGCCGACATGGCAATGACGATCAACTGATTGAAAACGTTGGACGTGCTGCCATAAGGTGTGGAAAGGCTTGTAGCATTTGGATCGGGAAACGGGCTCAATCCGATCCAGAAGTAGCCGAAGACAGCCAGGAAGAGAAAGCCTGCAAAGGTACTGCCTTTGCCCGCAACGACACTCTTGCCGCTGTCAGCCATAGGCCTTGGCCTGGATCGCGCTCAAGCGGCGATAGTCTCGCCAAAGCCCCGACAAGACCGCGATGGCAAGGCCAAGTCCGAGGCCGACAACGCCGCCGGCGCCAGCCAGCACATAGGCCCGCGGCGGAAAGCTCCGCGTTGTCGGTACGACCGCCGGTGAAACGATCCGCACGTTGGTCGTGTCGATCTGCTGGCGTTCGGCGGCTTCTCCTGCTCGTGCCATGAAGGCTTCGTAGACAGTCGCCTTGGCGCGCGCCTCACGCTCCAGTTCGCGCAGGTGAATCTGCGCGGCGGTGTCCTGGAAGACCGAGGATTTCATCTGGTTTGCCTCGGAGTTCAGCGCGTCGAGTGCCGATCTTGCCTGGTCGAGTTCGGCTTTCGCGGCTTGCACGATGCGTGCCGTCTCCGCGTCGATCTGGCCCTCCAGCGCCCTGAGCTGTGGTTCGAGCGCCAGGATCATGGGATGACGCGGCCCGAGGACGGCCGATTGAGAGGTCACGCGTTGTCGCAGCGTCGAATATTGCGTGCGCAGCATTGTCATCGTTTCCGATTGCAGCGCAGACGCGTTCAGGCGGTTTTTCGGGTTGGTGGACACGAGTTCGTTGTAGCGCGACTGCGCCTGAATGACGCGCGCCTTGGCGTCGATCAGCTGCGTGTTCGTCTGATTTGACATGAGGGTGCTGACGAGTTCTCCCGAACTCGATTGCAATCCCTGTTCGCGCTTGAACGTCTCAACCGCAGCCTCTGCCTTGGCAACCTCCACCTTCAGGTCACCGAGGCGAGCAAACAGCGAGCTCGCAGCCCGGCCGGCCCCTTCCGATTCCGCCTTGGCCAGCTCTTCCTGGAAGGAGGTCGCGATGGCATTGGTGATGGTGACTGACTTGGCCGCGTCCTGCGTCCACACCGCGATATTGACGATGAAAGAGCGTTCGTCACGACGGGCCGTAACGCGCTTTGCCAGCGCGCGCAGCGCGTCACCGGCCGGGTCCTTGGCTTCAGGCGCAACAAACTCCGGGTCATCGGTGAGCTTCAGCTCGCCAATCACGCGGCTCAGCACGTTACCCGATGTCAGGACCCGCAGCTTGCTTTCGACATCAAGCAGCTGCGTATCCCGCTGCATGCTCTCGGAGAAGATGTCGTCAGCGACAACCCGGAGATTCGACGGGTCGACGAGAAGGTCGATTCCGGCCGTAAAGCGCGGCTTCACCACAAGAACGACCGCATAGCCAGCGACAGCGCCGAGGATGGCGAAGGCAAAGATCCAGACGAGACCCACGCGCAGCCAGTTGAGGATACGGGTCAGGTCGAACTGAAAGAGTTCTTGAAAGACCGAAGGCCAGTTTTCTGGGGAAGGGGTGGAAGCAGGGGGAGGCGCAACTTTCAGCACCGGCCGCGGCGATGCGGCACCGTCATCCTTTTCCCGGCTCGTCGTCCAGCCACGCGTACTGATGACCGGAGTCTGATGTCGGGATGCGGCTTCATACATGGCAGCGGGTTCTGATTTACGTGGGCGCGGGAGCGCAAACCTATGGTTAAGAGACCTGATTTTCCTTAAGTATCCATTAATGGCGATTTCAATTTTCGCGTGCGCGTGAAGCAGCTCTCCAATAAAAAAGCAGAAGTTCAAGGCCTTGCACGCTTGCGCGGTCGAATTCTGGTTCATTTATACGCAATCCAAGGATATCCATTTATGCGCAGGCGGGACTTCGTTCTCGGCGCAATGGGTGCCGGACTGGCATCCACAGGCGCGCTCGACCCTTTTGTCCGGGGTGATCTGACTGCCAGGGCGGTGCCTGCCAGAGGCCCCATTCCCTACGGTGCGGCCGTGCGCACCGATGTTCTCGACACCGAATTCGACTACAGGCAGGCCATCGTCGATCACTGCCAGCTTGTCGTCGGAGAGGGCGGCTTGAAGTGGTTCGACCTGCGTCCGAGCCAGGATCAGTTCGTCTTCGACCAGCCTGACCGCCTGATCGATTTTGCCGATCAAAACGGCATGCAAATGCGCGGCCACACACTTGCCTGGTATGGCGCGATGCCCGATTGGACAAACAGCATCGGGAGCGCGTCGGAAGCCGAACGCGAACTCGTCCATCACATCACCACCGTCGTCGGACGCTATCGGGGGCGGATTCCGAGCTGGGATGTCGTCAACGAGGCAATCGCCGAACAGCCGGAGAGTGGTGCGACGATCCGCGGCTCGATATGGCAGGAGCGGCTCGGCAAGCGCTACATCGAGCTTGCGCTGCGCACGGCTGCCGCCGCCGATCCTTCGGCTCAGCTCGTCATCAACGATTACAACATTGAAAATCCGACACAGCAGTGCCGCGACCGGCGCCAGGCCTTGCTCGACCTGCTACGTGATCTGAAGGACCGCGATGTGCCGGTCCACGCCGTCGGTATCCAGGGACACCTCCCTGGCGACATGGACATCGACAAGGAGGGCCTATCGAGATTTGTCGAAACGGTGAAGGGAATGCAGCTTGACGTTCTCGTGACCGAACTCGATGTGATCGACAACAAGCTGCCCGCCCGTGAATATGACCGGGACCAGGTCGTCGCAGCACGCGCACGCGAATTCCTCGGTGCGATTTCCGAGGCGGCGCGCCCGAGCGCCATTCTGACCTGGGGCATCACTGATCGCTATACCTGGGTGCCGATGTGGTTCAAGCGCGACGACGGCAAGCCCAACCGTCCGTTGCCCCTCGATGCCGGGTGCCGGCCGAAGGCGCTGATGAAGGTCATCGACGAATTCACGCGTGCGGCCGAATGATGTTTCGTCAAATCTCGGCATACATGATTGCGAACGCCGTTTCGGCCCTTTTCGGGTTCGTTTCGGTCGTGCTTTTCACGCGCATGCTTAGCCCGCACGAATACGGCATCTATGTCGTGGGTACGGGTGTTGCTGGTGTCATATCGACCCTGCTTTTCGGCTGGATCAAGTTCTCCGTGCTGCGCTTCGATTCCGAAGGTGGATCGAAGGACGTGCGCACCACTGCCCTTTTCGCTTATGCGGGACTGATGCTGCTCAGTCCGCTGGTCATCCTGGCGACGTGGCTCTTTGCGGAGAATTCGTCGACCTATGTCGTGCCGGCCGTGTTCGTCGCCTTCATGGTCGGGTTGTTCGAGTTCGTGCAGGAAGTGTTCCGGTCTCGCCAGCAGACGGGGGCCTACATGTGGTCGGTCATCCTGCGGGCGGTGCTGACGGTCGTCTTCTCTGCCGTCCTCGTAATGGTATTCGGCATGGGCGGGCAGGGTCTCCTTGTGAGCGTCGCCTGCTCCTATCTCGTGACTTTGTTGGTCTACGCGCCGGGCGTCTGGCGCCGACCGCGCCACCCGTTCGATACCGGGCTGATGAAGGAAATGATGCGCTTCGGCCTGCCGATGACCGCCTCGTCGTTCATCTTCGTGTTGCACACGGTTCTCGACCGAATGATCATCATAACCTATATCGGTGAGACGGCCGCGGGCGTCTATGGTGCCGCTGCCGATCTCGTCCGACAGATCATCCTTTTTCCGGGCGTTGCAATCGGATCCGCAACAATTCCGGTGGCGATCCGTTTGCTGGCGCAGGACGGCCATACGGCTGCCAACCGGCATCTGATGGAAACCGCCGAGGTGCTCCTGACAGTCCTGATGCCGATGGTCGTCGGACTGGCGCTTGTCGCGCCCGGTTTTGCAAGCCTGATCCTCGGCCCCGAGTTTCGCGACGCGGCTGCCATCCTCATCCCGATCCTCGTCTTTGCCTGGCTGTTTCGCTCCATCTCCTATCAGTTCGTGCATGTCAGTTTCCAGCTGGCGAAGAAGCCGAGCCTGATGGGGGCGCAGGGCATGATCATTCTGGCGATCAACATTATTGGCATGGTTGTCCTCGTACCGCGCTTCCAGCTTGTCGGTGCGGCTTGGGCGCTGCTGATCGCCGAGATCGGTGGTGTAATTGCCGGTTACTTCCTGTCCTATCGCGCCCATCGCTTACCGCTCGAACTCCGTCCGATCGTCAAGGTCAGTCTCGCAACCGCAACGATGGTGGTGCCGACCTTCATCGTGGGCAGGCTTCAGACCGGCAACGCTGTCTTCGACCTGACTGTGCCGATCGTCACCGGTGTCGTCGTCTATGCGGCGGCTGCGTTTGCGCTCAACCTGGCCGGCGTCCGCATGGCCTTGACGAGGCGACCGCGGCCAGCCTGATCGGGATCACTTTCTTTTGATCTGGCGCCGAATAGAAGGCGAGACAATGCCATTCCGACTTCCGCCAATTCTTAACGTCTCAAGTATATCGGTGAGGAATACGCACGGCGGTCTCTCAATCGGAACGCCTTGCGCGGGAGGGCAATAGTGACGCGAACGGATGTGAACTCGCAAGAAGAGAAAGGGCGTTCCGCCTCTCAGCCGACGGTCTTCGGGTCGCATACCGGTTTGTTCACGGCAGCTGATGACGATGCGCCAAAGAGCGATCTCGCAGTGCTTTTCCTCAGCCCTTGGGGGCTCGAGGAGATGTGTACACGCAGGTTCCATCGCATCCTGGCGGAGCGCTTCGCAGAGATTGGTGTCGCGAGCCTCCGCTTCGACTATCCCGGAACGGTGAATTCGCTGGACGACAGGTCGGCCGAACGCGGCCTGTCGGGGTGGTCCGAGGTGATCGGCAAGGCGGCTGAAGAACTCAAGATGCTGTCCGGCACCCGCAAGTTGGTCTTCATTGGTCAAGGTATCGGCGCGAGCCTCGCGCTCATGCAGGCGCGTTCCGCGTCATCACTTGCAGCGATTGCCCTTCTGGCGCCGGTCCTGAAAGGAAGGGCCTATCTACGCGAGCTCTCGTTGTTTTCGCGGCTCATTGATGATGGTCTCGGTATAAAGCCTGAACTGCGTGACAGCGCGCCTGGATCGATCGCCGGATTGCGCATGCCCCGTGCTGTCGCAGATGACATCAAGGCAGTCGACCTCAACAGCATCGAAATCACGGCCCTACCACATGTCTTCCTCGCCGAGCGCCCGGGCTTTGAAGCCGATACGACGTTTCGCGATCGGCTGACGTCGGCTGGCTGCCAGCTGCGGGCGATACCATTTTCCGGATATGATACGCTGGTTTGCAATCCGCTGGACCAGGAACTCCCCGAAGCGCTTGTCGATGAGCTGATCGACTGGTTGAAATCGCTGCCGCAATATCACGACCAACGCCCGCTTCCAGCAAAAAAGCCTTCGCCAGTCGCATCGGTCCGTTCGGAGAAAATTCGCGAAACGTCCGTCCGCTTCGGTCAGGATGAACGGCTCTACGGGGTCTTGTGCGAACCCGCTGAAGGTTCGATCGGCGTGACCGCCGTTATTCTGACGACGGCCTACGATCATGCAGCCGGGTGGGCGCGCTCTTCGGTCGCGCTTGCGCGCGAGCTGGCAAAAGTTGGCGTGTCGTCCTTGCGCTTTGACAGCGCCGGTGTCGGGGACAGCCCGCCGGTCGCAGCCCGTCGCAAGCAGGTCCTCTATGACGAGGCCCAGATTGCCGATGTCGGAATGGCCCGGGATTATGTCGACAGTCTTGGTCTGGGCGAGCGGACGTTACTGATTGGACGCTGCAGTGGCGCCTACGTCGCCTTTCGAAGTGTGCTGGCCGATCGACGCTGGGACTCCTGCGTGATTGTCAATCCGGTTGCTTTCCGCTGGCGCTTCAAGGGCCTGCCAAAGACATTGAAGGCCTATGTGAGGAATGCCCTCGATCTCGATACGGTTCGCCGCCTCTGGACCGGTGACGTGGACCTTGGGGCGGTGACAAAAAATATCTCCATGCGTCTTGTGGATCGGATGGCAAACAGGCTGTCTTGCGTCTTCGCGCCCGCCAAGCCGATCACGCAGCTTACAAAGCAGGTGCATCGCGATTTTCAGGCCCTGGCCAGCCGCGGCACCCCGCTTTCGATCATCTATACGGAAGGTGACGAGGGGCAGGAGATGTTTCGGATCAATTTTGGCGATGCGGGCGAAAAGCTCTCTGCCTATCCGAACGTTCAACTGCATCTGTTCCCCGACGCCGACCACAATCTGACGCCGCTGCCGGCACGTGAGAAGATGATTGCGCTGGTAAAGCAACAAGCGCTTTCACTTGGCAACCGCAGCGAACGGCACATTGCAAGTGCGGTTGCCTAGTGCAGTCAGGTCGCCTCCCTCGTCCGGCACCGGATTGGCGGAGTTGGTGCCGTCTGACCGACTGTTTTGGGCTCGTGGATGACACGCTGAATAGTGCCAGAACGCCGATCATGATGATTGCAAGCGCGGGGTTTCAACTATTGTTTGGCCCTATCTTGATTTTGGTCCTGCTGCTCATAAATTCATATACTTAAGCGTGAAGTTCACGCGACGCCTGATAAGCTTCATATTGGGAGGTCATCATGGCAATCTCTCTGATGGATGGAAGGAAAAGGCAGGATTGGGCTAACCTGGTTCTGGCGGTTTGCTTGTTTGTTTCGCCGTGGGTCATGGGATTCGCGGCCGAAGCAATGCCGAGCTGGAATGCCTGGATCGTTGCCGTCATGCTCGCCGCTATGGCAACGGCAGCGCTGTCGGTATTTTCCGAATGGGAGGAATGGGCAAATCTCGTACTCGGCCTCTGGCTGATTGCGTCGCCCTGGCTGCTCGGTTTCACGGCCAATGCGAACGCGATGTGGACGGTTGTCGTGCTTGGCTTGCTCGTTGCGGCCGTATCGCTGTGGGCCGTTTGGGATGTTCATCATCCGCACGCCCACGCATAGTGCGCGGCCTGGTCCGGTCGCTGCGGTGGGCTAGGTGAGCCGTGTCCACCGCTCAAATGATGGTGTGATCTTAATTTCGCGACCAGCATTGATCGCGAAAACATGGCGATGGCGATCGTGTCGCCGGGAACCGGCCCTCAAACTTCGAATATCAGCAGGAAATAGGCAACGAAGAGAACGAGGTGCACGGCGCCCTGCATGAGGTGCGTGTAGCCGCTCGCAAACGTAATGGTGCTGAGAGCCAGAGTGAGAACGAGCATCACGGTCTCGGTGCGCTCCAGGCCAAGCACGACAGGATGGCCAATGAGGTGGCTGACGATCAGCATCGCAGGGACGGTCAAGCCGATTGTGGACAGAACGGATCCCAGGAAAATGTTGACCGACCGTTGCAGATGATTGGCGACGGAGGCCCGCACGGCGCCAATGGCCTCAGGTGTCGCGACGAGGATGGCCATGACAACGCCGCCGAGTGCCGCCGGAGCACGAATTGTCTCGATAACGAAATCGATTGGCGCTGCCAATTGTTCGACGAGAAAAACAACGAGGGCCATGTAGGCAACCAGCAGGATGACGGGAAGCCATAAAGGTCCTTCCCTGGTCCTGACATGCTCGACTGTAACCTCACCGGTGTCTTCGATGAAGAAGCCTCGGTGCCGTCCGGTTTGCAGGATCAAAAATACGCTGTAGAGCCCGACGGAGATGAAGACGAGAACCGCTTGCTGTACAGTCGAATAGGGCAGACCGTTTGTCGGATGCGTGAAGTTCGGCATGATCATGCTAAGCGTTGCCAGGGGCACGATAACGCCGAGATAGGCATTGGCTCCCTGGAGGTTGTGGTGCTGTTCATGCCGCCGCCAGCCTCCGATCAGAAGGCACAGTCCGACCATTCCGTTGAGTATGATCATCACCACGGCAAAGAGCGTGTCGCGCACCAGCGTCGGATTGTTTTCGCCGTGACGCATGACAGCAGTAATGGCCATGACCTCGATCGACGTGATGGCCAGCGTCAGAATAAGCGTCCCATACGGCTCGCCCAGTCGCTCCGCGAGATGATCGGCATGACGCACGACCGCAAGAGCAGAGCCAAGCACGACTGAAAACAACCACACAAAGATGACTGCAAGCCATATCGGATTGACGAGCAACCCGAAGAGAGACTCACCAAAGAACAGGAATATGACGCTCGTCGCAATGCTGACGGCGAGAAGCCATTCCCGGCGCATCGGCGCCGACCAGTGACGTTGCTGCACGGCCACTTCCGGGTTCATTCCTGCGGGCCCCTCGAAGTCGTTTCGATGAATACGCCATAACCCGGCCCGCCCGTCCACTCCCATCGCACAAGTGGCGTCTGGCGGGCTGCGCGGCCACTGTTCCGCTAGAATAAATCCTTGCCGACACCGCTGGCCAACCTCAACCCAGAATGTCGCGTTTCCAACGTTCCTCGGTTTTGGCAGGCCATTGGCATGCGGATAACGCTATGCAACTCCAGACCGAGTTTGATGCCGCGCGGCCCGAACATGGCGCGCTGGTCTACTTGCTGGGGAAACGCTCCTGCCTATCTCCCCTCACGAGGGATCATGACAGGCGCCTTGCAGACCGTCGGCGGCCTGGATTGTGCCAATCAAAGGAGGAGTTGATGCCGGAGCCTTTTGTCGTTCATCGCGAGACCCACGTCGCGGCGCCACCTTCGGCGGTTTTTGCCTTGCTCACCGATCCCGAAAAGATCCTTCGCTGGATGGGGACTGAAGCACAGGTCGAACCTCAGCCCGGTGGGCTCTATCTGGTCAACGTTACCGGCGCTCGCTTCGCGCGTGGCTCGTTCCGAGAGGTCGTGCCTGTCCATCGGCTCGCCTACAGCTTTGGCTGGGATGGCAGCGAGATAGTCCCGCCAGGGTCGAGCCTGGTGGAGATAGACCTGATCGAGAAACCCGACGGAACCCTGTTGAAGCTGACACATACCGGATTGCCGAATGCCGAGCAGTGCGCCGGACATGCCGAAGGCTGGGAGCATTATCTCGGCCGAATGGCGCAGTGCGCGGCTGGACGCGATCCGGGTCCGGATCCGTGGGCCGGTCGAACTGGATGACGGTCCGCCGCCTCGGCTGGAACTGCCTGAGCGGCTCGGACCGCGGGTGACAGCTCCCAGCCGGCATGGCATGATTTAAGCATGGATCTGCCCAACTCGCTTGCATGGTTGATCGATGAAGCCGGCACATCGCCGGATCCCGACTGGTTCCTGGCCGAATTGGGCCGGCGGCTGCTGATAGATGGTCTGCCGCTGGCAGGCGGTGCCCTGACGCTTGCGGCACCGCACCCAATCATCGCCCGCCGCACCTGGTTATGGCGAGCCGAGACCGGAGCCGTAATCGAGGCTTTGAGCTTCACTGATATTGCACGCAATCAAGCTGGGCGTGAATGGTTGTCTGGTCTTGGGCCGGTGGCGGAGGACGTCGTGGGCGTTGTGCCAGACAGCCCGGTTCTCGGATGGGCCGGGACGCGTCCGTTCACGCCCGCGGAGGCTGGCGACCTGCATGAGGTGGCACGTTTTGCCGCACCATCCTTGGCCGCGTTAGCTGCAAGGGTTGGTTTGACCGCGCTTCTCGAAGCCTATCTTGGCAAACGAAGCGCTGTTCGCGTTCAGGCTGGCGCTCTGTCTCGCGGTACCGGTGAGACGATACCGGCCGCTCTGCTCTGCGCGGATCTGCGAGACTTCACTGCGCTCTCCGAAGCAACCGAGCCAGCGGTGATGATCGCCACGCTCGATGCCTGGTTTGATCGTATTGCCGGCGCGGTTCATGCCTTCGGGGGCGAGGTGCTGAAGTTCATGGGGGATGGGGTATTGGCAATCTTCCCCGTCACCACTACGCCTGCCAGTGCCTGCGAGGCGGCACTTCGCGCCGTTGCTTCTGCCCGCGCTGGCATGGCCCATCTCGATACCGTGCGCCAGGGCCAGGGTTTGCCAACACTTCCCTTCGGTGTGGCACTGCATTTCGGGGAAATCCTCTGGGGTAATATAGGTGCTGCCGACCGGCTGGATTTCACCGCTATCGGCCCCGCAGTGAATTTGGTCAGCCGGCTCGAAGGCCTCTGCAAGCCGTTGGGGCGTACCGTACTGCTTTCCGGCGAGGTCGCGGCAGAGACGACCACCACCCTGGTTCCCATGGGTTACCATTCGCTGCGTGGCATTGCCGAGCCCTGTGCCGTCTTCACGCTTCCCGGCGACTGAGGTCACGGAGAGCGATCACTAGAACCAGACATCGGCGACTGTGCGCCCGTCCGACGGCAGATCCTCGAAACTGTGGAGGCCATCAAACCGCAGCAGGGGTATGTCGGCCACGTCAGCGGGCTCGGCGAGACGAAGGTTGACGGCGATTCTCGTCTGCCCGTTGTCGCCTGGCCTCAATCCACGCCAACTGACGAGATTGCCGCAGCGGCGACAGAAGTTGAAGGAAAGGCTTTGTGAGCCGCGGATGTAAGCGGTGAGTGCGTCGGTCGTGTCTTCGACACGAATTCCTTGGCCATCATATTCATAGGCCCAGAGGACGCCGTAGCGTCGGCAAACCGTGCAGTTGCAGATCGTCGCATCGGGAATGGTGCCACGGAACTCCCAGTGAACCGCTCCGCAATGACAGGAGCCGCGGGTTATTTTGACGGCGGTCTGCTGCGCTTCCCCCGTGGTCATGAAAACTCTCCCCCGACGATTGCCTCATATCTTCTAACGCGGATGGGGCGGGTACGACAGGTGCGACGTCGCCAGTTGGGCGGCAGCGATCGTTGCCGGGCGCGTCGAGGTTGTCAAATGGAGCCGTGGATTCAGGGTCGCCCCGGCCTATTTTGCGGCCGCGTCCCCTGTTCCTCGTCCTGCCAACGTGCTGAGCACGAGCACGATGTCCTGCCAAAAACCAGCTTTTTGAATGTAGCGGGCATCGGCGTCCGCGAGAGCCTCAGGCGTCGACATGTCAATTCCTTGAAGCTGGGCCAGTCCGGTTATGCCAGGCCTCACGGAAAACACCTTGAGTTTACGTCGTGCGGCGATGACGTCATGCTGTGATGGGAGGCATGGGCGAGGACCGACGAAGCTCATTTCACCGCGCAGGACGTTGATCAGTTGAGGCAGTTCGTCGAGCTTGTAAGCGCGCAGCTTTCTGCCGAGCGGTGTGATCCAGGAGGAAGCCGCATCATGAGAGCCGACGTTCGGAGAACCTGCTGCCATCGTCCGGAACTTGATGCACACAAACGGTACCTCACTCCGGCCAACGCGCTCCTGAAGAAACAACGCGCCGCCAGGCGACGATCTGCGTACCAGGACCACAAGGAGGAGCAGAACCGGAGAGAGAACGATAAGTCCGAGGCACGCAGCGCAGATATCAAACAGTCGCTTCAAAGACCTGTTAAAGCTGTTGACCATCGGTATATTCGTGTTCCTGTCTCAAAAATTCACGCCAAACGTTTCAGCACGAGCGCTTCAGTGCGGTTCGCATATCAAAAGGCGGCGTCCAGTCCAATAACGCGCGCGTATGCGAAATGTCCACTTCCAACCAGTCGGTGAGACGGTTCACCAGCTCTGCCTTGCCGGTTGCCCGGCCGAGGAAGTTGAGAACGCCGGGAGGGCACGGAAGCAATCGCGCCGAACACCCCATCGCGGTCGCCAGCCGCCTCAACAATTCTGGCGTCGAGATCGCTTCGCCGTCGCCCGCCAGGAATATTTGGCCAGCGGCAGCGGGATGAGATGCGGCCGTCACGATCAGATCGGTGAGATTTTCGACGTATATCATGGATCTTCGATTGTCGATCGAAGCCAGGGGCAAAGGAATGCCGCTCCGAACGAGCCGTTTGAGCGCTCGGAAGCTTCCTTCAGCGCCACGTCCATAGACCAGCGGCGGGCGGATAATGACGATCTCCATCCCGGTTGTCTTCGAAAGCGCCGTCAGGGCTTGTTCCGCTTCGAGCTTTGAGACGGCATATTCTGTCGTCGGAGCAGCTGGATCATTCGACGTGAATGCACGCCCGGCGAACGATCGTTCCCCGTTCACCTTGATCGTGCTGATGAACACGAACCGTTTGACCCCTGCGGCGACAGCCTGTTTAGCAAGGTTGATGGTTCCTTCGGCGTTCACTCTACGGAAGGCACCTGGCCCCGAGTCCGACCCATCGATGACATTTTGGTTTGCCGCCGCCAGATGGATGACGACATCGACGCCGCTCAGGGCGGCTTTCCAGTCCGTCGCAGCATCGATGTTCCCGACGGCAACAGACCCTGTTCGGGGAGAGCGGCTGGCCGTCCTGTAGGCGAGATTGCGGACACGGAGTGCCTGCTGAAGATCCTGACCGACAAAACCTGTCGCGCCGGTAACGAGTAGCATTCTCAGCTCCGAACAGATTGCAGAACGGCAAGCGATACCCCGATCAACTGGAGGCACCCTGCCGAACAGACACCAGATCGACCACTCCGTCGAACGGGTGAAAGTCCTGCACAAGCTCGCTCAGAATGCTTCGCAGTGCCTCGACATCTCCTTCGTCTGCGGCGGAACTCAATTGCTGGAGTTTCGGCATCAGCATCTCCAATGCAATGAACCGCTCCCGTGCGCGCATGATCTTGGCATGTTCCGTCAGCTCGGGATTGTCACCAATCAACAGCTCTTCGTAAAGCTTCTCTCCAGGCCGCAGGCCGGTCGTAACGATGCTGATGTCGCCGGACGGATTTCGTTCGTCTTGGACGACCAGGCCGGAAAGTTCGACCATGCGCCGAGCGAGATCGATGATCTTGACCGGCTCGCCCATGTCGAGGACGAAGACATCGCCTCCCTTGGCCATGGAGCCGGCCTGGATCACGAGTTCGGTCGCCTCGGGCACCGTCATGAAGAAGCGCGTGATCTCGGGATGCGTCAAGGTGATCGGCCCGCCTTGGCGAATTTGCTGGCGAAACAGCGGAACGACAGAACCGGAGGATCCAAGGACATTGCCGAATCGCACCATGGTGAGAACGGTCGAGGCGCCTTCGGCCGCCAACCCTTGAAGCGCCATTTCCGCGAGCCGCTTGGTGGCGCCCATGATATTGGTCGGCCTGACAGCCTTGTCCGTGCTGATCAGTATGAACCTTTCGGCGCCGGCGTCGATCGCTGCCCGTGCAACCGTCACCGTGCCAAAAACGTTCGTTTTGACGCCTTCGACCGGATTTTTCTCGACCAGCGGCACATGCTTGTAGGCGGCAGCGTGATAGACCATGTTCGGCCGCCAGGTCTCCATGATCTTCTGGATACGATGTTCGTCGCAAACGCTAGCAAGCAGGGGAACGATCTGAAGCCCGCTTTCCGGGTTGCTGCCGAGAAGTTCGTTCTCCAGGGCGTAGAGCCCGTATTCATTCTGGTCGAGAATCAATAAGAGAGCGGGCTTCAATCGAGCCAGTCCGCGGCAAAGCTCGCTGCCGATCGAGCCGGCCGCGCCCGTGACGAGCACCACCCGGCCACGGATGTTCCGTTCCAGCAGCGCCTGGTCGGGCGCTACCGGCGTGCGGCCCAAAAGGTCCTCGATATCCAGTTCCTGCAGGTCGGTGAATTCTGCCTGGCCGCCGGCCAGGGCGTTCAGATCGGGGATCGTGCGAACGGCAACGCGCGCGCCCCTGAGCTTCTCCAGGATTTCGTTGCGACGCGACCGGTCGATCTTGGGCAGTGCCAGAAGAATCGTGCGCACGTTCAGCCGTGCGCTCAACTCGACGATCTTTTCCGGATCGTAGACCGCCACGCCGCCAATGAGGCTGCCATGGAGGTTCCTGTCGTCGTCGAGATAGCCGACAACCTTCAAGTCGGCACTGCTGCTCAAGGCGCCGGCAACCTGCCGACCACGGAAGCCGGCACCGTAGACGAGCATGTTTGTCTGCGTGCTATGACGGAGGATCCGCTTGTAGGCTTCATGCAGGAAGTACCGCGCCGTAAAGCGAGAAAGGCCGATCGCGAGGAGCAGCAACAAGGGTTGCATGATCCCCACGGTGCGAGGCACTCCGGGAAAGCTGATCGCCGTAAAGACGGCCATGAAGGCAAGGCCATAAATGGTCACGGCCTTCAGAACGGTAACGAAGGCCGACCAGCCAAGGAAGCGGAAGATTGCCCGGTATAGACCCATCGTGATGAAGATCGGCAGGGCAATTATGAGTGAAACGGGAATGGTCAGGAGCTGAATTCCCGTCAGCGCCACCCATTCATTCAGGCGAAAGCAAAAGGCGAGCCAGATGGTCAGAATGCAGAGGCAGGAATCGACCAGCAGCGCCAATACCCGCTTGGCGGGCCTCGGCAGGTCGAGAATGCTCTGAACGTACCTGTCGGAAAGCGCCCGCATCTGATCCTACCCTTGCATGCGCGCGGGGATTGCGTCGGACGGGCCGCTGATATCAGGAACAACGTCACTTCGCTGACCCAAGCGCGAACGCAGCCTCATCGAACAGGCAAAACATGTGGCAGCAAACAGCAACGCATAGGACTCGCCGATCGCGAGGCGATTGTTGGAATTGCTCAGGATCGTGAAGCCAAAGTAAACCGCGAGCGTCAGGTAGCAAGCAAAAGCGCTCTTGCTGATCACGCCTGCCGATGAAGCACGATAGACACGATAGATGCCTGAGACAACGATCAGCGCCAATATCGCGAGGCCGGCGATCCCATATCGAACCAGAATCTCCAGATAGCCGTTATGCAACAGCGTGTATGGCACGCTGGCATAAGATGTGGTCCGCCAGATCGTAAGCCACCCATTGCCGCTGCCGAAAATCGGTGAGACGGATATGACACTCAGCGCGTTGGTCCAAAGCTGCAACCGTTCATCCAACGACATCGGGGTCTGTGATGATTCGATTGCCTCCTTCATAACGCGCTCGACGGGAGCGCCGCTATCCAATCGTTCCGCGATCACCACAACGGAGTTGAGCGTCGCGCCCCCGTAATGCGCGACGTTGTCACGGACCTCGTAGACGCCCCACGACAGAAGCAGGAGTCCAGCGATCGCGGCGACCAGGACGGTCTTTGTCCTGAGGTAAACGAGGGTCGTGATGGTCATCAGACCAACGGCAGGCACCAGCGCCAGCCACACTCCTTTGGACTTGGCGCCATAAATATTGAAAATCGCCAAGCCGATAACCGCCAGGGCGATCGCCAGCACAATTGCCTTTGTCCGCGCAGAGCTGCCGGTCTCCCACTGATGCAGCGCCCAGTAGAAGGCTCCGATGAAGATGAAGCCGCACCCGACGGCGCCGTGAATGGAATTATGATGGAAAGCGGGAGATATGTACTCGCCCGCCACGATTGCTGAAAACGGCGTCGACGCAGCCAGAAGGACGAGCGCACTGCAGAAGAAGGCCAACAAAATTGGCTTGATGAGATGCCAACTCGTCTGCAGTGCCACGCCCATCGCGGGAAAAAAGATTGCGAAAGCGTAGAGCCATTCGGACGCGCCTTTCTCACCGGCTGAAATCAAGCCGAAGAGGAATCTCAACAAAGCAAAGACGCCCCAGGCAATGCAGACAATCGCCAGCCAGTCACTCAATGCCGGGCGGAAAGGGGCCTTGCGAAGCGCAAAGGTCAAGCCCATGAGCAGGATGGCAGCATATCGATAGACATCGGTTTCTATCAACGTGACTGACATCATGGCCAGCCATAACATGCATGTGGTGATGTTGAGGGCGGACGATTTCACCTCGCTGCGAAAAGCGGGCGCCATCATGACAGTGCATACCGGATTCGGCGTGCATACTCGATTACGCGAAGAAAATGCGTCGCGAGCTTACGGGCGCCTCGCAATTTTACGGCACGGTATTGAGCCCGGTCTGCTATCTGGCTCATAGCAGAGCGCGCGGACAACTCGACGATATTTTGCCGAACTGTGTAAATGCTGACGCCAGTCTTCCACCCGCGCTCGAGCGTCATGTCGTAGGGGAACTCGATGTTGTCGGCGCATTCAAGCAGCTTTCCGGCTCCTTTGCGTGTGACCAGGTAGCAAGCAGCCGATCCCTGCGGACCGTGCAGACAGCGCCCAACTTCATCTCCATACTCTGAAACGGCCACTGTCCGGCACCACTTTGATCTGTGATTAAGCAACTTTACCACCTCTGCGGAAGGCACTGCTCGCAAGATTGCAGCTGCCCTGAGGGTGAAATCGTGACGCAATTCGACGTCATCTTCCATGATGATGGCGTTTTCGTAGTCGCTGGACAGAAAGACTTCCAACGCCCTGATGTGGGCACGATAGCAGCCATACTCGCCAGGCAGCATCTGCCGCCCGTTGCTGCGCAGGAACGCCTTCTCGTTGAACCCGGATCTTTGTGTCGCCGGGATCGCATTTCCATCAACGCCGGGAACTCGGTCGATCTGCATGCCAGCCAAGGTTGCCTGCGACGAAACTTCCGCCCATCGCTTTGAAGAACTGTCCAGATTGATCACGTAGGCACCGATCAAGGGTTGCAAACGCTTCATTCCTGTGGCGGTGTTCAATTTCAGCATCTGATCCGCGTCATATGTGGCACTTCCCTGGCTCTGCGTCGCTCCTGCCTCGAAGAGGTCGCGGAGGCCACAGGCAATTGGCCGCCTTTGAGCGGCTTTAATGGATAGTATTTCCGTCCATCCTTATCTACAACACCTTTGACGTGTGCATCCACAATTGAGACAGTGATCATGTCGCGAGAGCGAGGCCAACGCGACAAATCAAGTCCCTGCTGTAGCGATCACGCAAAATCCAGCGCAGAGGCCTCCTATCTTCAACATGGCCGGTCTTTGCAAGCCAAATGTTCAACCAGTGCATCAGTTTTCGACGATTGCTGTCCCGCTCCCGAGCTTTGCCTTAACCCCAATGCGTTGGTTGGCTGGCTGTCGAAGAGGCGGCAGCCGCGAAAAGTCGCGATCGAAATCGAAACTCCCTGCACCGACATCCTGTTGCTGCCAGATCGCCCCTTGCGTGCGCTTGTGCCTCTGCTAAGCCTTCTCAGGCTGCAAAACGAAACGCAAGTGAAAGAGACAGGGCTCATGTTCCTGAGCGATCGCCAAACGGAAATAGTCGGAATGGCCAAATCGAACGGCCGCGTTTTTGTCGAGGATCTGGCTGCGCATTTCTCCGTCACGCCGCAGACGATCCGCAAGGATCTGAACGACCTCTGCGATGCACAGATCCTGACCCGCGTCCATGGTGGAGCGACCTTCCCGAGTGGAACCGAGAACGTGAAATACGAGGCGAGACGCCAGATCGCGGCCACGGAGAAACAGGCAATCGGCGTTGCAGCAGCCGGTCTCATTCCCAATAACGCCTCGCTTTTCATCAATATCGGCACGACAACCGAGGCGGTCGGGGATGCGTTGACGAACCATCACGAACTGATGGTCATCACCAACAACATCAACGTTGCCAACAGACTGCGACTGTTCCCGACGATCGAGGTCGTCATCGCTGGCGGCGTGGTGCGTGGCTCCGATGGCGGTATTGTGGGGGAGGCGGCCGTCGATTTCATCAGGCAGTTCAAGGTAGACTATGCGGTTATCGGCGCGTCTGCGATCGACGAGGATGGCGCACTGCTTGACTATGACTTTCGCGAAGTGAAAGTCGCGCAGGCAATCATCGCAAATGCGCGGCATGTCATCCTCGTGGCTGATTCAACAAAATTCGAGCGGACTGCGCCCGTCCGCATTGCGCAACTTCCCCAGGTGCATACGTTCATCACCGATCGGTGCATTGCGCCGTCGATCCGCCGCCTCTGTCAGGAAAACAGCGTGAAGTTGATCGAGACCGGATCAGCGGATGCATAGACACTGGCAATTTGGGGTTCATTTCATCCAGGTCCTACGCTAGCGTTTGCCCATGAGTCTAGAAACGGTTCGCGCGTTCTTCCGCGCACATGCTCCTGACGTCGAGATCATCGAAACCGCCGAAAGTTCCTCGACGGTGGCGCTGGCTGCGGAGGCGCATGGGGTCGATCCCGCCCAGATAGCCAAGACGATCTGCCTGCGTGTCGGTGAGAAAACGATGCTTGTCGTTGCCGGCGGGCTTGCGCGGCTCGACAACAGAAAGTTCAAGGATACCTTCGGGGGCAAGGGCCGGATGCTTGGGCCCGACGAGGTCGTGGAGGTTACCGGCCATCCCGTGGGGGGTGTCTGCCCCTTCGGTTTACAAACGATTGTGCCGATTTATTGCGACGTCTCGCTGAGGCAATTTGACGAGGTGGTACCGGCAGCCGGCTCCACCAATTCAGCTGTACGCATATCGACCGAACGCTTGGCCGAACTCACCAAGGCAACCTGGGTCGATGTCTGCCAATGAAGATCGTCCCCTAGACTTCAAACCCGCGAGGCAATCCCTATATAAGCTCCCGACATGCATCATTTGTCATGACAGGAGAAATTGGATGCCGAGTGCCGTTTCGCGTTTTGCCAAGATTGCGGCGATTGCCGCTCTGACAGGCGCTACCGTGTTTGCCTCGATCGGCGAGGCTGATGCGCGCCGGGCTGGCGGCTTCGGATTCGGCAGCCGTGGTACACGGACCTTCCAGGCGCCGCCCGTTACCCGCACAGCGCCTTCGCCTGCCGCACCGATTGAGCGTTCGATGACGCCTCGCCCGCAGACCAACGCGCCGTATGCCGGCCAGCAACCGCTCGGCGCGCAGAGGCCCGGCTTCTTCAACGGCTTCGGACGGTCGATGATCGGCGGCCTCATCGCTGGCGGTCTTCTTGGCATGTTGCTCGGCCACGGTTTTGGTGGCGGCTTCGGCTTCCTCGGCATGTTGCTGCAAATCGCTCTGATTGCCATTGCGATTTCCTTTGCCATGCGCTTCTTCGCCAATCGCCGCCAACCGGCCTACGGCGGTCCCGGTCGCGCAACGGCTAGCAATATGACTCCAGCCGGCAACGGGTCGTTTCAGATCCCGTCGATTGGATCGGGGCTAGGCTATCAACAACCACAGGCAAGCGCGAAACCAAATGACGAGCTCGGGTTGAGTCCACGCGATCTTGATCGCTTCGAGCAACTGCTGACGGAGGTGCAGACCGCTTATGGTGCCGAAGACTACGGCACATTGCGTCGTCTGACGACACCGGAGGCCATGTCCTACCTGGCCGAGGAGCTGGGGGAGAATGCGACGAACGGCGTGCGCAACGAAGTCTCCAACGTCAAGCTGCTGCAGGGCGATATCGCCGAAGCCTGGCGGGAGGATGGCGCGGACTACGCGACGCTCGCGATGCGCTATTCGTCTATTGATGCGCTTGTCGAGCGGGCAAATGGCAAGCTCGTCAGTGGGGACAACAGTCGGCCTACGGAAACAACGGAAGTCTGGACCTTCGTCCGCAAGGGGGCGGACGAGTGGAAGCTTGCCGCGATCCAGGGCACGGAGAAGCGCGCCGCGTAACCTCGCGGCGCATCAACCTTCCTGGGCAGTCGGGACGACCCAAAGCGGGCGATCGTCGCGCTTGCCTCGCAGGGCCGGCGCCGACTGGTCCTCCACGGCAAGGCCCTCTTCGCCTTCCTGAACGTCTACTTCATAGGTATAGTCGTAGAGCATTTCACAGGCGCGCTCATTGGCCTTGATCTTCGCCTCGGTCTCGCCGATTGCAGTCGAAATCGCCTTGATCCGTGCGCGCAACATGGAACCGAGGATGTCGGTCGCCGGTCGCTTCTCCAGCCGTTCCAGGTGATGCTCGATGCGTGAGGCGTGGCGCTCGAGTTCTCTTTTGCTGAAACGCGCCTTGCGCATTTCCTCAGAAAGGTCGGACCGCATGCGGGCGAGGGGATCGAACGTGCCTGGCTCGCGCTCGTCCAAGGTCAGTTGATTGACGAGCTTTTCGATGACGATAAGTGCCTGCAGATCGATGGGATCGGCCAGTTCGACATCGTAGCCGGTGTCGTCGAAGACCTTTCTGCGAACTGGATCCAATAGAAGCTCGTAGGCCTTCTGGACGCGGCTGAAAGCCTCCGGGTCGCCACCAGAGTCCGGATGCGTCGCCTTTGCACGACGCCGATAAGCAGCCTTCACCTGTTCGTCGGTCGCGTCTCGCCGGACCCCAAGAATCTCATAAGGATTGGTCACCATCCCTCCGTCGCTGTTCGGACATTGCCGTGACACCCATGAAGGGCATTCGTCCATCGCGGCCTTCTTCTACCATCACTGGGGCGGAGTTTGGACAAAAAGAATAAACAAAATCCCCTGATTCAATGCAGGCATGACACGGTTGTCGGACGCGCGATTGCGGTTGATGGAGATCCACCGCCCCATTCACCCGTTCAACACCCTGGCCCTTTGAGCATGCCAGGCGCGTCATCGCGCTCCCGCTGAAAATAACCCATGCCCAGTCTGCTGCTTAATCGATATAATCCCGCGGCCCGCGTTGACGCATTTCGTCAAATCGAGTTCTATCCGCCACCATTTGTCCGGCCCCTCCTGGAGGTCCCGGAGAATTCGGAGGAGGTTTCATGCGCACTATCCGCAAGATCGCAGAATTGCGCGATCAGCTTGGTGCCTATCGGCGCGACGGCAAGACGGTCGGCTTTGTGCCGACGATGGGTTTCCTGCACGTCGGACACATGGAGTTGGTCAGGCGCGCGCGCGCCGAAAACGAGGCGAGCATTGTATCCATCTTCGTCAATCCGCTGCAGTTCGGGGCCAATGAGGATCTCGCCAAATATCCGCGTGACCTGACGCGCGACAGCGCGATGCTCGAGGCCGCCGGCGTCGATATCCTGTTTGCACCTGATGTCAGCGAAATGTATCCGGAGCCGATGCTGACGGTCGTCGATGTGCCGGCACTCGGAAACCAACTGGAAGGGGAGGTCCGCCCCGGACATTTCGCGGGTGTCGCGACCGTTGTGACGAAGCTCTTCAACCTCGTGCAGCCGGATCGTGCCTATTTCGGCGAGAAGGATTACCAGCAGGTGGCGCTCATCAAGCGGATGGTCAAGGATCTCGCCCAGCCGGTTCGTGTCGTTGCCGTGCCGACCGTACGGGAGACCGACGGCCTGGCTTGCTCGTCGCGCAACGTCTATCTCAGCGAGCGTGAGCGGGCGGCGGCCATTGTCGTGCCGAATGCGCTGGCGCAAGCCGAGCGGCTCTATGCGAAGGGCTGCGATAGTCCCGAGGAGCTGGAGGCTGCGTTGAGGCAATTCATTGCGATGGAGCCGCTCGCCACGCCTGAAGTGGTCGCGGTGCGGCACCCGGAAACCCTGGAACGATTGTCCTCGCTGCAATCCGCGCCTGCCCTTGTCGCGCTTTTCGTGCGAGTCGGCACGACGCGGCTTCTCGACAACAAGATCATCGGGCTCAAATCGGTCAAGAATTCGAGGGCAGCGTAGTGAGCACCCATAGCAAGCAGAAGCGGCTGACGACAGCCTCGATTCGGGCGATGAAGGGCAAGGACCGTGTCGTCTGCCTGACGGCCTATACGACGCCGATCGCCCGCCTGCTCGATCCACACTGCGACCTTCTCCTGGTGGGCGATTCGCTTGGGATGGTCCTTTACGGCATGGAAACAACAGTTGGCGTGACGCTCGACATGATGGCTGCCCATGGCCGCGCGGTTATGCGCGGCGTATCGCGTGCCTGCGTCATCGTCGATCTGCCCTTCGGTAGTTACCAGGAATCAAAGGAACAGGCCTTTCGAAGCGCCGTCCGGCTGATGCAAGAGACCGGATGCGACGGCATCAAGCTGGAAGGCGGCGAAGAAATGGCGCAGACGATTGCGTTCCTGACAGCAAGAGGCGTACCGGTCTTCGGTCACGTGGGGCTGATGCCTCAGCTCGTCAACACGGCCGGTGGCTTCCGGTCGCTCGGCCATTCCGATGAGGAGGCCGCAAAGATCAGGCGCGATGCACTGGCAGTCGCAGAAGCCGGTGCCTTCGCGGTCGTGGTCGAGGGAACCGTCGAGCCCGTTGCTCGTGACATCACGGCTTCCATTCCCGTGCCGACGATCGGCATCGGCGCATCCCCTGCCTGTGACGGGCAGGTACTCGTGTCAGACGATATGTTGGGGCTTTTCAACGATTTCAAACCGCGCTTCGTGAAACGCTACGCTGATTTGAGCCCTCTGGTGACTCAAGCCGTCGAAGCTTACGCCGAGGAGGTCCGCACCGGGCAGTTCCCCACCAAGGAACATACGTTCCAACGCAAGTCATAGTGTCTAGCCACCACCTGTGATCCCGTACGTCACGGGTGACTGGCAAGGCCTCCGCCATAGGGGCTGGAACACGGATTGGGGGCGTTTAGCGTTCGCGGAGCCAGGTGTCGATCCCTCGCGCGGCGGCCCGGCCGGTGGCGAAGCATGCCGTTAGAAGATAGCCGCCTGTCGGGGCTTCCCAATCGATCATCTCACCGGCGACGAAAAGGCCTGGGAGTGCCTTCAGCATATAGTTCCGGTCAATCTCCCCCCACTCGACGCCACCTGCCGAGGAAATCGCCTCGGCGATCGGGCGCGTTCTTTGAACGGGGATCGGCAGGGCCTTGATCAGACGCGCCAGTCGATCGGGATCATTGAGGTCTGTGGCACTTGCGAGCTCTCGCAGAAGCGCCACCTTCACGCCATCAAGGCCAACTGCCTTGCGGAGCCGGTTTGACAGGCTTGCTTTCGGATCTTGCTTTCCAAGCGCGTTGGCGATGCGATCCTGTGTGCGTGCCGGCAGCAAATCGACGTCAAGCGTTGTGGTTTCGCCAGCCGCCAAGCTCTCTCTCAGCACGGCCGCGTGGGCGTAGACGAGGCTGCCCTCGATGCCATGCCGGGTTATCACGAATTCTCCCGGAATGGTGCCGACCCTCGAGGTTGCCGTGACCGATTTGACCGGCTCACCGGAAAAACGCTGCCGCAGGTGCTCGCTCCAATCGACATCGAAGCCGCAGTTGGCAGGCTGAAACTCATCGATGGCGATGGTCTTCTCTCTCAGCCAGGGCAGCCAGCATCCATCGGAACCAAGCCGTGGCCAGCTCTTTCCGCCAAGTGCGAGCAGGGCTGCATCTGGTTTGACCACATATGCAGCCCCGCTTGCCTCGATCACATAGCCTCCATCCGAAAAACCTGTCCAGCGGTGCCGGGTGAGGATCTGAACACCTTGCGCCTCGAGCCTTCGCAGCCAGGCGCGCAGGAGCGGCGAGGCTTTCATGGCCGTTGGAAATACCCGACCCGAAGATCCGACGAATGTTTCGGTGCCGAGCCCTGCGGCCCAGGCTCTCACATCCGACGGCTTGAAGCCGTCCAGTGCTTGGCGTAGGCGGGCATTCGACGTGCCGAAGCGTGACGCAAAGCGATCGTAGTCCTCGGAGTGGGTGATATTTAGCCCGGACTTGCCGGCAAGGAGAAACTTCCGCGCAACGGTCGGCATCGCTTCATAGACTGTGACGGTGTGCCCGGCCGACGACAGGCTTTCAGCGGCCATCAGGCCTGCCGGCCCGCCGCCGAGGATCGCGATTTGCTTCTTGACCATGAAATGTTGCCCAGGCTCGATCTGCAAACTCTCTCATCGCCCGCGCGAGCGCCGTGTGCAAGAGCGCTGCGATGGGTATGGGACGCTCCAGCACATCCTGTGCATTTAGATGGGGCTATGTTCTGCAGAATGCGCGCCTGCGGACAGTTAGGCACGCCGCCTTAAGCGCCGTTGTAACATGGCTGGTATCGTTTGGGCGAATATCAATCCACGATGCGGGGCGTGAATTTCGGCTTTGCAGGCGTCTCGGCTTTCTTCATTGCCTCTTCGTGATACCAGCAACTTTCGTAAACGGATGGAGCCATCCCCTGTTCAATATCAACCGCTTGACGTGTTTCGCCTGCGCCAAAGCGCTTCTGTGGAAATGCGTAGATCGTTGCAGTCTCGTGATGCACACCAACGGCCATTTTGTGCCTCCTTGTTCACCTGCCTCCGAAGACGTCGACGCGACGATAGCACATGTGCACAGGATTTGCGCGATATGATGGAAAAAAGTGCAATATTTGTTGGAATAATGAGCATCCAAATTTGCTGCGCTTTGTATCAGAATCTCTTAAAGTGCAAAATATAGGCAAACGCATAAAAAGTAATCATTGTATGCTGGGTGCGAAAAAAATGTTGCACTTGAAGGCGCCCCGCCATCGGAGCTTCTCGACCGATGCGCCAACCATTTCCCTGGCGACTAAATGATTGAGTCCGCTATCAGTTCCACGCCCACGATCACGGCCAACTAGCCTGTAGCCCGCCGATCGACCGGCGAGCTTTGAACAGTTCGCGATGCCGTTCAAACCAAACTGGCACGCGACGTGCATATCATTTGGCAGCCCTTCGCGGCCTGGTCGCTTCAACGGTCGGTTCGCGTGAGGTTTTGCTCACGATTTATGTTTGAGAGACTCGCAAATGACCAAGTATAAGCTCGAGTACATCTGGCTCGATGGGTACACCCCGGTACCAAATCTCCGCGGCAAGACGCAGATCAAGGAATTCGACGCTTTCCCGACGCTCGAGCAACTCCCGCTCTGGGGCTTCGATGGTTCGTCCACGATGCAGGCCGAAGGCCGCAGCTCTGACTGCGTGCTGAAGCCGGTCGCGATCTATCCGGACCCGGCGCGCACCAACGGCGTTCTCGTCATGTGCGAAGTCATGATGCCCGATGGCGTCACCCCGCATCCGTCCAACAGCCGCGCCACCATCCTCGACGACGAAGACGCATGGTTCGGTTTCGAACAGGAATATTTCTTCTACGAGAACGGTCGTCCGCTCGGCTTCCCGGAAACCGGCTATCCGGCTCCGCAGGGTCCGTACTACACCGGCGTTGGCTACTCGAACGTGGGTTCGATCGCTCGCGAAATCGTCGAGGAGCACCTTGATCTGTGCCTCGCAGCTGGCATCAACCACGAAGGCATCAACGCCGAAGTGGCGAAGGGTCAGTGGGAGTTCCAGGTATTCGGCAAGGGCTCAAAGAAGGCTGCCGACCAGATCTGGATGGCACGCTATCTGCTGCAGCGCCTGACGGAAAAGTACGGCATCGACATCGAGTATCACTGCAAGCCGCTCGGCGACACAGACTGGAACGGCTCGGGCATGCACTGCAACTTCTCGACCAAGTTCATGCGCGAAGTCGGCGGCAAGGCTTATTTCGAAGCGCTGATGGCGCAATTCGAAGCGAACCTGATGGACCACATCAACGTCTATGGCCCTGATAACGACAAGCGCCTGACCGGCAAGCATGAGACGGCTCCGTGGAACAAGTTCTCCTACGGTGTTGCTGACCGTGGTGCCTCGATCCGCGTCCCGCATTCCTTCGTCAAGAATGGCTATCGCGGTTATCTGGAAGATCGTCGTCCGAACTCTCAGGGTTGCCCCTACCAGATCGCTTCGCAGGTTCTGAAGACGATCTCGGAAGTTCCGACTGCCGGTTTTGCTTCGGCAGCGGCCTAAGCCAGCAATCTTGCGTTAGATTTGGTGGCGCCGGTCGACTGATCGGCGCCATTTCCTTGACTGGCGGCCCGCTGACACCGACTTTGCAGCGGAAGCGTCCTCGCAGGCGCCGCTGCGATCCATCTACCAAAATCACCCGGTGGTTGAAAAGTCCAGCCGGACAAGCATAATCCTTTTGCGTTGTCGGTGTTTGGTCCTATACTCTTGGCGGATCCTCCAATCGCGAGTTGCCGTGACAGGGAAACACAGCCACTTCCTCCGCTTGCTCGGAACGCCTGCGCTTTTTGCAGAGGGGCACGAGATTGCATTGCCGGAGAAGGCCTACGCGTTGCTTGCCCTCCTGGTGAGCGCGCCGCAATATTCCATGGACCGCGAGATCCTGCGCGGCATACTCTGGCAATCGGATCAATCCAAACAGCGTGCCGGCAGCTTGCGCCAGCTACTTGCGCGTATCGATCGCAGCATTCCTGATGACATGCCCCGCCTTGTCAAGACGACCAACAGCCATGTCTCGTTCAACGACGAGGGATGGAATGCTGACGTCCTGGTCTTGACCAATACGGCCGCGCCGTTGCCACGTCCTGCGTGGGATTTGCTTGGCGGCGAGCTCCTCGAGGGGTTCAAGGCGCCGACGATTGAAGCGGAAGAGCGCATCGGTCTGGAGCGACAGCGCATCGCCGGCCGTCGCGAAGCCCATATCATTTCACTGCTTGACACGCCGGAAAAGCGAACCTCTGACGATGTCCTCTTCCTCGCGGGTCTGCTCGTCGAGGCCGACCCTGCGAACGAGGTCGCTTGCCGGGCGCTGATGAAAAGGCACGTTGACGCGGAAGATCTTGCAGCCGCGCGCCAGGCATATTTTCGCTGCCGTAGCGAGCTGAAAACCGAATATGGTGCGGAACCGGATGGCGTGACGCAGGCCCTCGCGCAGGAACTCGGCATCATCGCTCCAGCAATGCTTGCCAGTTCGCCCATGACTGTGCCAGCGATCGCGTCCACCGACCCGGTCGGGCAGCCCCGTGTCCTCATTTTGCCGCCGGATTCGATTTTGTCTGACCCGATGCTGCAGCGTGTGGGGCGAGCCTTGCTGGAGGAGGTAACGATCGGGCTGAGCCAGCAACGTGGCTTCAAGGTTATTGCCGCTCATACCAGTCTGGAAATCGTCAATCGCAATCTTGCGGGCATGGCTGCTCCGCCGCCGCCTGAACTGCGCTTCGACTATACAGTCTATGTCACCATCCATGGCCGTGATGACGACATTTATGCGACCTGCCGATTGACGAAGACTTCAACGGCCGAGGTGCTGTGGGCAATCGACCTGCCGCTCGCCATGCAGAAGGTCAATCACTCCTTCGGGCAGCTTGCGCGGCGTATCGTGATGACGCTTGCCGACACGATCGAGCGCCGCGAGCTCCTGGACATGACGCACGACGTCAACCCGTCGGCGTATCGGTTGTACCTTGAAGGAAAGCGTCTCGTTTCGAAGACGGATCTGCAGCATCTGCGGCAGGCGCGCAAATGGTTCAAATCGGCGCTGGCCCGCCACGACAGATTCTCATCCGCGCACGCCGGAATGGCGCGCGTACTCGGCATGGAGTGGCTGGTGCGCGGGATGAAGGACACGCAATTACTGGAGGACGCCGACCGGTCCGCCTGGCTTGCGCGCGACACCGACCCCAATAGCGGCCGGGCGATGCGTGAGTTGGGCTTTGTCGCTCTTTACCGTCGCCGCTTCAGCGACAGCCTCGATTTCTTCGCGGAAGCGCAGATGCTCAACCCGAATGACGCCGATATCCTCGCCGACCACGCGGATGCGCTTTTGCATGATGGACAGAGTGACAGGGCACTGGAGTTGAGCCTGGCGGCGATCAAGCTCAATCCGCTGCCACCGGATTACTACTACTGGAACCTCGGTGGGATTCACTTCGTCCAGGAAAATTACGCAAAGGCGATCGAGGTTCTCGATCGCGTCAAGGATCGTCCGGCGACCTCGCGCCTCTTGGCCGCAGCTCATGCGAAGAACGGCGACCTCCGGACCGCGTCGCGTTATGCCGCCATTGTCCTCGAAAATTTTCCGGATTTCCGTACGGATGACGTCTGGCAATTCGTGCCGGATCGCAATCCGGAGGACACGCGTCAGCTGATCGACGGTCTTCGCATCGCCGGACTGTCCTGAAGCGCTACAACTTCGGCGTTTTCCCTCTTTTCTGATGAAAATCTCGGTCACGCCGAAATAACGCCCGTTGGTGCATCTTCTCTGTGTCCGCAGCGCAATGCTGTTTCAAACAGGAGATGAAACAATGACGACGACACAGATCAAGCCCGTTGCAGTCCGTCTTTCGGCAGCCGCTCAGGCCGTCCTGAAGCAGGAAGCAGTGCAGCTCGACACGAACGCGACGGCAAATATCGTTCACGCCCTGAAGTTCCGTTGAGGATTGATGCGAATGTCTGTTCAGACCGCACTCGAGCGCCTGGCGCAAGATCTCAGCCTCTCATCGGCCGGCATCAACAGCTATCACGACCGCTCGTTGACGCCTGGGCAGACATTCGCGGCGATCAAGCCGCATTTCAAGGAACTCGGTATTACAAGGGTGGGTCTGCTCACCGCGCTGGATCTCCTTGAGATCCCCGTTGCCTTTGCCACGCGACCGAACAGCTATACGCTTTCCGTCTTCCAGGGAAAGGGCATCGACGAAGAGGCGGCAATGACCTCGGCTGCGATGGAGGCGGTGGAGACGCGTGTTGCCGAGAGCCAGCCCAGCGACCTTGTCATTGCGACCGTCGCCGGCATGAGGGCTGAGCATGCGTCGATGATCGACCTTGATTCGGTGGCCCGTTGTGTCCCTTCGGAGATTGGTTCCGAGCCGATCGCCTGGGGCGAGGGCCTCGATATCATGTCCAACCGTCCGGTCTTCGTTCCCTGGCCACTCGTCGGCCTCGACCATCGGGGCACCCGGCCGTCCGGTTTTGAGCAGTCGAGCGACGGTCTCGCATCCGGAAACCGGCCGGCGGAAGCCGTACTTCACGGTCTTTGTGAACTGGTTGAACGCGACGCATGGGCGCTGACGCAGTTGCGTCCCTATGAACAGCTGCGCGGCGCGCGGATTGATCCGATCGCGTTCGGCGACCCTGTGCTCGATATCATTGTCGATCGCATCCGGCGCGCTGGAATGCGTCTATTGCTGCTCGACATGACGACCGATATTGGCGTTCCGAGCTTTCTGGCAGTTATCATTCCCGGCAATCTCGGCGAGCGCGTGGATGCCCGCTGGACCCATGTTTGCGGGGGATGCGGATGCCATCCTGATCCTGTTCGCGCGGCGCTCCGAGCAATCACCGAGGCCGCTCAGAGCCGACTGACGGCGATTGCCGGCAGTCGTGACGACTTTTCCCCGCGTGTCTATCAGAGGCTCGATGATGGTGGCCCGATGCAAGAGCTCATCAATCTCTGCGACGAAGCCCCGGTTACTCCGAAATTCTCTCTCGAAGCTCCGCAGCGCACCATGCAGGAAAACATCGGCCGCATTCTCGATCGCCTCAGGTCGAGGGGCATCGATCAGGTGGTGGCCGTGCCGCTTTCCCATCCGGGTCTGCCGGTCTCGGTCGTTCGTATGATCGTTCCTGGCCTTGAGGTGGATGTCAGCGGCGAATTCATTCAACTCGGATTGCGGGCCGTGAGCGCCATGCAGGGAGCGATGCAATGAAGGTCATTTTTGGCGGTCCGAGTTTTGGCGCGGACATCGATAGGCTTCGGGTCGAGAATCCGTCGATCCTCTTTCGTGGGCCGGCTGCACGCGGCGACATATTTCAGGCGGTGCGAGATGGAGCGCATGCGATCGGGATTGTTGACGGCTACTTCGGGGAAGTGCCTTCTGTGTGGCACAAGGAAATCCTCTATGGGCTGCAGCACAATGTCATCGTTGTCGGGGGTGCCAGCATGGGCGCGCTTCGCGCAGCCGAATGCGACGCGTTCGGGATGGTTGGGGTCGGCACGATCTACGAGGACTATGCCGAGGGTCGCCTGATCGATGACGAGGCCGTCGCGCTCGTGCATGCGCCAGAAGAGCTCGGCTGGTTGCCGCTTTCGGTTCCGTGGGTGGATTTTCAGCCGACGATCGACGGTCTCTATCGGCAGGGCGCACTTTCGCCTGCCGAGCACAAGATGCTGTTGCTCGCAGGCCGTTCGATCCATTTCTCAGAGCGTACTTATCCCAAGGTCGTCGAAGGCTGCACCCTTTCGGGTGACGGCCGTGCCAAGGAGATCCTGCGGCTGATTCGCGCCGGAAAGGTCGAGCGCAAGCGTCAGGACGCCGAACTCGTCCTGCAATATCTGCTGGAGGTGAGGTTTGCTCCCCAGCCGCGTGACTGGGGCTTCGCCGCCACCTCGCATTGGGAACTTTTGCGGGCGGAGGTCACAGGTGCTGTCACGCCTGTAACGCCCAAGTAACGCCGGACCTGAATGATGGATATCGCTGAAGCCCGGAAGGCTCATCATTGGAGAAGGCAGTGACAATGAACATTCTGACGCGGGACGAGGGAACGGGTAGCGAGTACGCGAGAATCTTCCGGTTGCTCTCGGCGGCAAAGGATGAGGCCCAGAAGCTCAAGCTGAACAATCTGATGCACTTGACCAACATGGCTCTTCTTCAGGTGGTCATCGACTGGGACGGGATTGACCCCGAACGGGAGCTCGACGTCAACCTCGAAAAGCTGATCGGCACCAAGACGCAGGTCGCAATGAAGGATGCCAGCGAGAATCTAGTGCTTCTCGACTGCCACTGACGGACCGGGGTGACGTTGGGACTGCGCCTTTACTCGCCGTCGTCCAGCTGTTCCATGCCGGCAATTGCCTGTACGAGCTTTACGATCTTCTTGCGAACATGCTCGTTCTTGATCGACAGGAAAGCGGCATTGAGCAGCACGCCGTCGCGGGAAACAACGAATTCCTCGCTGGGCGTTGGATTATCGTTGGCCGAGTTGGGGTTGACGTCCTCGAAGAAAGATCGGACGTCGACATCGAGGGCACCGGCAATTTCGACCAGCATGCTCGCGGAAACGCGGTTTGATCCCTTTTCATATTTCTGGATCTGCTGGAAGGTGACGCCGACCCGATCACCAAGTTCGGTCTGCGATACTTTACGCATCAGACGCTTTATGCGGATTGTCTTCCCGACGTGAACATCAACTGCATGGGGACCTTCCTTCATCGCTCTCTCCTTCCAACGCCGGTTGTTACGCGACTATTCTGCCAGCAATCAACCTAACGGAGATAATTGAACGGATCAATTGCGTTGATGTGTTTTTTATCCCGCATAGAGAGCCGATGGGCAACATATTGGATATTCGGCTTTCGGCCCGATTTGCGAGGGGTTTAAATCGCAAATTTCTGTCACGGGGAGCAGCAACCACAGGTCGTGCGCAGCCGGCCGTTTTAAGTTGACGGATTCCTTCGCGTCGAGTAGCGGCAATCCTGTGTGCTGGCGAGCCTTTCCGCCTCCAAACTCCCGAGCGCTTTCGCGTCGCGATGTGGTATGCCACTGATAGATCAGTCGATACAGATGGATTCGTAGCTGCCGTGACGATCGGGTTTGCTCATGCCGAATTGATAGCCGTACTGGTTGCGGTAACGGGTGGCGAACCGCGTGTCATGACGATCCGATCCGGTGATGCACTGCCGTCCGGTCCGTTCGAAATGGGACATCGCACACTGCAAAGCGGTCTGCGTGAATGGGTTCAGGAGCAGACGGGCCATCCGGTCGGCTATCTGGAACAGCTCTACACCTTCGCCGACCGCGACCGAAACAACGAAATCCTGGGCGGCCGGACGATTTCGATCAGCTACCTCGGCCTCGTGCATGAGCAAGCGACGCCAGGCGGCGGCCGACCCGGCTGGCAGGGCTGGTATGGCTATTTTCCGTGGGAAGACTGGCGCACCGGGCGACCGGCGGTCCTCGACCACCTGGTCGACTGCCTTATGGCGTGGGCCGAGCGTGATCCGTCCCGTCGTGAGGATCGGATCCGCCGGGCAAATTTCGCCTTTGGGCTCGGCGAGGCCTCATGGAACGAGGATCTTGTATTGCAGCGTTACGAGCTCCTCTATGAAGCGGGCGTTGTGAACGAGTCGGGCTGCGCGGCCGAGACCAATCCGGGCCGGGCAATGTTCGCGGACCATCGGCGTATCCTTGCGACAGGCATTGCGAGATTGCGTGCGAAGATCAAATATCGCCCGGTGGTTTTCGAGCTGATGCCGGTGAGCTTTACGCTGCTGCAGCTGCAGCGAAGTGTCGAAGCGCTTGCCGGGCTGACGCTGCACAAGCAGAATTTCCGCCGGCTGATCGAGCAGCAGGAACTTGTCGAGGAAACCGGCGAGACGACGAGCGAAACGGGCGGACGCCCCGCAAAGCTTTTCCGTTATCGCCATGCTGTCCTGGAAGAACGCGCGCTCGCCGGATCAAAGCTGCCAATCTCCCGCAATTGACATATGCTCATAACGAGAATATCTATGCGCTCTAGATATGCTCTGATTGAGTATAAATAGGAGCCGGCCATGAACCACAGCGTTTCAGCATCATCGCTCTACGAGCGCGTTCGTCGCGTCATCCCCAAGGCGGAGTGGATGTCGTTCGAAGATGACGTCGAGGCGATCCTTGAGCTGAAGCGGCGGCGAAACGCCGTCATTCTTGCGCATAACTATCAAACGCCGGAAATCTTCCACGGGGTTGCCGATATCGTCGGCGACAGCTTGGCGCTGGCGCGCAAGGCAATTGACGTCGAGGCGGATATCATCGTGCTTGCCGGCGTGCATTTCATGGCCGAAACGGCCAAGCTCCTCAATCCCGACAAGACGGTGCTCATCCCGGATATGGGGGCCGGTTGCTCGCTGGCGGATTCGATCACGCCCGAGGATGTGGCGCTTCTACGCCAAGCCCACCCCGGCGTGCCTATTATTACCTATGTGAACACCTCGGCGGCCGTGAAGGCGGCATCGGACATTTGCTGCACATCGGGAAATGCCAGGCAGGTTGTCGAGTCGCTCGGCGTGCCGCGCGTGCTGATGATTCCAGACGAGTATCTCGCCCGAAACGTCGCCCGCGAAACGTCGGTCGAGGTGCTTGCCTGGCATGGTCACTGTGAGGTCCATGAACTGTTCACGGCGGATGATGTCAGGCAGCTTCGTGAGAATTATCCCGGGGTGACGGTGCTGGCGCATCCAGAATGTCCTCCGGATGTCGTTGCCGAGGCGGATTTTGCCGGGTCGACGGCAGTGATGTCGGATTTTGTCGGGCAGCAGCGTCCGGCCCGTGTCGTGCTCCTCACTGAATGCTCGATGAGCGACAACGTCGCCGTGCACCATCCTGATGTTGAGTTCATCCGCCCCTGCAACCTTTGCCCGCACATGAAACGGATCACGCTCGCCAACATCCGCGCTGCACTCGAGGAAAACCGCCACGAGGTCACCGTCGACCCTAAAGTTGCCGTTTCTGCAAGGCGTGCGGTCGAGCGGATGCTTGCGATATGACCGCGCTTCTCGGGTCATTGAGCGGGCAGGTCGTCGTCGTGGGAAGCGGGCTCGCCGGTATGATGACGGCGCTGACGCTGGCGCCGCAGCCGGTTGTGCTCATTACCCGCGGCGCCATTGGTGCGCAGACCTCGAGCGCCTGGGCGCAAGGGGGGATTGCCGCAAGCCTTGGCGAGAATGACAGCACCGAGTTGCATCTGTCCGATACACTTGCTGCCGGCGACGGCCTGTGCGACCTGCAAGCCGCATCCGAGATCATCGAAGAGGGGCCGGCCGTCATCGCCGCCCTGGAGCGCGCCGGCGTTGCTTTTGATCAGGACAGTCAGGGTCGCCTGGTCCTTGGCCTTGAGGCGGCACATTCGCGTCGACGCATCGTGCATGTATCCGGGGATGGGTCGGGTGCTGCGATCATCGCCGCACTGGTGCAGGCAATCGCCAACACGCCCTCGATTACCACGCTCGATGCAACCGAGGTGCGCTCGCTTTTGAGCCATGACGGATCTGTCACCGGTGTGGTCATCAGCCGGGGAGGGCAAACCGCTGCCATCATGACCAACCGGGTGGTGTTGGCCACAGGTGGGATCGGCGGACTCTACGATGCCACGACCAATCCCATTTGCAATTTCGGCCAGGGGATCGCGCTGGCGGCAAGGGCGGGGGCCAGGCTTGCCGATATGGAATTCGTGCAGTTTCACCCGACCGGCCTTGACTCTGCGCGACGGCCCTTGGCGCTTGTCAGCGAGGCCGTGCGCGGCGAAGGAGCTGTTCTCGTCAACGACAGGGGGGAGCGCTTCATGACCGGTTTCGACGGCGCCGAGCTTGCTCCGCGCGACGTCGTTGCGCGCGCCATCAGCGACGAGCTCTCGATGGGGCGGCGTGTCTTTCTCGACGCCCGTGCTGCGCTCGGCAATCGCTTTGCCTCCCGCTTTCCAACGATCCATGCACTCTGTCAGGACGCCGGAATCGACCCGGCAATCGATCTCATTCCAGTGCGCCCCGCCGTCCACTACCACATGGGCGGTGTTGCGACCGGTTTGACGGGGCGCAGTTCGCTCCCCGGTCTTTGGGTCATCGGCGAAGCCGCCTCGACCGGACTGCACGGCGCCAATCGTCTGGCCAGCAATTCGCTGCTCGAGGCGGCAGCCCTTGGTATTCGGGCCGCCCGTGATATTGGAGCGACATTGCCCGGCACCGTTCGGTCGGCGCCGGCAGTCTCAGCCGGGCCAGCACCGGATGCGTCTGCGGTGCGCGCGATCGTGTCGCGTCATCTCGGCGTGCTGCGCAATGTCGGGGCTCTCCAGGGTGCGATCGCCACCCTGCTGCCGCTCGCGGAATCCGACGGACCCGCTGCTGACCCGGCGATCGTTGCATTGACAATTGCCGTCTTCGCAATGCTGCGCAAGGAAAGCCGCGGAGCGCATGCCCGCACCGATTTTCCGCTGAAGCTGCCTGTCGCCGAACGCCGCTTCATGACATTTGCCGATGTGCTCGATGTCGCACATGCCGCCACCCATTCTTTCGCCCGGAGTGCCTGATATGTCCCTTGCCCCGTTGCCGCGCCTTATTATCGAACCGATGCTGCGCACTGCCCTCGTTGAGGATCTCGGGCTTGCCGGCGACATTACCTCCGCGGCGGTCATCCCCGCCGATCATCGCTCGTCTCTGGTTATGGTGGCGCGGCAGCCCGGTGTCGTCGCCGGCCTGGATGCGGCTGAACTCGCCTTCCAGCTGGTCGAGCCAACGATCACCATGGCCCGTTATATGGAGGATGGATCCCCGGTCAGGCCCGGTGACATCATCGCGGAGATCACTGGACCGTCGCGTGGGTTGCTGACGGGGGAGCGCACGGCGCTGAACTTTCTTGGACATCTGTCCGGCATTGCGACGGTGACGGCAAGCTTGGTTGAGGCGGTCAGGGGCACGAAGGCGTCGATTGCCTGCACCCGCAAGACGACACCTGGGCTGCGGGCCCTGGAAAAATACGCGGTGCGCGCCGGCGGGGGCATGAACCATCGGTTTGCGCTTAATGATGCCGTCCTGATCAAGGACAATCACGTGGCGATTGCCGGCGGCGTGGTCGAGGCGATCCGTCGTGCCCGCGCGGGCGTTGGGCACATGGTCAAGATCGAGGTCGAAGTGGATACGCTCGAGCAGCTCGGTGAAGCGATGCGAGAGGGTGTTGATGCGGTCTTGCTCGACAATATGACGCCGGCGCAGCTGCGCGAAGCCGTCGCAATCGTCGATGGTCGCGCGATCACCGAAGCCTCGGGAAGGGTAACGCTTGCAACCGTTGCCGCGGTCGCCGCCTCAGGCGTCGACCTCATCTCTGTTGGCTGGTGTACGCACAGCGCGCCGACGCTGGATATCGGGCTCGACGTGCAAGGCTGACCGATATCGTTGGCAAATTCGTCGCGTGTCACGATTTCTGCGGCGCGCCACGAAGACCGAAAGACCTGCTTGAGACGGCTCGGAGTTTCCCGTCGTGTGTCCAGGCGCGATATTCGATTTCAGAGATGAGCGTTGGCTGCGCCGACACGAGGTTCTTTCCTCGACCTGAATAGTCGAAGGATGCGCGCTTCCTTTTGAAGCGATCGAGCATCCTGCGGAGGTGTTCGGCGTTCCTTTCGGCGAGCAGGCAGGCTGGAAGCCCTTAGGAGTTCTTCGACCCTTGCCTGTTCATCCTTGAAAATATCGGCATCATTGTCGCAACAATGCCAAGGTCGCGACGAGCTGACCCGCGTAAAGCTGAGCGAGGTTACGGGTCTGCTCATCCCTGGATCGCTCCGCCTCGCCGAGATAAAAATCAAGAAGCAGTTCTGCTAGCGCAGTGGGTGGGATATCTGCCACCCCCACCGAGTTCTCAAACTTCAATATGCGTCCCCCGAAGGCTGCAACGCGCTGCGCCCAGCCATTCTGTCGCAGTGTCGTCGGCTCTCGCGAGGGCGGATGATCATTTCGAACGAGTGTTCGAAGGTGAGCGTCAAGTCTGGTTTCAAGTTCGCGCAGGAGGATCGTTTCAGTCTGCGCGTGCTTCTGAAGATGGAAGGCCAAACGCCGTTCGCGGCGTAGAACAGTGACGTGCCCGAGCTCTTCGCGCGCCATACGTTCCGCCGCCTCGGCAATCTCCTGCGTTGGCGCGTGGGCCGAAACATACGTCCAGAAGAGGAAGGCCCGTTCCTCGTTTCGCACAGCGACCGAAAAGGCCCGATAGGCCGAAAGCAGCGCGGGGTCCGTGAGGTTCATACCTTCATCGTCAAAGACGTCCTCCGGTTCGGTGCCCGCAGCGACGCTGGCCATTCCCATTTGACCTGACCAATCCTCTACGGAAGCGAGATGGCCGCGTTCCTCTGCAGCCAGTCGTTCGAACACGGCAACCAGGTCGGGCTTTCGCGATCGACGCATATGGTCAGCCAGCGTCTCGTAGCCAGCAATGGCTTCAGTCTCCATAGCCTTCGCCGTTGCCAGCAACTCCGGCATCGAACGGATGGTCATCGGTTCTCTTGGCAATTCTGTCATGGTTCGCTCCTGAGACGCGCCGTCTTGCGGAAACGGTTATCAGAAGGAAAGATTTTCCCGTTTGATACATGTCAAAGAGGGGCTGCTGCGTCGCGACTACACCTTTCACCGTAAACCGCCAACGTGGGTGTACGGGAAAGAATGCTTTTGAAATCGAGACCTTGGCTGCAAGCCTGCTTGCAAGCGCTACTCGTGCTTGCTGCAATCTGGTTTTCTGCCGTTGCTTGCAGCGCCGCTGATCAGCTTGCGACTTACATCCAAAAGGTAGAGCCCTCGGAACTTTTCCAGGGAGCGGACAGCTTTGGCCCGCCGCAGGGAGAGCCTCCGATCGCCCCGGTGTTCCGCGGGAGCGAGGTTCTCGGTTACGCATACCTGAACTCGGACTTCACGGCGTCCGCCGGCTATTCCGGAAAGCCAATCCACATCGTGGTTGGCATTGCGGCCAATGGCGTCATTCGCGGTATCAAGCTCGTCGATCACAAGGAACCGATCGTCCTCATTGGCATTCCGCAGGCCCGTGTCGTCGCGGCATTGAATTCGATCATCGGCAAAGATCTCGGACGTGTCGCCGCTGGCCTCGATCGTCCTCCGCAGGTCGACATCGTCAGCGGTGCGACAGTGACCGTCTTGGTCATGGGGGATAGCGTAGTCCGCTCGGCCGTGAAGCTTATTCGTGCCCATCGGCTCGACAGTCAGCAGCAAACCGCTGGAGCGTCGGTCGCAACGGAAGTTAAGCGTGTCGACGAGGCAAAGGTAGGCACGCAGGATTGGGAAACGCTCCTTGGAGACGGATCGATCCGCAGCCTGCGGCTGACAGTGGGTGAGGTCTCGGAGGCATTCCGCACATCGAATAAGGACGCGGCTGCCGCAAGACCGGAAGCGACGCCCGAAACCGAACGATTCATTGATCTCTACGTTGCTCCGGTCAGCGTTCCAGTCATTGGCCGCAGCCTGCTCGGGGACACCCTTTACGAACGGCTTCGCAAGCAACTGCAGCCGGATCAGGCAGCAATCCTCGTTGCCGGCGACGGTGCTTACTCTTTCAAGGGGTCAGGATATGTGCGCGGCGGGATCTTCGATCGGATCGAACTCCTTCAAGACGGGCAAGGCGTCAGATTCCACGACCACGACCATACCCGCATCCCAGCGCTCGCAGCAGCCGGCGCGCCCCGACTGAGGGAAATCGCCCTCTTCGCCGTTCCCAAGGATTTCACCTTCGATGTAACCGAACCCTTTGAGCTGCAGCTCCTGGTACAGCGCGCCGGCGAGGGCACACAGAAGGCCGTGCTACCCTATAACCTCGGCTACTCGCTCCCCACGCCCTATGTGAAGGTCGAGAAAGCAAGCCAGACGCCTGCTGCCGCCCCGGTCTCCACAGCGCCGCGCGTGCCGCAGCCAGAAGCAACCGTCGACGAGGGCGAAGCTCCGCTCTGGATATCGATATGGCAGGGGAGCCGCGTCAAGATCGCGATAACGATCGGTGCGCTTTTGACGTTGACGGCAATCTTCTTCTTTCAGGACTGGCTTGTCCGCCGGCCGAAACTGTTTGCCTACGTCCGGAACGGCTATCTGTTATTTACCCTTGTTTGGCTGGGGTGGTTTGCCAACGCGCAGCTTTCGGTCGTCAATGTTTTCACCTTTGCCAATGCTCTCGTGACGGGGTTCAATTGGCAGTTCTTCCTGGCAGCCCCGCTCATTTTCCTGCTCTGGGCAGCGGTTGCGGCGGCGCTCTTGTTCTGGGGCCGCGGACCCTTCTGCGGGTGGCTTTGCCCGTTCGGTGCACTGCAGGAGCTTACCAGTAACGTCGCCAAGAAGCTCAAGGTGCCGCAGGTCAAGCTGCCGTGGGGTCTGCACGAGCGTCTCTGGCCATTGAAGTACATCATTTTCCTCGGTCTCTTCGGCCTTTCCTTCTATTCGATGGCTCTTGCCGAGACGTTCTCCGAGGTAGAGCCCTTCAAGACTGCGATCATCCTGAAGTTTGCACGCCAGTGGCCGTTCGTGCTGTTCGCGGTCACACTTCTGGTCGCCGGACTCTTCATCGAGCGCTTTTACTGCCGTTACCTGTGCCCGCTGGGCGCAGCACTCGCCATTCCTGGGCGGATCAGGATGTTCGAGTGGCTGAAGCGTTGGCCTGAATGCGGCTCGCCGTGCCAGCGTTGCGCGAAGGAATGCCCGGTTCAGGCCATTCATCCCGAAGGTCAGATCAATGTGAACGAGTGCATCTACTGCATGCACTGCCAGGAGCTGTACCAGGACGACCACCGCTGCCCGCACATGATCCAGGTGCGCCTCAAGCGCGAGAAGTTCATGGCGCTGTCGACACCTGAATCCAGAGGAGAGGTCACCACCAAGAAGAGGGTCGAGGTTACCTACAAGGGTAGTCCAATCAAGAAAGCAGATTCCGCGTCGGATCAGCCGGCGTGAACATACCCACCAAGGAGACGCAAATGACAACTCAAGAAAAGCATCCATTGTTCAACAGACGGCAACTTTTGGGGACGACTGCATTCGCGGCGGCAGCCGGCGCGGCCGGGGTCGGTGGCGCTCTGACGCTTTCCGGAGCCACGGCTACGGCGGCGCGCGCGGAAGGCTTGAACCATGAGGTCAAGCCTGGTGAACTCGACGAATACTACGTGTTCGTGTCCGGAGGGCAATCGGGCGAAATCAGAGTGGTTGGTCTCCCATCCATGAGAGAACTCATGCGTATCCCGGTTTACAACCGCTGCAGCGCGACCGGCTGGGGTCTTACCAACGAAAGCCGCAAGGTACTCACGGACGGTCTGCTTCCTCAAACGCGCGAATTCTTGTCCACTCGCGGCGGTGTCTACCACAACGGCGATCTGCACCATCCGCATCCCTCCTTTACCGACGGGACCTACGATGGGCGCTACCTGTTTGCCAACGATAAGGCAAACACGCGCGTCTGCAGAATCCGTCTGGACGTCATGAAGTGCGACAAGATCATCGAACTTCCGAACCAGCACACGGTCCACGGACTTCGTGTGCAGAAGTACCCGAAGACCGGATATGTGTTCTGCAACGGCGAAGATCGCGTTCCGATCCCGAATGACGGCAAGATTCTCGACGATACCAAGCAGTACCATGCTGTCTTCACAGCCGTCGACGGCGAAACAATGAAGGTTGCCTGGCAGCTCATCGTCGATGGCAATCTCGACAATGTCGATGCCGACTATCAGGGGAAGTACTGCTTTGCGACCTGCTACAACTCCGAAGAAGGTGTCAATCTTCCGGAGATGATGGCAAAGGACCAGGACTGGGTCGTTGTCTTCAATCTCAAGAGGATCGAAGATGCCGTCGCGCGGGGCGACTTCAAGGAGATCGGCGGCGTTCCCGTTCTCGACGGCCGCCATGGCTCCGCCTACACGCGTTACATCCCGGTTTCGAACAGCCCGCATGGCATGAACACGGCTCCGGACGGAATACATGTCGTCGCCAACGGAAAGCTGTCTCCTACCGTCACCGTATTCGACGTTCGCAAGTTCGATGACCTGTTCGAGGACAAGATTCAACCGCGCGACACGGTCGTCGCCGAGCCTCAGCTTGGCCTCGGGCCGCTCCATACGGCCTATGACGGGCGCGGCAATGCCTACACCACCCTGTTCATCGACAGCCAGATCTGCAAGTGGAATATTGAAGACGCTATCCGCGCCTTTAAGGGCGAGAAGGTCGACCCGATCCGTCAGAAGCTCGACGTTCAATATCAGCCGGGTCACAACCACACATCGATGGGCCAGACCAAAGACGCGGACGGAAAGTGGCTCATTTCGCTGAACAAGTTCTCGAAGGATCGCTATCTTAACGTCGGCCCCCTGAAGCCGGAGAACGATCAGTTGATCGACATTTCCGGCGACAAGATGGTTCTCGTTCACGACAATCCCACCTTTGCCGAACCACACGACGCGACCATCGTTCATTCGTCGAAGATCAATCCCGTAAGTGTCTGGAAAAGGGACGACGTCTTCTTCGCCGATGCAGTCGCTCAGGCCAAGAAGGACAACATCGACCTCCTTTCGGACTCCCAAGTTATCCGGGATGGAAACAAGGTGCGGGTCTATATGACGTCGGCGGCCCCGGCGTTTGGCCTTGAATCATTCAATGTCAGGCAGGGCGACGAGGTGACCGTCTACGTTACCAATATCGATGACGTGGAGGATCTTACTCACGGCTTCTCTATCGTAAACTACGGTATCCAGATGGAGGTCGCGCCGCAGGCGACCGCGTCGGTGACCTTCACCGCCGATAAGCCAGGCGTCTATTGGTACTATTGCTCGTGGTTCTGCCATGCGATGCATATGGAGATGCAGGGTCGCATGCTCGTTGAACCAAAGGCAGCATGATGCCGCCGCTTGGCAAAATAGCACTCCTCGGAATGGCGGTCGCAACGACCGCCATTCCGGCCCATGTTCGCGCCGCAGAATTCCAGCTTGCGGCGACGGATGCCGCAACCGTTCAACGTGTCCTTGATGCCGCCGCAGATGGAGACATCGTACGGCTGTCCCCTGGCCGGTATGCCGGACCATTGACTGTCAGCAGGCAGATCGTGCTGGAAGGCCAGTCTGGCGCGGCCGTCGTGGGAAATGGCAAGGGAAGCGTGATCACGATCACGGCGCCAGGAGCTGTCGTGCGAGGTCTTGAGATTGAAGGATCCGGCTCTGATCTGTCTGCGCTCGATTCCGGGGTGTTTGTAAGCCAGAGCGCTGACCATGCGGTGGTCGAAGACAACACGATCAAGGGAAACCTGAACGGTGTCTATTTGCACGGTGCCGCCGGTTCCGTCGCACAACGCAACCGGATCATCGGAATGGCGTCGGGTCGGATGAGCGAGGCCGGCAACGGCGTCTCACTGTGGAACGCCCCGGGGGCAATGATCGTGGACAATGACATTAGCCTCGGCAAGGACGGCATCTCGACGAACGCGAGCAAACGCAACGTCTTCAAGGGAAACCGTTTCCGCGACCTGCGGTTCGCCATCCACTACATGTACACCAACGACAGCGAAATCAGCGACAACGTCTCAGTGGGCAACCTGGTCGGCTATGCCATCATGTTTTCGAACCATCTGAAGATCACCGGAAATGTCTCCGATGGCGACCGGGATCACGGATTGCTCCTCAACTTTGCCAACGGCTCGACCATAAGGCAAAACAGGGTCACCGGCCGCCTCCAGCCATCAGATCGATGGCTGTTGGGTGGAACAAGGGCTGACGCCAGCGACATGCCTGGCATCGAGACGCGACTTGCCGAAGGGCAGGGGACGCAGCTCGGACCGGAGAAGTGCGTGTTCATTTACAACGCAAACCGGAATGTCCTTGAAGACAACGTGTTTGAGAACTGTGCGATCGGCATACATTTTACAGCCGGCTCCGAAGGAAACGCCATTGCCGGCAACGCGTTCGTAGGCAATCGGAATCAGGTAAAGTACGTCGGGTCGCGATACCTCGATTGGTCGAAGAATGGTCGAGGTAACTACTGGAGTGACAATCCCGCGTTCGATCTCGATGGCGACGGGATAGCAGACAGTCCCTATCGCCCCAATGACATCATCGACACCGTTCTTTGGACAGCCCCGCAAGCCAAGGTTTTGACCACAAGTCCCGCGGTTCAGATCATCCGATGGGCGCAGTCCCAATTCCCTTCGCTCCTGCCGGGCGGCGTGATTGACAGCAAGCCCCTGATGGGGCCGCCCGTACCCTTGGAGAATGCACGATGACGGCGACAATTTCTCTCGAACACGTTTCGAAATTTTATGGCGATACCGCCGCGATCAACGATGTTTCGTTTTCCCTTGGCGAGGGAGAGCTGGTTGCACTTGTCGGTCACAATGGAGCCGGCAAGACGACGTTGATCAAAGCGATCCTGGGGCTTCTTCGACCGACCGACGGAAAGGTGCGCGTCCTTGGCGAGGACCCGGTTTCCGGGAACCTGATCGTGCGCAGGGAGGTCGGATATCTCCCCGAGAGTGTCACTTTCCATCTGGCGCTCACTGGACGTGAGGTTCTGTCGTTCTATGCGAAGCTGAAGCGCGTGCCGGCGGATCGATGGCGAAATCTCTTCGATCAGGTCGGCCTGGCGCAGAACGCTGCCGACAGGACGGTAAGAACCTATTCGAAGGGAATGCGCCAACGATTGGGCCTGGCACAGGCACTTCTCGGAGAGCCACGCCTTCTCCTGCTGGACGAACCCACCAGTGGATTGGATCCAGCGCTACGACGCAGTTTCTACGATCTCATCCTCGACTTCCAGAAGAAGGGAACGACCGTACTTCTCTCCTCCCACGCGCTGAGCGAGCTTGAGGAACGGGCCGAACGCGTCGTTATCATCAACGGCGGTAACAAGATCGCCGACGGAACGCTTGACGAACTGCGACGGATCGCGTGCCTGCCGACCCAGATCCGGTTCAAGCCGAGCAGCGAGTCCGCTGCTCACTCGTGGTTTGACGGGCCGGTGCGATGGACCGAGCGCAAGGATAAATTTCTGGAAGCCAGTGTCGACCATAGCGAGAAGATCGCGGTTCTGTCGGCTGTAACATCCGATCCGGCTGCACTGACCAGCATGACTGTCATCGAGCCGACACTCGATGACGTCTATGCGCATTTCCTCCAACGACAGGGAAGAAAGCCGTGAACAATATCGTGATCATTGCCCGAAAGGAGATCCAGGAGGGGTTGAGAAACCGCTGGGTCATCGCGGTGACCTTGCTACTTGCGTCGCTGGCGCTGACGCTTTCGTTTCTGGGCAGTGCGCCGACCGGCAATGTCGGCGCGGGCCGTTTGGATATCGTCATCGTCAGTCTTGCCAGTCTCACGATCTTTCTTGTTCCCCTCATTGCCTTGCTGCTTTCGCACGATGCGATCGTTGGAGAACTGGAGCGTGGAACACTTCTCCTGCTTCTGAGCTATCCGGTAGCACGTAGCCAGATTGTGTTCGGAAAATTCCTGGCGCACATACTCATACTCTCGTTCGCCACTCTGTTGGGCTACGGCGCGGCGGGTCTGGCGCTCGTTGTCGCCGGGACGCCGACCACTGCGGACAGTTGGACGGCGTTCGGCGCCATGATTGGATCCTCGATCCTGCTTGGATCGGTCTTCACCGCTATCGGATATCTCGTCAGCGCGACTGTCGGCCAGAGGAGCACGGCCGGGGGCATCGCCTTGGGAGTATGGCTGTTTTTCGTCATCATCTACGACATGGGTTTGCTGGGTGCGATCGTGTCGACGAAGGGCGTTGGATTTTCGCCGGGGCTGCTAAGCATACTTCTGATGGCCAATCCGACCGATGCCTACCGTCTGCTCAACCTGGGATCGGAAACGGCCGGCTCTGTCTCGGCACTGTCCGGTCTCGCAGCGAGTTCGAAGCTGTCTCCGACCGTCCTGATGGCATCCTTGGCCTTATGGGTTGCCGTCCCTCTATCGTTGGCCATGCTTCGTTTTTCCAGGAGAGAACTTTGAACCGCTCGTTCGCAATATCAGTCGTCCTTATGGCATCTCTGTTAAGCGCTTGCGAGAAGGCCGAGACCATCGTGCCTCCTCCGTTGGAGCTTACCTCCGATGCCGTGGATCATTTCTGCGGCATGAACGTGCTGGAGCATGCGGGGCCGAAAGGACAGGTTCTCCTAAAAAATGGCGGAAAGCCGGTCTGGTTCAGTTCGTCGCGTGATGCAGTTGCATTTACCCGGCTTCCGGAAGAACCAAAGGACATTGCTGCAATCTACGTATCGGACATGAGCCACGCTACCAGTTGGGAAGCGCCGGGAAGTCAAAACTGGGTTGAAGCCGATCGCGCATTCTTCGTTGTGGGCAGCAAGGTTCACGGCGGGATGGGCGCACCGGAAACCGTTCCTTTCTCCGTTCGGGCAGACGCCGAAGAGTTTGCGCAAAAGAACGGCGGCAGAGTTTCGATCCTCGGGGAAATCAAGGATCAGGATGTTCTCGGAACGTCTACCAGCGCACCCGCGAGCACGGAGATTGAATCCAATGGTTAGGGCCATAACCAGGCGACGTGCCATAGGAATTATCGCAGCGGCAGCCGGACTTCCGCTGCTTTACTCCAGCTCCGCCGCGAAAGCCGATGCGCCGGTCGTCGTCTGGACCGGTCAAGCACTCGGAGCGCGGGCCAAGCTGGTCCTGCATCACGGCAATATGGCGAAGGCTCGGCGGTTAATAGATGAGATCGTTCTTGAAGTTGCTCGGCTAGAAGGAATTTTCAGTCTGTATCGGGACGATTCGATCCTCGCGGAACTCAATCGGGTAGGTGGGGTTGCCGTGTCTTCGCCAGAGATGGTGTCCTTGCTCGACCAGTGTCTGCGGGTCTGGGAAAGGACCGGCGGGTTGTTCGATCCTACCGTGCAGCCGGTATGGGAGGTGTATCGCGATCACTTTGCATCGGCGCATGGAGATGAATTCGGGCCCAGCCAGACCAAGCTGAACAGGGCTCTCGGCAAGGTCGGCTTCGAAGCCGTAAGGTATGGCTCGGACCGCATCGCCTTCGCCGAGCGGGGAATGGCGATGACCCTGAATGGCGTTGCCCAGGGGTTCATTACCGATCGAGTAGCCTATATGTTACGGAACGAAGGCTTCGACAGTTGTCTTGTGAACATGGGTGAGGAACGGGCGGTCGGCGCACAATCGGATGGAACGCCATGGCATGTCGGGTTGGCCACAACCGAAGACAGCCTGGATCCCGATGCGGTGCTGTCCATCGTAAATCGGGCGGTCGCCACGTCCAGCCCGACTGGCTTCGTCTTCGACGAAGACGGCAAGTTCGGGCACATCCTCCACCCAAAAACGGGCAGCGCGCCGATGGCCTATCGGAGAGTAACCGTTATCGCTGATGACGCGACCACGGCAGATGCGTTGTCGACAGCATTTAACCTCATGGACGTGAATTCAATAAGATCCGTATTGAAGGACTGGCCCGGAGCCTCTGCCGACCTGGTCGAACCAACTGGCGAAAGACACCGGATCTAGGCGCTAGATTCATGGCGGGTCCGCCAGCCCTGGCATTGGTCAAACCTGGTCGAGTAGCGTGAGAACGTCGCCGAACGTCATGTGGGCCAACCGTTTGCTGCAGGAGGATTGTCCTTCAAGGCGCAGCGAGATTTAGGTCATGATCCGCGACAGCTAGGACTTGGCGGAAAGCGCGCTCAATTCTTCGAGATCGAGGTCTCGTTCCAGTTCGTGCAGCGTTTCGTCATCGATATCACCGGCGCGGTGAAGACGGATCAGTTCACGGCGTCCGGTGGCGATCGCCGCCAGAACGACATCGAAATGGGCATGGAGCAGAACGTCGTGGTGTTCCGTTTTCTGGATATAGTCGACGATCACCTTGGCCCTGAGTTGATAGCGCTCCAGCAGACGAGGATGGATGAGATTGCCTTCCGTGTCGTAGGCCCTGTCCTTTACGGTCGCCAATTGCGCCTGAGCCATGGCGGCTTCGGCCTGGCTCAGGTTGAGGCGCGCCTTTTCCGACTCCGGCTCGATCAGCTTTGCCCATTCGATCAGGCGCCCCAGCGTCGTGCCCTGGACCAGTACGGTCCCGACAATGACGGCGAACGACGTCACCAAAATGAAATCGCGGCCGGGAAAGCCTTCGGGCACGCTCAGCGCCAGGGCAAGTGTAACCACACCGCGAACGCCCGCCCAGCTCAGAACGACTGAAGCGCGCCCGCCAAGCGGCGCGTATCGCCTAAGGCCCAAGACATTGCAGAATTCGACCACAAGGTTTGATCCAAACACCCAAGCGAAGCGCGCAAGCGTAAGTGCGACCAGGACCACGAGCATCGGCAATCCCATGGTGGCGATCACGACGCCGAAGCCACCGCCACGTTCGACCACGCCCCGCAAGGATGACCCGATCAGCATGAAAACCGAGGCTTCCATCAGAAAGATCATCACAGTCCAGAACGAGGTGCCGCGCATGCGCGCCGAGGCCGAAAAGACGGTATGCTGATACCAGCCCGCGATCAGGCCCGTCGTCACGGTGGCGATGACGCCGGAAACATGGATCATTTCGCCGAGCATATAGGACATCCAGGCGAGCAGGGTCGTGGCCGCTATGATCAGGTATTCGTCGTTCAGGCGGCGGACAAACACCACCCATACCGTCCCGATGGCTATGCCGACGGCGGCGCCGCCGAGCGCCAGCAGGAAGAAACTTCCCATCGCCTCGGCCGTGCTGAAGGCACCCGTGACGCCGGCGGCGATGGCAAACCGGAACAGCACCAAACCGCTTGCATCATTGAGCAGGCTCTCGCCCTCGAGCAGGATTTGAAGGCGGCGTGGCAGCTTGACCCGTTGCAGCACGGCGCGAGCGGAGATCGCATCGGGTGGTGACACGATCGCCCCGAGAACTGCGCAGGCCGCCCATGGCAAGGAAGGAAAGAGGAAGTGGACCGCGACTGCCACGACGGCGCAGGTGAAAAATACCGCGCCGACGGCAAGCGAAGCAATGCCGATCATGTGGCGGCGCAGCCGGCCGAGAGCGATGAACCAGGCACCGTCCATCAACAGTGGTGGCAGGAAGATGACGAGTACCAGATCGGGATCAATGGCAATGGCTGGCAGACCCGGCAAAAAGGCAAGCAGCGCACCCCCGGCGAGCAGCGCTACGGAGGGCGGCAAGCCAAACCGGTGAGCAGCGTAATGCAACGCGATGATCGCCAAGAACATCACGATCACCAGCTCGAACAGGTGAGTTGGGTCCATTAAGCGCTGCCTGATTTTCCGCCCGATGGTCTATTACAATGCGCGTTTGCTCGAAATGCAATCGCCCGGGCATGCCTGTTTCATCCGGCACGCCAAGGCTCCACTGGATTCTGCGTTGCCACGGGAGGAACCGTGAAGCATATGGATAGGGCAAATGGGCACGCGCCGAGCCGGCCGCGCTGCCAGCGGTCCCTGACGGAAAGATTTTCCATCGACGAACAGATAAATGGAACGATCCGCACTCGTGACCCGTGAGCGCCCAGCTATTTTGCGGCCAATAGGCGGCTACCAAGCGCGGTTGCCGCGCTAGGCACTACTTTGTGGAGATATGCATATGAATTTTATTGCTCGCCGTGCGAAATTGCTTGGCACCGTTTTTAGCCTGGGGTTGTTGATCGGTGCGCCGGTCCATGCCGAAACGCCGCCGAACGTTCTGGTCGTTGCCCAGTCGATTGATGACGCCGTTAGCTTCGACCCGGCTGAGGGCTTCGAGCTCACCACCGTCCAGTCCTTCAACAATCTCTACCAGCGCCTCGTTCAGTCAAATCGTGATGACGGCACCAAGATCGATCCGGCGCTTGCCGCTTCCTGGGAAGCCGGCAGCGACGGCAAGAGCCTGACCTTTGCGCTCGCCGACGCGAAGTTCGCCTCCGGTAACCCGGTGCGCCCGGAGGACGTGATCTTCTCGCTGACGCGCGCCGTCAAGCTCAACAAGTCGCCGGCCTTCATCCTGAACGAGCTCGGCTGGAAGGCCGATAATGTCAATGCTGCCGTCACCAAGGTTGATGACAAGCATGTGAAGCTCACCTGGACGGCCGATGTCGGCTCAGGCTTCGCGCTGTCGCTACTGACGGCGCCGATCGCCTCGATCGTCGACGAGCAGACCGTTGCCGCAAACGCAAAGGACAACGATTTCGGCAATGCATGGCTGAAGACCAATTCGGCTGGCAGCGGTGCCTACGCGATCGGCACCTACACGCCCCACGAGGCGCTGGTGCTCCAGGCCAATGCCAATTCGAACGACAAGCCGAAGCTCGAGAGTGTCATCATCCGCAACGTGCCGGACGTCGGCGCCCGCCGCCTGCTCGTTGAGCAGGGCGATGCCGATATCGCCCGGGGCCTCTCTGCCGACCAGATTGAAGCGCTGAAGGATAAGAGCGGCATTAAGGTCCTCTCTGTTGCCTCGGCCCGCACCGACTACATCCTCTTGAACAGCAAGGCGAACGAGACGCTCGGCAATCCGGCGTTCTGGGAGGCTGCGCGTTACCTTGTGGACTATGACGGCATTGCCAAAAACCTGCTGCGTGGCCAGAGCACCGTCCATCAGTCGTTCCTGCCGGTAGGCTTCCCCGGTGCGCTGACGGATACCCCCTTCAAGCTCGATGTCGACAAGGCGAAGAAGATTCTGGCGGATGCCGGTATCAAGACGCCGTTCAAGATCGAATTCATCGTCTTCAACGACCAGCCGTTCCTTTCGATCGCGCAGTCGCTGCAGTCGACCTTCGCGCAGGCCGGCGTCACGCTGGACATCCAGCCGGGTGTTGCAAGCGACATCTATGCCCGTGGACGCGCCGGCAAATACGAGATGACCCTGCGTTATTGGATCCCGGACTATTTCGACGCTCACTCGAACGCCAGTGCCTTCGCCATCAACAAGGACAATTCAGCCAACACGGTTGCCAAGCAGGCCGGCTGGGTGATCCCCGAACTGACCGACGCGACGCTTGCTGCCGTCAAGGAACAGGACCCCGCCAAGCGCGCGGCGCTCTATCAGGATCTGCAAAGGAAGATCCAGGCAAGCTCGCCCTACATCTTTACGCTTCAAGGCAACGACCAGGTCGTGCTAAGCGACAAGGTGAAGAACTATGCCCAAGGTCTGAACGCAGACCAGGTTTATTACGACAAGGTAGAAAAATAAGTGCCGCAGGCGGCAACACCCCCTAATGCCGACATGAGCAACTCCCGCCAGCACAGAAGCTGGCGGGAGTTGTCTTTCGTCGTGCCCCTTATCAAGTGGCTGTGGTCCTTTGCACTGACGCTCTTTGGGCTGGCAATCGTGACCTTTGCCATGACGCGGCTTTCCCCCATCGATCCGGCGCTGCAACTCGTTGGCGACCATGCCAGCCAGTCGACCTATGAACAGGCGCGGCTCGAACTCGGGCTCGACCAGCCGTTGCCGCTGCAGTTCCTGCGCTATGTCGAGACGGCGCTTTCTGGCAATCTCGGCCAGTCAATCTCGACCGGTCAGCCGGTCGCGCATGATATCGCCCGTACGTTTCCGGCGACGATAGAGCTTGCCACGACGGCAATCGTCCTTGGCGCGACGATCGGCCTGGCGCTCGGCATCATCGCGGCAATGCGGCAGGGGGCATGGATCGACGGTGTTTGCCGCCTTGTATCTCTGTTTGGCTATTCGGTGCCTATCTTCTGGCTCGGCCTTTTGCTGCTGTTGCTCTTCTACGCCCGGCTGCATTGGGCGCCCGGGCCGGGCAGGGCGGATGTCGTGTTCCAGTACACCGTCAAGCCTGTCACCGGTTTCGCGCTGATCGACACGTGGCGTTCCGGCAAGCCTGGTGCCTTTCGTGATGCGCTGGCCCATCTGGCATTGCCGGCGACCGTGCTTGCCATTCATGCTCTTGCGGCAATCTCGCGGTTGACGAGGGCGTCGATCATTACCGAGCTCGGCCAGGAGTATATAGCCACCGCACGAGCAAAAGGAGCCGGCCTGGGGCGGATCGTCTTCGTCCATATTCTGCCGAACATCTCCGGGACGCTGCTGACTGTGATTGCCCTTTCCTATGCAAGCCTGCTTGAGGGAGCCGTCCTGACCGAAACTGTCTTTGCGTGGCCCGGTATCGGACGTTACCTGACGACGGCGATGTTTGCGGGCGACATGCCTGCGATCCTGGGAGCTACGCTTGTCGTCGGTGCCTCCTTTGTGCTTCTCAACGCGCTAACCGATCTCGCCGTGGCTCGGCTGGAAGTGGAAAGAAAGCGATGAGCGCCATCGAACAAGCGCGGATCGGCGGGATGTCCTTTGGTTGGCGGATGCTTCGGTCCCCTTCGGCAGCGTCGGGCGGTGGCATCGTGATTTTCATCCTCGCCGTTGCGCTGCTTGCGCCGTTTGTCGCGCCCTACGATCCGAATCTGCAGGAAACGGCCAATCGCCTCATGGCCCCGAGTGCTGCCCACTGGCTCGGCACCGATGGCTTCGGACGCGACATCCTCTCGCGCTTGATCTACGGGGCACGGCCGACCCTGCTCCTGGTGCTCATTGTGGCATTGCTGATGGCGCCGCTCGGTATTGCCGTTGGTATACTCGCAGGCTTTTTCGGCGGCGCGACGGAGCGTATCCTGATGCGAATCACCGACATCGTCATGTCCTTCCCGCGATTGCTGTTGTCGTTCGCCTTTGTTGCGATCCTGGGGCCTGGGCTTATCAACGGTGCACTGGCGCTCGCCTTGACGAGTTGGCCGGCATACGCCCGTCAGGCTCGTGTTGAGACCGGAGCGCTCAGGCAGAGCGACTATCTCGCGGCAGCCGAAATGGTCGGCATCAGGGGGCCCAGGCTGCTCTGGGGACATGTCCTTCCGCTGGTGTTGCCATCGGCCGTCATTCGGCTGGCGCTCGACCTTTCAGGCATCATCCTTGCTGCCGCCGGCCTTGGCTTCCTTGGCCTTGGAGTACGACCGCCGACGGCGGAGTGGGGTTCAATGGTCGCAGAGGGCACGCAGGTGATCTTCGATCAATGGTGGGTCGCTGCCGCGCCCGGGCTCGCCATCCTTGTTGCCTCGCTCGGCTTCAACTTGCTGGCCGATGGCCTGCGCGACATTCTGGATCCGCGCCATGCTTGAACCGCTTCTGTCTGCCGAGGAGCTTTCGATCTCCTTTCCCTCCGATGCAGGCCTGGTTTCCGTTGTCGACCGGATCTCCTTTTCAGTCGGACACGAGATCCTGGCGCTCGTTGGAGAATCCGGCTCTGGCAAGTCAATGACGGGACGAGCCATAATGGGTCTCCTGCCGCGCGGCGCAATCATGCGTGCCAGACGCCTGGTCTTTGACGGCAAGGACCTGGCCACGCGTTCGAGCGCTGACTGGAACGCACTGCGCGGGACAGGCCTGGGTCTGATTTTGCAGGATCCGAGATATTCCCTCAATCCGGCGCACCGGGTCGGTCGGCAGGTCGAAGAGGCGCTACTTCTGCACACGAAGCTTTCGGCTGTCGAGCGACGCGAGCGGGCACTGGACATGCTGGAGAAAGTCGGACTGCCGGATCCGAAGCGCATCTACGCAAGCTATCCGGCGGCACTCTCAGGCGGCATGGGACAGCGGGTGATGATCGCTGCAATGCTGATCAATCGACCGAAGCTGCTCATTGCCGACGAGCCGACTTCGGCTCTCGACCGTGACCTGCAGGACCAGATGCTGACGCTCTTGCGTTCGTTGACGGAGGAGTTCGGCATGGGCCTGCTGCTGATCAGTCACGACCTGCAGCAGGTGTCTCGCTACGCAGACCGTGTGCTCGTCATGCGGCAGGGACGTATCGAGGAAGAAATGACATCCGCCGATCTCTCCCACGCCGGATCGCCCTATACCCGCGCGCTTTGGGCGGCGCGACCGTCGGCGGCCACCTATGGCACGCGGTTGCCGGTTTACGAGGACGAGCAGTGAGCGCGCTGGCGGTAAAGGATCTTTCTGTCACCTTTCAGGGCGCCTCGAAGGGCTTCACGGCCGTACGCGGCGTCTCCTTCGACGTTGCCGCTGGTGAAACCTTCGGTCTCATCGGACCTTCCGGATGCGGCAAGACGAGCGTGCTGCGCGCAATCGCCGGGTTGAACACGAATTGGCAGGGCGACATTTCGGTCTTCGGTCAGCCCCTGGCAGCGGGACGCAGGATCACCGGGATGCTGCGCGAGGAGATCCAGATGGTGTTCCAGGATCCATATTCGTCGCTGCATCCTCGCCATCACATCGCGCGCATCTTGGGCGAGCCGCTGTCAATCCGCGGCATGTCAGACGTTACCGAACGCGTGCGTGTTGCGCTCGACCAGGTCGGGCTACCGGCGGCGGTTGCGCAGCGCTACCCGCACCAGATTTCCGGCGGACAGCGGCAGCGCGTGGCCATAGCCCGAGCGCTGCTGCTCAAACCCAAATTGTTGCTGCTCGACGAGCCAACCTCGGCACTCGACGTTTCAGTACAGGCAGGGATCCTCAATCTCTTGAACGACCTCAAGACCTCACAGGGTATCACTTTCATTCTGGTCAGCCACGACCCCGGCGTCGTCGCCCACATGTGCGACCGTGCCGCTATGATGAAGAAGGGCCTGATCGAGGGCATACTTGATCGGTCTGCCTTGTCTGTCGACAGCTGACAACCGGGGCGCTGCAGGCGTCGAAGCAAACAAGCTTCGCGAGGACGGCAGCTTTAGCCGACGCTGGCATCGGCCGAGACATCGATCTAACAGTGATCATCCTCCCAACGCGATAACATCCAATGCCGCTACTGCGATTAGATCAGAAGCTCCTTGCAACAAAGGAATTCACCGGTTCCGTGGGGCTGATTGCCGCCTTGCCGATGTACGATTGGCCGGAGGTGCGAGCGGAGACCGATGCGCAGTGGGAGCAGCTTCGGGACGAGTTGCTGTTCCGCGGCATCGACGCCCCGGAACGACTGGCCCGCACGCGCAAAGACCTTCCTTCCAACCCGGAGCTCTCGGGGGACCTGGCGGAACACTCATAGCCTCCGATCCGGCAAATTTGCCAGGCGGCGAGCTCGATCCAAACTCGCTCTGGTTACATCCCGGACTCCTTCTCGCACAGGCATGCTGGGGTCCGATAGAGCGTGGCCTGGCCGATCACATTCAAATAGTCGGCCAACCGGGCTACGACGGTATCGAAGGAGGAGAGGGGCCGCTCTATTCGAGTGCGATAATAATGCGTGGCGGGGGAGCGAACGCGATGCCGCCCCCGCTTGACGGCAGTGCCGCTATTGCGTTGAACCTGCTGCGCGGACGCCGATTTTTCTACAATGAGGTCGACTCCATGTCCGGCATTCTGGCATTGGCGTCAGACCTCGAAGGCATGGGCGAGACGCTCGACATCTTCTCGCATCGGGAGCAGTGCGGCAGCCACCGCCGGTCGATCAAGGCGGTCGCTGAAGGCGCAGCAGATCTTGCCGCAATTCATTTTAAGTCCTTTTTATGCACATACCGCACGTATTCGCAGGTGGCCGGAAAGCCTTGTATTTACGGGATTATCTATTTACAAAGGAGAGCGTGCGGTAACGTGAGGACACCACGAGGTATGCGTTCCGTGCCCCCTGCTGTGCCCCCTGGGGCGGGAAGTCGGATGTTGGCGAAGATAGTCCATATGGAAATCAAGAGCGAATATCCGAGCGCCCGCTGATATTTCGGGACTGGCTGAGCAAGGAGAAGAACGAAGTCGATCACGACACGATGTTCGAGCATCTCGACGGATGCCGGTTTCGCGTCACATCAGTATTCCGGTTGGGACAGGCAGGAAATGAAAGATTGGTGTCGATCATCGACTTTTCGAAAGCCTTCTATCCGTCGGACGTGAATGCAGCCGGGCCATACAAGGGCATCTATCAGCCGCAGTGGTTTCCAGGCTTCACCTGCCGGGAGCGCGAAGCGGGCACGGTCTGCAACGAGAAGACGGAGACACCGGGTATCCGGCGCGATATCAACCGTATCCGGGCGGCAGTCAGGCATATGAATGATCGCTACTGCAAGACCAGGGCATTCTAGGTGGCAAGAGGCGGTCGTTTTCAAAGATTGGGCCGTCAAACAACCGTCGAGCGCGGCGTAGCAATTTTAGTCATCCGGGTAGCTTGTTTAATCATTCAGGAGGGTCTCAGCGACTAAATGTGAAGGTGAAGGCTTATTAGTTCTTGAGCGCAGCCATTTCGCGGGAGAAAACACCATGCATCCTTTTCGCTTTGCCATTTTCGCGCTCGCGAGTGCACTTGCATCCCACGGAACCGCCGCAGCGGCTTCAATGCTCCAGCCAATCAGGACCATTGGCGCGCCTCGACCGTTTGTCTCGGCCTGTCATCACTACGCGTGGCTTTGCGGTAAGGCCTCGGGCCACGCTATGGGCGATGCCGAGGCCTTCGCTCTCCTGGGTCGCGTGAATACCCAGGTGAATGCAAACGTCAGGCAGGCCGACGATCAATCGACGACCGGAAAGAGCGACGACTGGTCGCTGCCAGTCGACGGCAAGGGAGATTGCGAAGATTTCGCGTTGATGAAGAAAAAGGAGTTGATGGCCGCCGGGTTCCGGTCGGACCGGTTGGCACTTGCCGTCGTGCTGGACCGAGGTGGCAACAATCACGTCGTGCTGATGGCACGGCTCAGCGAGGGCGACTATGTGCTCGATAACCTGAGCGGGGGCATCAAATCCTGGGAAAAGACCGGCTATACCTTCATCGCCCGCCAAAGCTTCGAGCACCAACGTGTCTGGCAAGTGATCCTTGCCGGTCCCCGAGCGAGCGGCATCGTTGCGGCCGACCGCCGCGCTGGCAACCCGGAGTAGCGGCGATTTGATTTTCTTCGACGAATGCGCGCAGATCATCATTCTGCTCTGCGCAACTTCGCCGTCCTATCTCCCTTGGCACTCTTCATGACGCATACCGACAGCACGATCAATTCGCCGGTGGTTCGCCCACGGCTGGAATGACCAAACGCCTCTTGTCTCGTGTCAAAGGGCGGCAGTGCAGTTCGCGCCTCTTATGGACATGCAAGCCCTACCTGTCGGCTTCTATTTTTCGCCAGTTTCGTAGCAGTTGTTCCGTGGTCGAGAGGTGTCCTTGCCGTCACGTCGCAACAATCAATGTCGTGGCAGGCTAGAGCAAGAAATTGGCAGTAAGGAATAATCCGCCGAAGCTCAGAAATACTACATCGCTGCCAGTAAACCGGCCGAAAAGGCGCCGGGCGATTGTGTAGCGGAGCGATAAAAATGTATCGAAATCTGAAAGGCGGCCGGAGTGGCGCAAATGCGACCGCGCTGACGATCATTCTTGGAATAGCACTCCTAGGCGGCAGCCCATCCTACGCCGCATCGAAGAAAGCACTATTGGCGAGCACCGTTGATACCGGTGCCCTAAGCGCGCAATTAGTAGTCGATTGCGGCAATGCCGTGCCGGGGACGGCTGAGGCAATCCTCTGCCAGCCGACGGCGACTATAAGCGCGGAACCAACGAACATAACCTCCGGCAGACGCGGAACAAAAGACGTAGGCGGCGGAAATCAAACCGTCCCAGGCGCGAGCTCAGGTGGCGGTTCCCCTACTTCAGCCGATCATAATCCCGGCAGAGGCGGCCAGCCCAATGGCAATGGGAGAGATAGCAGCAGCGGCAGTCCGGTAGATGACAAAGGCACCACCGGCGGCCAAGGCACCACCGGCGGCCAGGGCAGCACCGGCAGCCAGGGCGGCACCGGCGGCCAGGGCGGCACCGGCGGCCAGGGCGGCACCGGCGGCCAGGGCGGCACCGGCGGCCAGGGCAGCACCGGCGGCCAGGGCAGCACCGGCGGCCAGGGTGGCACCGGCGGCCAAGGCACCACCGGCGGCCAAGGTACCACCGGCGGCCAGGGCGGCGGCCAGGGTCACAATGGTCACCAGGGCGGCGGCAACTCGGGCAACCAAGGTCACCAGGGCGGCGGCCAGGGTCACAATGGTCACCAGGGCGGCGGCAACTCGGGCAACCAAGGTCAC
>NZ_JACUZZ010000110.1:0-442 GCF_014851595.1 Rhizobium sp. RHZ01
AAGGCTATTGCCTGCCCTACTCGGTGTTCGACAAGGATCAGCGGGTGACGCATGCGGCGATTACCGAGAACAAGCGGCTGGGTGAACTCCTAGCCTATATCAAGGAGCGTCAGGACCAGCAGGAACAGCCGGTCGTGAAGAGCAACAGTGACAAAAATGGCTATAAGCCGAGGGCTCGCAAGCCCGGAAGGCGCACGGATTACATGAACGATCCGGCGGTGATTGCGCGACGTGAGACGGCTCTGTTGCGGCAGCAAGCTGCCGAGTGACGGGTCGATTGGATCGTCTCAAAGCTAAAGCCGAAGGGGTGTGTCCCACCCGCCCCCTCCCTTCCCTTGCAACCTGGCCCAGCCGGTCCGGTCGGGGGCTTGCCTCAGTGCAAGTGGACATGGTGAGTGTCGCATTTCTAAATGGCTGAAGACCCGCCCAAGGTGACATTTCT
>NZ_JACUZZ010000111.1:0-435 GCF_014851595.1 Rhizobium sp. RHZ01
CCGGCGTCGTGCTGGCCATGCACTATGCGGCGGAAACGACGGTTGCCTTCAACTCCGTCGAAAAGATCATGCGTGACGTCAACCACGGCTGGCTGCTGCGCTATATGCACGCCAACGGCGCGTCGTTTTTCTTCGTTGCCGTCTATCTGCACATCGCCCGTGGTCTCTACTACGGCTCCTACAAGGCGCCGCGCGAGATCCTCTGGATCCTCGGCGTCCTCATCTACCTGCTGATGATGGCGACCGGCTTCATGGGCTACGTTCTGCCCTGGGGCCAGATGTCCTTCTGGGGCGCGACCGTCATCACTGGCTTCTTCTCGGCATTCCCGCTGGTCGGCGAGTGGATCCAGCAGTTCCTGCTCGGCGGCTTTGCCGTCGACAACCCGACGCTGAACCGCTTCTTCTCGCTGCACTACCTGCTGCCCTTCGTCATTG
>NZ_JACUZZ010000112.1:0-433 GCF_014851595.1 Rhizobium sp. RHZ01
GGTATGGCGAGCTTTCGCCGTCCACGTTTCTCTTTCTTCATGAAGGATAGAACCTTGAGTTCTGCGCTCACGCGCTGTCCGCACCTTCGGTGCTGCGCTCCGCGAGGGCGCCGGACGACCGGCGACGGCCTCTGGCCTGCATGGGTGCCTGACGCAGACTTAATCGTTCAGCGAGATGGGCCCGTAGCTCAGTTGGTTAGAGCACACGCTTGATAAGCGTGGGGTCGGAAGTTCAAGTCTTCCCGGGCCCACCATTTGCATTTGCAAGTGATGGTTAGGGAATGCCTGATCCTGACGGTTTGCTGTCAGGTGTTGCGATGGTTGGGGCTGTAGCTCAGCTGGGAGAGCACCTGCTTTGCAAGCAGGGGGTCAGCGGTTCGATCCCGCTCAGCTCCACCAAATCGCTTTGGTGTCGAGCCGGGATATCCTTCTG
>NZ_JACUZZ010000113.1:0-426 GCF_014851595.1 Rhizobium sp. RHZ01
ACTCGTTTTCCCTCAGCATCTGCACGTTTTCGCCGATCGTCACCTCTGCCGTGCCCTTGACGACGATCCAGTGCTCGGAGCGGTGATGATGCTTCTGCAGCGACAGCTTCCTGCCCGGAGTGACGAAGATGCGCTTGACCTGGAAACGGTCGCCATTCAGCACCGATGTGTAGCCGCCCCAAGGCCGGTAAGAGGTCGGGTGCGTCTCGGTCAGTTGCGATGTCGTGGGGGCGGCGGCGAGCATCTTCACGAGATTGCCGACGTCCTGGCTATCCTGCAGTCGCCCAACAAAGACGGCATCCTCGCTGGCGATGACAGCGATGTCGTCCATGCCCTGGACGGCGAGGTGTACGCCATGGGTCATGATGAGCGAGTTCTTGGTGTTGACGACCGTCGTGTTGCCGGCTGCCACATTGCCATTTTCGT
>NZ_JACUZZ010000114.1:0-410 GCF_014851595.1 Rhizobium sp. RHZ01
CCTGCGGCTTCATCGCGCCTGTCTTGACGGCCACGGCCAGGCTCTCCTGCAAGAGCGCGCCGATCCGTTCCTCGCCCATGCGCTGCCGCCAGCGCGTCATCGAGGAGCGGTCGAACGATAGTTCGTGCCGAAAGAACTCCTCGCCGCAGAGGTACTGAAAGTAGGGGTTCTCCACCCAGCGCTCGCACAGCGCCTCGTCCGACAGGTTGAACGTGTGCTTCAGAATGGCCAGCCCCGCCATCAGCCGCGTCGGCAATGGCGGCATGCCAGCTCCGTCCGAATAGACCGTCCCAAAGCGGGCTTCCAACACAGGCCAGTCAATAGCCTGCGCCAGACGCACAAGTTCGTGCTTCATGTTGATGATCTGGTCGAGCCGGGATCGGAATAAATCCTGTTCACCCGTTTGGCGC
>NZ_JACUZZ010000115.1:0-395 GCF_014851595.1 Rhizobium sp. RHZ01
CCTTCAGGTTATGAGCCTGACGAGCTACCGGGCTGCTCCACCCCGCGCCAAGTGCAAAACCCTTTGGGTTTTGTCACGGTGCGTAAACTGCGAAGCAGTTTACGCTACTGCCCGAGCAAATTGCCGAGGCGATTTGTCTCGTGTAAGGGACGCACTGCATGTTTCCGGACCCATTATAGCACAAAGGCCGCTTTGTGGGCGGCCCTTTTGATCGGCTTAGGGCCGTTTTCGTGATGAGAAGATTTGTTTGTTTCACATGCAGCTTTCTAATGTCTTCGACATTCGGCGCATGTGTTGTTGCGTTTAGCAGACCTGGCAGCGACCGACTCTCCCGCGTCTTAAGACGAAGTACCATAGGCGCTGGGGCGTTTCACGGCCGTGTTCGGAATGGGAAC
>NZ_JACUZZ010000116.1:0-393 GCF_014851595.1 Rhizobium sp. RHZ01
CACGAACTATCGTTCGACCGCTCCTCGATGACGCGCTGGCGGCAGCGCATGGGCGAGGAACGGATCGGCGCGCTCTTGCAGGAGAGCCTGGCCGTGGCCGTCAAGACAGGCGCGATGAAGCCGCAGGATACGCGGCAGGTGATCGTGGACACGACCGTTCAACCGAAGGACGTCATGTTCCCGACGGATGCCAAGCTTATTCACCGGGCGCGCGAACGGCTGGTGCGGCTGGCGAAGAAAATGGGGCTTGATCTGCGCCAGACCTATATTCGGGTCGGTAAATTCGCCCTGATCCAGCACCAGCGCTACGCTCATGCGAAGCAATTCAAACGGGCCGGCAAGGCGCTGCGCAAGTTGAAGACCTATCTCGGCCGGACCGTTCGCGACGTCGAA
>NZ_JACUZZ010000117.1:0-384 GCF_014851595.1 Rhizobium sp. RHZ01
AGCGGCTCTATCTGGTCGCGATCCTGGCGTTTGTTGTTGCGGTGGTCTTCTTCTATGTCCAGCACGGCGGTCCCGTGCTTGCCGTGCTCGGGCTGGCTGCGGCGCTGTTCCTGATCTTCGGCGCGATGGCCGATCTGTGGTATCGCGCCGGCGTCGGCAAGGTGGCTGCCTCCGTCGCCTGGAGACGCCTTGCCGGCCTGCCGCGCTCGGCCTTCGGCACGGCGCTCGCGCATGCCGGGCTTGGCGTTGCCGTCCTTGGCATCGTCGCGGTGACCACCTTCGAAACCGAGCATGTCATCGAGATGAAGCCCGGCCAGACGGTCGAAGCCGGCGGCTACGCCGTGCGGTTCGACGGCATGAAGCCGGCGACCGGACCGAACTACA
>NZ_JACUZZ010000118.1:0-377 GCF_014851595.1 Rhizobium sp. RHZ01
CTAACCGCAAGGAGGCAGCTAACCACGGTAGGGTCAGCGACTGGGGTGAAGTCGTAACAAGGTAGCCGTAGGGGAACCTGCGGCTGGATCACCTCCTTTCTAAGGAAGCTGTGGAATTGGTAAGACGCCCTCCGACAAGTCTTCGACTTGTCTAGGCGATGAACCTTCCCGTGCTTTTTAGAACATAGATGGCACCAGTCAGGTGACTATCGCAACGCAATACGCCTGCCGATCTGCTTCGCAGACAGCGGGTATGGCGAGCTTTCGCCGTCCACGTTTCTCTTTCTTCATGAAGACAAAAAACCGCGCTTGTCCGGCTTGTGCTGGACCGGTTCCCGAATGGGCCCGTAGCTCAGTTGGTTAGAGCACACGCTTGA
>NZ_JACUZZ010000119.1:0-371 GCF_014851595.1 Rhizobium sp. RHZ01
GACCGCGCTGCTGCATTCGGCGCTCGTCATGGAAAAGCGCGAGGCGCTGAAGATCTGGACGGTGCTGCTTGCCATCCTGACCTTCTCGCTGTCGCTGATGGGCACGTTCCTCGTGCGCTCGGGGGTCCTGACCTCGGTGCACGCCTTTGCCAGCGATCCGACCCGCGGCGTCTTCGTCCTGTTCATTCTGCTGATCTTCATCGGCGGGTCGCTGTCGCTCTTTGCCTTCCGCGCGCCGCAGCTGTCGGCCGGCGGCTTGTTTGCGCCGATCTCGCGCGAAGGGGCGCTTGTCCTCAACAACCTGATCCTCACCGTCGCCTGCGGCACGGTGCTGACAGGCACGCTCTATCCGCTGCTTTTGGAGACGCTGA
>NZ_JACUZZ010000011.1:0-165670 GCF_014851595.1 Rhizobium sp. RHZ01
CCTCGCCAAACACCTCAAGGCGCTCCGATGGCGAACGCCCTATCAAGCAATCTGCAACGCCTGGACAAGGGACCCGTCAATCTTCAAAATCAATCCGCACCATCTCATTCCGGGACCACACACCTAGCGCCTTATGTTCTTAGATCAATCGAGAGGCGGAAGCACCATGCTCGATCTCCTTCGCATTCATGTCATCTGGGACATCCAGTCGGCCGCGGCGACCCATACTGCGGAAGTCATTTCACGGCATTTCGACGGTATCGGAATGGAGCGTGAAGGCGTCGCCTTCCGCGTCCCCGTTCGTTTCAGAAGCGCACCTTGGAAACTGGGCTCGCTCCACCCGCGTGCCGTCGAGCTCGATAAGGCGCAGCACAATGCCGTGGTGCTCTTGTTCGACGACTATATGAACACCGAGCGCGCCGCATGGGAGGATTATGTGCGCGGCATTCGGTCCGCGATCGACACGCGGGCCGGCGCCGATGTCTACATGGCCTTCGGAAGTCCTACTGGGGAGACGCCATTCGCCAGTGACTTGGCCCGAAACACGCAATATGCCAGGCGCGACAAGTGGCATCGGCTTGTGTCGGACAGCGCGAGGGACAGCCGTCTCCTGCTCCATCTTCTGCTGAAACTCAGAAGGCACCTGCGCGGTCCGCTCGGCAAGGACACGCAGGCAGAGCCGCTTTTCGTCAGTCATGCCAAGGCAGATGGAGACACCACAGCACTCGCCATTATAGACTACGTGAACGACAGCAGCAACGACGTTCCTGTGCAGACCTTTTACGATGCGATGGAACTCTCGCCGAGCGACGATTTCGAGGAGCGTTTCGAGGAGGAGATCAGCAAGGGCACCTTGTTGGCGATTGTGTCGGACATCTACGAGGCGCGACATGGTGCGTCTATGAACTGACGACGGCCAAGCGGCATCAGCGCCCGATCGTGCTGGCGGATGTCGGGAAGGTCCGTGTCAGCCGGACATATCCCTATGGCGCGAACCTGCCCCGTATCCGCATTTCGCCCGAACAGGAAAGTTCTATCTGGATCGAGCCTTTGCTGGTCGAAACTCTATTCGAGGGGCTTAGATGCGATCTCTTCGTCGCTCACGCCGGACAGATCCTTGCGGCAACCACGCTGAAAGATGTGACCGTGCTGCCCCGCCCGCCGGAATTGCTTGATATCGTCGAGCTTCGCGAACATCCCCGTACCATCGTCTATCCGTCCCCTCCCCTCGGCAAGATCGAGCGCGACATATTGGAGAAGGCCCTCGCGCGCGTGGCGCCGGGCTCGTCGATATTGAGCTTGGGAGACGTCATATGACGGTTTTGACGGGCAAATCCGTCGCGATATCGATAAGCGATGCGCCGGACAGGCTCAGACTTGGCTTCCCCGAGCGCGAGATCGAGCGCATAGTCTATTCGATCTGCATGGCCGTAGTTAGGTCCGGCGGCCGGATCTTCTATTCCGGTGACCTCCGGCCAACCGGCTACACGTTCAAGATATTTCGCCATCTCGCAGGCGCTTACGCCGCACAGGGAGTGACTCCCTTCACCCATGTCGTCCCGCAGCCAGCCCTCATGCGATCAAAATTCGACGAATGGGACCTTTCGCTGAAGGAAGCCCGCAACACCGCGAAGACATTGCTCGTCATAGGGGATGACGTGGTCGCGTTTCGCCGTGCTGCCGACGGGCTTCTGGTCGGTAGCGCCGGAGAAGTCCCATCTCTGCTGATCAAGGACGAGGCTGCCTTCGTTGCATGGCAGTCGTCGCTGCCGCGCGTTGATGACGCAGTGGCCTTCACCATCGCCCGCAAGGCGGTCACCGTCATGACGGAAGCGCGGATTGCGATGGGCGGCAAGATGGGGCTGCTGAACAACCCAAATGACCATTATCAGGGCGCTGCCCCGGGCATCATCGAGGAAGTTACCCTGAACCTAGAGGCGAAGAAGCCCTGCGTGCTGCTTGGGGCCTTCGGCGGTGCGACTCGGGACGCGGCGATCGCGCTTGGTCTGCTGCCGGCCGGGCATAGCGTGGAGCGTGGGACACAGATGCCGTCCTATCATGATGCCGTCGCAAAACTCGGCGGATTGCGCAACATGCTACCACCCAGCTTGCGGGACCGATTGGCTACCCTGGCCGACGATGATGGATCGGAAACGCTCGCCGCAGCTGTCGTCGCGGTCATAGCAGACTGGGCGCAGAACCCTTCGCCGCCAAGGAGCGATTAGGCCCTTCTTTCAGCAGCGGGAATTCGATCTGTTTCCCATCCCGCGGCGGGTTGAGCCTCCGACAACGCCAGGCGAAAGCCGAAATCCATTGGGCGATGCGTGACGGGCACGCCATGAAGACGGAGATAGCTCCGGACCTCAAACCGGTCGTTCTTGAACGAGCCACCGCGCAGGACACAGTCACTCTCGCGCGTTCCTTCGGCAACCACGAACTCCCAGACATTGCCGGCCATGTGAAAGCAGCCAAATTTGCTGGCGCCATCCTTGTGATCCGTCACCGGGCAAGTCCCGTTCACACCGGCCTCGGCCGAATTGCAGCGCGATAGATCGAAGACGTCCCCCCAGGGATAAATACGCCCCTCCTCCGACCGTGCGGCAAACTCCCACTGGTCTTCGGTCGGCAGAATCCATTCCTCGTCGCCATTGGCTTCCGAATTGTACCAGTTTATGAAGGCTTTGGCCTCGAGGAAGGAGATGGACGAGACGGGGTGATGTTCCTGCCCTGCCGGAATTGCGTCGGAATTCGCCCAATTTCCCGGCCCCATCGACTTCTTGTCGCTCGTTAAGAACTGAGCACGATAGGACCCGCCGACCGTCCAGAATGCGGTGTTGTGATATCCGCCGCTTTTCACGAACTCGAAATATTCCAGGTTCGTGACAGGGTAAGGCGCGATACGGATCGTCTTTGGCAGCCTGACGGCATGGTTTCCGCGCGTCACGATCCATGGGCTGTGACGTTCGTCCGGATCCATGTAGCGAATAACGCTCGAAGCCGGCGTAACCCTGATCAGCGACAGCCGTTTCGGCGCCCCAACGAACGCCGGCGATATCGGGGCCTCAACGCTGCTCGTCTCACTGATCCCAGCCAGCATCGGCAGCAGCTGCTTTGCCAGCCGGGCGCGCGAAGGATCATCGTCAAGGATGGTGCGTCCCAGTTGCGCCGTGATGGCATCCTCGAAACGCGCGGCGGTTGCTGGATGCATTGTTGAGATCAGGCGCTGCAGCAGCACCAGCCCCTGGAATTGCTCGAACGCCGACTTGCCGCTCCCGATGGCGGACAACGCCATGTCAGCATGATGCCGTTGGGGATCCTTTCGCGCCAGGGCGAGACCGACGATACGTGCGCCATCGTTCGCCTCACTGAACAACCTTTCCCCTACCGTCCCCGCATCGCGCTGCCCGGCAAGGGTCTGGGCGCGGTTCACGATCGACGTCATTAGGTTCGTACGCGCGTTGCTGGCCGGCATGCGTTTTCTGATATCGTCATATTCCAGACCAAGCCAACGGAGCTCCTCGTAGAAATCGTTTGCTCCGTGCGAGGTGAATGCAACCAGTCCCTCCGACATCCGACTTTCATCAATCAGGTAATCGTCGTTAAGTGGCTCGCCGTTGAGATACTCCGAAAGCTTCAGCATGCGGGCGAGCATCGATGTCGTCTGGTGATATTGGTCGCGAAACGGGGACAGCACTTCGGTATAGGCATAATAGGGCTCGTAGCTCACGGGAACTTCGCCCCAGTAAGTCTCCTCCTGCCAAGGATCGAGATGAACCATGAGGCCTGAAAAGCGGGCACGTGCAATGTTGGTCGCGATTTCGAGCCGGTCCTTTTCCGATGCCTCGACCCGGGTGGCCAGAGGCCAGATTTTGATCGTCGGCTCACCGGAGGGCGCGTGCCGGGCCGTGAAAGCGTGCCGCGCGGCGGCAGAAGCGCCGAACACGCTCTGGCGGTTGAGCGTGAAGCACACGACGAGCTCGTCCGGCATCTGCAGCGTGCATATACCCGACGTATCGCTAACACCCGTCCGGCTATCGATCAGGATGAAGTCATAGGCTTTGCGCAGATTGACCTTCACCGCCTCGAACAGCACGCCACCGCCAAGCTGCTCGTAGAAGTCATGCCAGTCGAAGGAATTTACCCGGACGCCATAGGCGCTGTCCTGCTTGCCTGCTGGCACGAGGTGCAAGATGCCCCCGTTCGGAAACTCCCAATTAAGAGGGATGGCGTGTGCCAGGATGTCGCCAAACTCCTCGAACCACCGGGAGTCCGATCCGTCATTTTTCGAAACAGCGGCGGTTGCAAAGTCGCGCACGAAATCAATCACACCGGTGGAATGTTCGAGATTCTTGTCGTCCAGAAAGGGTTCGAAATAGCGATGCAGGCCGGGTGCCTCCAGGTCCCAGTCTATCGTCAGAACGCGCTTGCCGGCATTGGCGAGAATCCATGCGACGTTGGCCAGCGCCATCGACCGCCCCGTGCCCCCCTTGTAAGAGTAGAAGGTGACGATCTTCCCTTGGGGCATGGGCTTTGTCGCGGAAATCATCGGTCGGGACTTCCCAGACTTGGCAACGAACCCGTGGAAATGCCCATGGCCGCAGCGGTTTCGGCCATATAGTCATCTGCGGCCCATCGCAACACTGACGCCCGGGGCGTGCCTGGCGAAGCGGATGGGCCGGACATCAGTTTCTTCATCAGGCGTGAACGTATTTCCTCAATCAGTTTGGCCGTGCGCTCTTCCAGCGTGCTCTGCGAAAAGATCGTGCGCCACTCATGATAGGGCGGCGGGTCCCCAACCTTTTGTGGACACATGGTCTGGAGAGTAATCCAACGCGTGTCGTCTTCGATCTTGTCCTTGACCTCCGCCTCCCACGGAACGATTGCAGCACAGTTCAGATAGTATTTCTCGTCATACTGCTCCATCGATTCCGACACCGCCTCCTCGCCAAGACTTCTTGGGTCGAGAAAAAGCACCGTTGGAACGTCGTTCTCGTAGGTCTCCTTCAATTTCTGCGATAGAGCAGAGTCACAGAGGATTTCTTCGTATCGAAGACCGAGATCGCCTGAAATCTTCTGGGACAGTGCCCCAATACCAGATTTGTCCGGATCATAGGGCTTCCAGTCCCAGCCTTCCCTGGCGAGGTACACGAAGCATGTTTTCGAGATGTTGCCCTGCATATGGGAGGGCTGGGGAGCCGCGTTGCGGGCCGGTGACCAGGCCGACTTCACCTTGTTAAAATCGAGGCTGTCCAAGGGTGTCAGGAACTCATTTTGAACGGCGTCCACAATCCGGTCCGCGAACACATCGAGAACATCTTCGTAAAGGGCGGGATACGCCCCCTGGAGCGCCGCCAACTGTCGCATGCCGCGGGAACTATATTCCGGCGGCAGCCTACCATCCTGGTATTGCACCTTGGCCGCGCTCTCGGGTAGCTCCGGAATGGTTTTCAGCCAGCGGACCGGGATGATGCCGGTGACGCCTGCATCCTTCTTGCAGCGGTCGAGCAGGACCTGGAATTCCTTGCCGCACCATTCGCGGGTGAAGTAACTGGGGCTATAGAGAACTATCGATGCCTTACATTTCATCAAGGCGTTCTTGAGTTGCTCGGGCCAGAGTTCCCCCGTCTCAATGTTTTCGTCGACGAAGTATGCGTCTTCGATAGGGATAGCCAGCAGGCCGGCGACCCTCGCCCCGAGATCGGTGATGAAAGTTCTGAAGTTTTCGCGGAATTGCTCGTGCTTAACATCCTCTCGGGCGTAACTCACAAAAAAGGCGGGCGAGTTGGTCATGAGTCGCTCTTCGCTAGGCTGCAGTTAGCGTCATATCGCTGAACCACTCGATGGTATTTTTAGTTGAAATCCAAATCAAGTTCCCCTTGAAACACTGAGATCGAATTTTCGGGGCGCATTGCAAATCGCTTGAACGACTTCGTGCTGATCATGGGAAGCAACCCTCTGGATTTGTCGCAAATGTTGTGACGAAGCCGCCAAAGTAGACATATCGAAGCGCCAGGTCGTGCGCCTTCTAGCCAAGGGACTGGATGGTTTTGTCGCTGAGGATATGTCGGTGCTACATACCGGCATGGTGTCTGCACCTTATGTCACAGTCGACGACACCGGCGCTCGTCACGCTCATGATAACTTCTACACCACCCAGATCGGCGGCGAACACTTTACGGCGTTTCGCACAACCGCATCGAAATCGCGGCTGAATTTCTTATCGCTGCTGCGCGGCAGTTATCACGACTATGTCCTCAACGACGCCGCATTTGATTATTTACAAGGCCACCCTTCCTCTGTGGACATGACTGCCAGATTGCGAGCACCTGAGCCAATGCGCTTTTGCAACCAGGTGCCCTTTCTCGAATATCTGGCAGGACAAGGCGTCGACATCTTCGACAAGGCTGCGGTCCGCATTCTGGGGGAAGCGGCTACCTGGGGTTCCATCCACCATCACGGCCTTGTGGGCGACACGGTAATCATCTCCGACGATGCCGGCCAGGTTCGTGTTGGCAATCATGCTTTGTGCTGGGTTCACGCCGAACGCCTTCTGCAAAAGCTGATGCCTGTAAAGCCGAAGCACGCGAAATCGGTCGCTCTGGTTCGCGACCTAATCTGGCGTTTCTACAAGGCGCTGAAAGCCTGGAAGCAAAAACCGTCGCCACAGGCTGCCAACGGATTCCGCCAAAGGTTCGACAGGATTTTTAGCCTACACACCGGCTATGCAGAGCTTGACGCATTGCTGGCGCGCCTTCACCGGCGCAAACATGAACTGCTGCGAGTGCTCGATTGGCCGACGATCCCGTTGCACACCAACGCATCAGAAAACGACTTGCGCAGCTTCGTTACCAAGCGAAAGATCTCCGGCGGCACTGTCAGCCGCGACGGCCGCGTTGCCCGTGACACCATGCTTGGTTTGATGAAGACCTGTCAGAAGCTTAGGCTTTCTTTCTATCACTACCTCGGCCACCGGCTCGGCATTAGCGGTAAGGTCATTCCGCCGCTTGCAAACCTTATCGCTGCGAAATCCTGACGCCCTTCCTATGACGATGCCTTGGCCATGTCTGCGCCTTACTGGCAGCAATCATCGCGCCGACCTCGCCTGCCCAATACTCCAGCACTGCCTACAAATCTGCCCCCGATACCCTCTGTATCAGCAATCTGTCGAGGTCGTAATGCATTGAAATCATGGTAAACACGCCATTGACCAGAAGTGATATTGCTGATTGTTCCCGCTGCTGCTGACGATTCCGGGCTGGGCTTATAGCCATCGATAATGACCGGTTATCGATGGTAGATCGACAAAGCTCGCGAATCTCTTTTGTCAGTCGCCTGAATGAGCGGATTCCCCACAAATCCGGGCGTTTTACATGGAATAACGACATACGCCCCCAAGGGAGGCGACAGAGGTTAGGAGTATCCGTGGCTGCAGATGAAACTCATGCCTGCGGCGCGAATCAACAGGTTCAGATGGCAATCCCCCACATTATCGCGTCTCGGCGAGCGCAACAAAAGAGCGGCGGGCAACCGACCCCGCCTAGATCCGTTGATCTATGTTGTCAGCCGCGCCGTGCAAGCGACCGTGCAATGTCGATGATATCGTCGCGCCCAGCGGTTGGATCCTCTTTGTTCCAGGCGATTCCAAGCCCGATCCGGAAGTCGATCCCGCTTACCTTCTTCAGTTCGAAGCCGCGATTGGGAAGATCAAGCGTCCATTCCGGGGCAAAGCCGATACCAAGCCCGGCAGAGACCAGCGACACCAGCGCATAGGTGTCATCGCAGCTGAAGGCAATGTTGGCGGTGAGGTCGTATTCCGCGAACTTCTCATTGAAGTAGCGCTCGGTGAACGACAGGTTCTGCCGGTTGAAGGCGATGATCTTCTGAGTGCGCAGATCGTCGATGCTGATCTCGTCCCTGGCTGCCAGCGGATTGGCATGGCCGACCGCCAGGTAGTAGCGCTCATGCGCAAGCGAGACGAAGCGCAAGGAGCCGATGTTTTCCACCGGCCGGATGAAGCCTAAATTGAGCTGGCCGGTCTCCAGGCCGCGGATGATCTCGCCGGTATTGCCCGACGCGATATGGATGCGGACATCGGGATACTTGCGGGCGATCTTGGCAAGGAAGGTTGGCAGCATGCCCATGGTGGCCGGGTAGATGCTGCCGATCCTGATCTGGCGGATGCGACTGCCGCCGGCTGCCCGGGTCAGTTCGGTGGTCAGGTCGATGTCGCTCAGGATCCGCACACAGCGATCATAGAAGGTCTCGCCTGCCCTGGTCAGTTCCACTCTTCTGGTCGAGCGGATGAACAGCGGACAGCCAAGCTCCCTTTCCAGCGACATCACATGATTGCTGAGCGCCGGCTGGGCAATGCACATCCTGGCTGCCGCCCGGCCGAAGTGCAGTTCCTCGGCCACTGCTTTGAAATAGGTGAGTTGGCGTAATTCCATAGGTTTCACAGCCTCGCACGAAATATCTGAATTTAAGATAACTGAAAATCAGATATAACGGAAGACCCCATCTCTTCATAGGTGGGCGTCCCGTGGCAAAGACCCTAGGCAGTAAAAGACATAAGGCCTTGATCGAGTTGCTGATCGCAAAACGCGAGGCAGCTGGCCTGACACAAGTAGACCTCGCCACTAAGCTCGGTGAATATCAGTCGTTTGTCGCACGATTGGAGAGTGGCCAGCGCAGAGTAGACCTTGTTGAATTCTTGGAGCTATCCGACCTTCTCAAATTCGATGCTGTCGAAGTATTGGAAGCTATCGCGCAAATTCCCTCGCGTTGATGGAGGAGCCGAACCGCTGATACCGTGATTTACATGATATCTATGCGGACCACGTATTGATCACCTTCAACCCAGCTGCCTTAAATGGGCTCGTGTCACGGGTTGCGACGGCGAGTCCGTTTTCCAATGCTGTGGCTACAATATATCCACCAGCATTTCTGATCGCCTTTTAGGATACTCGAGCACGTGCCATCAGTAAATTGCGAGGTGGCCACGCGAAGGTACGGATGAGGTCGGCAGAATGCGGATGTACTTGCTGGCCACTGTCCCGCCGTAGGCGTATGATAATCGCGTTTCCCCTGGAAGCGTACACCAGCGGGCGACTCGGCGGTGGTCCTGAGGCCCACGCTGATTGTCGAACCAGCAGCGGCCAAAATTGACCACCCGACGATGCAAGGGTTCTCACCTCGTTGGGACTTTAGTCCGACTGGCATAGCCCGTCGATTGCGGTAGTCTCTTGGCCATACGCGCGACTGCCCTGCAACCGCGACAGCAGGGCTTTTTTTCGCACATTAGTAAATGCGTAAATACTAAATTAACCATGAGCCCTTAACTTCCAGCACGTTGCTTTTGGAGCCAGGACCCCAGCCCCTCCGGAGCAACGGGTGTGCGGTTGGAGCTCATGGCGAATTTGCTTCGACCGCGCGCTCTCAATGCGTTTCGTTCCGAGACGCCGAAAATCGACCATGACACCGTGAAGCGACGCCTCTTCCGTGGCGACCTCGAGGGATTTTTGGACGGCGCACGGCGGTCCGTATGCCGCGCGGCGGCGTGGACCACTCCTGGGGTCGCTTCGTGGCCATTTAGGCCGAATGAGATTTAAGCTGAGCGCAGGTTGTCGGCCGAATTTGTCACCTTGACCGCGATCTGCGCGTCACGTTGTGAACCAGCTCACTGGTCGTCGCGAATTGGCCAAACAAAGCCGTGAGCCTTGCTTCTTCCTTGCCGTCCAAACGGTGCTGCAAGCAAAAATCCGCGATACTCCATACCCTCGTTGTCACGATTGGCTCGGCGGCAGTCGAATCGATGTTTTGCATTTAAGTCCTCCCCACGTGGAGAGAGGCTATCGAAGCGCAAATTAGCTTGCAATAAAATAAGATCCCCGACCTCAAATTGTCGAAGAAAAGGCAGATTTGGAGGAGGACGGCAACGCCGGAATTAACCGTGATCCCACCCAGGACATTGACCACCGCCCCTTCCAAGTCAACGACTTTCGGTCTGAGCTAAAGACGAATGGCCGCGACCGCGCGCTCAATGCTCGCGTTCCGAGACGTCATCGAAATCGACCATGATGCCGTGACGCGACGCCACTTCCGTTGCCACCTCAAGGGCTTTCTGGATGAAAAGCAGAACGAGGTCATAGTCGGGGCTTTCCCGCGACGCAATCTCTTGCGCAACGCGCAAGGTGAAGATCAATTCTTGCGCAACTGTCTCGGTCACAACACCGCCCCCCGGAAGCCGGGGCAATTCTAGACCTCGGTCGGACGTGCAACTATCCCAACGGTCCCGTGAACTGGTGCGAAAAACCACTACGGTCTTGGTACACACGTACCAAGACTCTCACACGAAGCGCCGCAACCGAGCCGGTTGCCCTACGCATGGCGACGAAATTGCCATTAGGCAATCTCGCACAAACCTTCGCCGCGGCAACCTCTTTCACGCGCACGTGGTCAACATCGGCTCGCCTGCGGTGATGCGCCGTTCACCCTCGTCAAACAGGTGGACTGCATCGTGGACCGGAGCAATCCGCAGTACCTCGTCGGGGGCTGCCCTGATCCTTTCACGAAAGACACAACTGATCGTCTGGGTACCAAGGCGGGCTATCACCAACGTCTCCGACCCCGTCGGTTCAACGACAACGGTTTTCACTTCGATGCCATTGGGGTCGAGCCTGATGTGCTCCGGGCGAATGCCGTAGGTAACGGCGCCGGACGGGCGTCGCTCGCTTGGCAGGACGAGCCCGTCCTCTGTCCGGAAGCCCTCATTCGTCATGCTTCCCTTGATGAAGTTCATTGCGGGAGAACCGATGAAACCGGCGACGAAGAGGTTGTTCGGGCGGTCGTAGAGCTCAAGCGGCGAACCCGACTGTTCAATCAACCCGTCCTTCATCACGACGATCTTGTCCGCCATCGTCATCGCCTCGATCTGATCGTGCGTGACATAAATAGTCGTGGTCTGCAGCCGCTGATGCAGCTCTTTGATCTCGGATCGCATCTGGACACGGAGCTTGGCATCAAGGTTCGATAGAGGTTCGTCGAAAAGGAAAACGGCAGGATCCCGAACGATCGCGCGGCCCATCGCAACTCGCTGCCGCTGGCCGCCGGACAATTGCTTCGGATAGCGCTCGAGAAGGGCCTCAAGGCCCAGGATCTTGGCAGCGTTGCCGACACGCTGATCGATTTCCGTCTTCGGCATGCGCTTCAGCCGCAATGAGAAGCCCATGTTCCTGGCGACCGTCATATGCGGATAGAGGGCGTAATTCTGGAACACCATGGCAATGTCGCGATCTTTTGGCGCCAGCTCATTGACAATATGCTTGCCGATCTGGATCTCGCCCGAGCTGATGTCTTCCAGACCGGCGATCATTCTGAGTAGGGTGGATTTGCCGCAGCCCGAGGGCCCGACGAGCACGACGAACTCACCATCGCGGATATCGACGGAAACGCCCTTGATGGCTTTGAAGGCGCCATAATCCTTGCGCGCGTTATTCACTCTGACATGGGCCATTTGCGTCCTCCCGGGGTCGCTCTCAAAGCTTGTTCAAAACGTTTCTGAGATAGGCGAGGCCAAGGCGTTCGCCCTCTTTTCGTGCTTCGAAATCCTTGCCCGGCCATCCGTAGGCGGCATCCTCGTGCTCGATCGAAAGGGTGCCGTTAAAGCCGTTGGTGCGGGCCTGGCGCAGGAACCGCGGCCAGTCGAGGAGGCCCTTGCCTGGCAGCTTGTACTGCCACCAACCCTTGCCGTGATAGCCGACGGCCTGCTGCGTGGCCGCATCGATTGCGGTATCCTTGGCGTGGAGGATGGCGATGCGATCCCTGACTGCGTCCATCGCGGCATAGGGGTCAATGCCAATGCGGATAAGGTGCGAAGGATCAAATTCGAGACCAAAGCGCCGGTCGGGTATCCGCTTGAAGAGCTCTTCCCAGCCCTTCGGCGTGGTTCCAATGAAGTTGTCCTTGGGGCCCGGCCAGTTCTCGATTGCGAAGATGAGACCGCTTGCTGCCGTCTTGCTGATCAGCCGATTGGCGAACTCGGCAAAACCATCATAGTTGGCTTCGTCGTCAGCATTGTCGTCGCGCCCGGGAAAGATCACAAAGATCGGCACGCCCGCTTCGCCGATCGCCTCAGCAAATTCCTCCGTCCTGGCGCGAAGTTCGCTACGCTTGCCGCGATCGCTGTCGAGTTGATTGCCGAAGTAGGTGATAGAGGAGACGAAGAGATTGTGGTCGCGAGCGAGTGTTACGGCGGCCCGCACCCTCTCCGGCGTCTTGATATGGCCGCCGACATCAATTTCGATTGCGTCGAAACCGGCAGAGGCAGCGAACTCCACTACTTCCTCAAGCGGCCGATCGTTGAATGTCGACGTATAAAACCCAATCCTCATCAAAATCCTCCCAGTGGCATTGCCGGCTGCTTCAGTTGTTCAGGCGATCCATGAATTTGAGGGGCGAACGGGTGCGTTGAACGGCGTCGGCCGATGCCAGCATCAGGGCCGCCCCCATTGGCATCGCTGCCGCACCAAGCGCTGAGGCGTCCTCGCCGAGCGAGGCGCGATGCAGCGAAGGCAAAGTGATGTCTCCTGCCGTCAGATGTTCGTGAACATAGCGTAGCAACTCGTCGATCATGCGGATCGGGAGTCTGCCCCCTATAATGATGGCGTCAGGGTCGACGATCATGCCGATATGCTTGACCGCAACGGCAAGATGCGCACTCATTTCCTTGAGCCACTTCGAAACAAGCGCTCTGCCGTGCCCGTCAAGCGATAAGAGGTCCTGGGGTACGCTCGCACGGATGCCGTGCTCTGCCAGGAATTTGTAGAGGAAGAAGAGCGTCACCTTTTCGCCAAGCAGATCGACCTTCTGTGCGGACTTGTCCCGGTCATTGGCAATCGGCAGCCAACCGATTTCGCCGCTCAGAGCCATGGCGCCGCGATGGCCGCTGCCATCGAGCACGAGGCCTCCGCCCAGGCAGGCATTGATGGCGATATAAAAGAAACTGCGGCTTTCCGCTCCAAGGCCGTAGTCAAGCTCGGCAAGGGCTGCGGCATTCGTCTCATTTTCGATGAAGACCGGATGCTGTGTCAGATTTTCGAGTGCCGCGCGTACGTCGAACTCCATCCAATCGGAGTAGTCGTCAGGCATGCCAAGGAACGAGATTTCGCCGAGCCAGTCCGGCATCGCAAGGCCAATTCCGGCCAGATGTGCGTCGTCGATCAGCCGGCTTCGCTGGAAATGCGATATCGCATCGGCCGTCAGCTGCATGAATTCGGCAGGGCGCACATAACGTTTCTCGTGATGGACGCGTGCGCGCACGTTGCCGACGGCATCAACAGCGAGGATCGTCAGGTGATCGCGGTCGATGTTGATGCCGATCGCGAAGAAGGCGTCGGGATTGATCTCGAGCTCGATTGCCGGCTGGCCTCTCAGCCCATGCCGGCGGCGAGCCTCAATGATCAGTCCCTCGTCGAGCAGGCGATCAACGATCCGGGCGATCGCCGGCTTGGTAAAACCGGTCTGCCTGGCGATCTCGGCTCGTGAAATCGGTGCCTGCCGATGGATACAGCGCAGCACAACGGCTCTGTTGTGCTCGCCCGCATCCTCAACATTGGCCCCCGTCAGGTCGGGGGACAATCTGGTGCCGGTTATCTGGTTCATGAATCGGGATCCTTGATCAGCCACGGAAACGCAAACCGTCCTTACCCCTTTACCGCGCCGCTGGTCATGGCACCGAGGATTAGCCGCTGGAGCGACAGGAACGCCACGATCGCGGGCACGACGGAGATCAGGCAGGCGGCCGCAAGCAGCTGGATGGACGAGTCGGTTTGCATGCCACGGAAGTTAAAGATTCCAACGCCGATCGGCATCAGATTGTTTTGTGTGAGCAGAAGAAAGGGCACGAGAAACTGCGACCAGCCTGCAATCACGGTGATGATGAAGACGGAAGCGATACCAGGCGCTGACAGCGGCAGGACGATCCGCCAGAAAACCGAAAAGCGGTTGCATCCGTCGATCATGGCCGCTTCGTCAAGACTGCGGGGGATCCCGTCGACCGTGCTTTTCAACAGCCACGTCGCGAGTGGCACGCCAAGAGCAATGTAGACCATCGTCACCGCAAAATGTGTGTCGAGCAGACCGAGACGGTTCATGTAGCGATAGAGCGGCACCATGATGACCAGCGGCGAGATCATCTGGAAGAGCAAAAGACCCATCATCGACAGCCCCTTGCCGCGGAACTGGAAACGCGAGAAGGCGTAAGCGGCCGGCAAGGCGACGATCAGGACGCCGAGGCCGCTCAGCGCGGCAAGCTTCAGCCCGTTCCAGAGATAAAGCGGGAAGTAGCTGTTATTGAGCACTGTTGCGAAATTGTCGATGGTGGGGTTGTGCGGGATATAGCGTGCCACGCCGCGATAGATTTCGCGTTTGTCACGCAAGGCCATCGATAGGAGATAGCTGAGGGGACCGGCGAAGAAGATGAACATCGCCAGCATGAAGAGGTAGCTCAGGAAATCGCCGGAGCGCGTGCCGGTACGCCTGCTCATTGCTGTTCCTCCTTGGGCAGGAACGATGCGTAAACGAAGGCAAGTCCGAGGCTGATGATCAGCATCAGAACTGAGAGCACACTTCCGCCGGAAAGATCGTAATTGCGGAAGACGATATTGAACACGTAAAGCGAGATAACCTCGGTCGCGCGCCCGGGGCCACCGCCCGTCAGCGTGATGATCGCATCGAAGGTATTGAGCGTCATGATCGTGATCAGGATCATATTGACGAGCATGGCTGCGCGCAGCTGGGGGATGGTGATGAAGAAGAACTGCTGCGAGCCCGTTGCGCCGTCGACATCGGCCGCTTCGTAGAGCGAGGGGTCGATCGATTTGAGCGCGGCGTACATGACCACCATCGAGAAGGCAGTGCCGCGCCAGATGTTGGCAATCAGCGCCGACCACGGGGCGATTGCCGGATCAGAAAGCCAGGCGACGACGGGAAGGTGCATGAGCCGCAAGATGCTGTTTAGCGCCCCGTATGGAGCCTCGGAAAACAGCATCTGCCAGATGATGCCGCCGGCAATCCCCGGAACGACCCAGGCAACGAGCGCTGTCGTGCGCAGGATGGTCGTGCCGAACAGTCCACGCTTCTCGCCGCGAACGACGACGACGGCCACGGCAAGACCCAGTATCTGCTGACCGATGACGCTGCCACCGACAAAAATTACGGTTGCCCACAGGATGTCGGGCAGCTGCGGCGAACTCAGCGTGTTTGATATCGTGCTCAGCGTATAGACGGGATTGTCGCCGATCAGCGTTGCATTGGTGAACGACAGGCGGAAAACGTCGATCACCGGGTAGAGATAGAAGATGCCGATGACGACGATCACGGGCATGATCCAGGGCAAGGGTGCCCCGGCAAAACGGCGCATGAACGGTCTGCTGTGAGGCGCGCTGGCAGCCTCGATGGCAATTGGGCTCATTGGGCTTCTCTGTCCGGGTTTGACACGAACGGCGACGCCCGTCATGGGCGCCGCCGCGATCTCATTCGCTAGAGACGCTTGTAAGCCTCCATCGTCGCGTTGAACGCGGCATCCAGAGCCTCTTCCGGCTTCTTGGTTCCAGACAGCACATCGCCCATCATGATCTGGATCTGGTTGGAGATTTCCGGATAGATCGGAGCGCCTGGACGGGCCTGACCATCGACGAGAGCCCCGGCAAAGGTCTTGTTGGCCTCGGTGGCGAAGACATCATACTTGTCGAAGAGCGCCTTGCGCGTCGGCAATTGCTGCTGCAGCGCGTTGGCTGGTCCCATGTAGACTTCACGAGCAAGGTTGGCGCACATCTCCACCTTGTCCTTGTCCTTGCTGAACGAGGCGATTGTCCATCCGCCCGTTCCTGTGGATCGCTGATCGGCGGTTGGGCCGGGGATCGGCGAGAAGGTCCAGTTCTTGAACTCGTCTTCGTCGAGCGTGACCTTCAACTGGGCATATTGCCAGTTGCCACCGATGAAAAGAGCAGTGGTTCCGGCCGCCGCCGCGGCGTTGAGGTCGTCATAGTTGCCGATGGTTGTCACACGCTTCGGCGCTGCACCGGAATCAACGAGATCCTTGTAATAGGTCAGGGCCTTCAGGAATTTCTCCTTGTTTTCACCCTCACCGAAGATCGGCTTACCGGAATCGTCGACGAGCTTGCCGCCGAGCGCCCAGTAGTTCGCCAGCCAATCGAAGGTGGACCCCTCGTAGCGGCCCGCGTTGAAGAGGATGCCTTCCATGCCCTTCTCCACGGAAGAAAGCCCGGCCTTCTTCAGGTCATCCCAGGTCTGGGGCGCATCGGCCACGATCGATTTGTTGCGGTAGAGCACGCGAAGGTCCGTATCCCACCACCATGCACGGATCGTCTGGTCCTTGTCGGTAATGCCGTTGCGGATGAAGGGGAAAAGATCGTTGATCTCGTCCTTCGAGAAATAGGGCGTGAAGTCGGCGAGGACATGGTTGACCATGAACTGGGAGAGCACGAAGGAGTCGACCGCAGCGCAATCCGGAGCATTTCCGGCCTTGGCCTGCTCGAGCATCTTGGCCTGTTCGGTGCCGATGTCAGCCGACATGAACTGCATCTGCAGCTTCCAGTCGGGATGCTTCTTGATGAAGTCGACGAAGAGTTTCTGATACCCCTCGGCAATAGCCGGATCGGCATTGTTGGGACTATCGTTCGTGAGCCGTACGACGAGCGTTTTCGGTGCGTCGGCAGCGCCGATCCGATCCTTTGTCGCGAGCTCCTGGGCAAATGCGGCAGGCACTGAAAATAACATTGTGCTCAGCGCTAGTGCGCTGATGAACGCTCTCTTCATGATGGGTCTCCTCCCCATTTAAACGGATACAGCCTGGTGGTCGGTTGACCTCTCCTCATTTCCATGCTGCATTAATTAGATTAAGTTACTTTGATTTGATGTCAAGCCGCAGCTTGGGAGGATTGAGATGCCGGCGACATTCAACACAAGTTAGCGGCTCGCAACCGCACTTCCCGATCACACAAGAATTGAGCCATTTCGGGCACCCGCAATGGCGTGGTGAGGCTTTGCCTAGGCTTGGCCAAATGTGACTTCCATGGAGGAAAAGATGCGCTTACTCATTCTCGGCACCGGTGGGATGGCAAACCAGCATGCTGCAAATTTCAAGGCGATCGACGGCGTTAGCGTCGTGGGCGGGGTGGACGTCGTGCCAGAACGGCTGGCGGTCTTTTGTTCGGAGCACAGCATCCCCAACCATTTCAGCTCGCTGGAGGAAGCCCTTGCCTGGGGCGAGTTTGATGCCGTTGCCAACGTCACGCCCGACCGTATCCATCACCCGACTACGCTTCAGGCGATTGCAGCGGGCAAACATGTCTTTTGCGAGAAACCGCTGGCGACCGATGCCATCAAGGCGATGGAAATGACCGATGCCATCGAGAAAGCGGGCAAGGTCGGCATGGTCAACTTCACCTATCGCAATTCGCCCGCCCTGCAGAAGGGCCGCCAGATGGTGCTGGCCGGTGAGATCGGCGAGATCCGGCATGTCGAGGCATCCCACCTGCAGAGCTGGCTTGTCGGGCGTCATTGGGGCGACTGGAAAACCGAGAGCAAGTGGCTTTGGCGTCTCAGCAAGAAGCATGGGTCGAACGGCGCACTCGGCGATATCGGCATCCATATCGTCGATTTTGCCTCCTACGGCTCGGGACTGGATGTCGCCCATGTCTTCGCGCGGCTGAAAACCTTCAACAAGGCGCCGGGCGACAAGATCGGCGAATATGATCTCGATGCGAATGACAGCTTCACGATGAATGTCGACTTCACGACAGGGGCGATCGGCACCATCCAGGCGACACGAACTGCCGCCGGCCAGATGGATCAACTGCGTCTCAGGGTCTATGGCGAGACGGGGTCGATCGAGATGATCTATGACACCGGAAAGTCAACGCTGCGCGCTTGCCTCAAAGAAGACGTTCACACCGCGACATGGCGTGACATTCCCTTCGAGCCGGTGGAGACCAACTACCAGCGGTTCGTGCAGGCCGTCCGGGCAGGCAAGACACAGGAACCCTCCTTCCGCCGCGCGGCAAATATCCAAAAGGTGCTCGATAAGGCGCTTGCCTCGGATATCAGCCACGCAGACGAGGCATTGGCCTGAGACGGCACGTCGGTGTCAGACGGAAACCGGCGGCAGCAAGGTGTTGAGAAAGGGAAGCAGTGCCGCCCCCAACGCAACGCCGCCGCCACTGAAGCTTGCGGGTTTCATCGGCGAAATCCATGGCGTCAGGAAGGGCCTTTTGGATGTGTCACGGCGTTCGACGGAGAGCTGGTGAATCAGCGCCTCGATGGCGCCTCGCGGAAGGTCGCCGCCGATCATGATGGTGCTCGGCGCGATGAAGCCTGCAATCGCAATGATCGGGTCGAGCAGGTGGCTTGCGGCGTCGCGGATCCACTGGGTCAACTGAGGGGAAGACGCCTCCTCGCCCGCGATAAGGCACTTGAACTCGTCATCACTGACGAGTGCGCGCAGGGCGCCGAAGCCGACCACTGTGTTCAGCTGGACATTGTCGGGGCCGGTCAGCATCTCGCCGATGCTGCCTGCGCGTCCATGCATGCCTGAATAAGGAACGCCGCGAACGAGGAACCCGGCCTGCACATCTTCGTCGATGATGATCATCGCCAGTCCACCTTCGGGGGCAGGCGCGCCAATGGTGCGCTCGGCAAGGAGGCTTGCCGTGCACTCATTTTCCACATGGCTGCGAACAACGATCGATGCCGCGTCGAGCTCAGCGCTTTCTTGCGAAGTCCAATCATTTGACCCTATCCCCATGCCAATGATCGGCAGGCCGGCATGCCGACCCATCATGGTCTGCGTGGCTGAAAGGATCGACGGAACTCTTGCTGTCGGTACGAGCGGAAAATATTGGCGGTCACGGACCTGGCCGCTGAGATCGATAAGGACGGCTTCGCCTCTGCTTTGGCGGACCCTGACGCCGATTGAAAATGCGCCATCCGGGCGTAACGCAAATTCGGTGGCGGTTGCACCACTACCGGGGCCGCTTCGCCGATGCGATGTCACCAGACCCTCGTCGGCGAGGCGGCGCAGAATATTGGTGATACCCGGGCCTGTGAGCCCGGAGTGCTGGCCGAGCTCCATGCGGGTCAATGGACCGTGCCGGCGGATTGCCTCAAGGATGACGCGGATATTTCTGTCTGCGATTTCTCCCGACCGCAAACCAATTGTTTTTCCCCGCGAAACGGCCGATTCATCTGGTTGGCGTCGTCGCGGCCCAGAACGAAGATACCGCATAACTGTCTTCCCCAAGCACCTGAATGCTTGTGTATCACAAGGAAAACTCTCGCAACTTATTTCTTGTGCGCTTGACGCGAAAACAAAGTTACTTAATCTAAGCGCTGCAACGCGCCTCGGTTGGAGGAGACGGGACGCGGATGCCAGCGGCCCAATCGCGCGACCACGTGTTCTCCCCGCCCACAGTTGCTTCTTTTCCGATAGGACCCGCCATGTCTCTCACGATTGCCCAACGCCTTGATCGTCTGAAGGTCCGTACAGCCGAGCTCGCCCACTGGCGCGACAGGCAAAGCGTCCTGATCGACGGCTGGACCTTTGAGGGCGAGCCGATTGCCCATCATCAGGATTGGCCGCACCGCAAGGGGACAGTTCATTTCGCGACATCGGTGAGCGCGCCGCGCGACTGGCCAATCGACGAGACCCGCCTGCAGCTCGATCTCGGTGGTGAGAGCTTGATCACGTTGCATTATTCTGGCGGCCAGACCGAGACATTCGGGCTCGATCCCTATCATCAGGAGTTCCCGATCAAAGGCAGGGAGTTTTCGATTACCACGGAGAGCGTCGCGCGCTTTCCCTTTGGAGAGCCGAACCGGGCACCGCGGCTCAATAAGGCGCGGCTGATCTGGCTGGATGAACCGGTCCACAAGCTTCACCTTCTATTGCGGCAAATCGGCGAGGCCGCAGACGCACTCGAAACCCACGAGGTGGTGCCGCACATGATTGATGCGGCCGAACGGGCGCTTGGCAGCCTCGACTGGCCTTCGGACACATCATCCTATATTTCGCGCACATCCGATGCGGTCATGCAGCAGAAGATCTGGGAGCTGCCGGAGCTTCAGGTAAATCCGGCCGGTTTGAGTGAGGCGCAGAGCGCTTTGGCAGCTACGGCTTTCGATGCGCTGATTACCCGACTGAAGGAGCTTCAGACACGTTTTCCGCCGAACGGCGAATTGCTACTGACCGGCCATGCTCATATAGACCTCGCCTGGCTTTGGCCCTACGGCGAGACGCGTCGGAAGATGCGCCGCACTTTCAATACCGCGCTTTCGCTGATGGAGCGGTCGGACGACTTCCGGTTCAATCAATCGACTGCTCACTATTACGCGCAGATGGAGGAAGATGATCCCGAGCTTCTCGAGCGCATCAAGAAGAAGGTCGCCGTGGGCAAGTGGGAAACTGTTGGCGGCATGTGGGTCGAACCCGACACCAACATGCCAACCGGCGAAAGCCTTGTACGGCAGGTGCTTTATGGGCAGCGCTATTTCGAGAAGCAATTCGGCTTGCGCCACACTGTCTGCTGGCTGCCAGATTGCTTCGGCTTTTCAGGGGCATTGCCACAGATCTTGCGGCTTGGAGGTATCGACAGCTTCTTCACGATCAAGGTGAACTGGAGCGAGACCAATCATATTCCGTCTGATCTTTTCTGGTGGAAGGGGCTGGATGGAAGCAAGGTACTGACCCATACCTTCGACAACCCCATGCAGGGCTATAATGGTTTCGTGCAGCCGGACTGCTTCGTGCCGACGTGGAAGAATTTCCGCGGCAAGACGCAGCACGACACGTCACTGCTGGCGGTCGGCTACGGCGATGGCGGTGGCGGTGTTACCCCGGAGATGGTCGAACGCGAAGTGCAACTGCGTGACTTCCCTGCAATCCCCACGGCGCGCTGGGGCACGGTGAAGGGCTATTACGAAATGGCGCACCGGGTTGCGGCAGAAAAGGACCTTCCGGTCTGGGATGGGGAAATCTACCTCGAGCTCCACCGCGCCACGCTGACATCGCAAAGCGGCGTCAAGCGCAAGCACCGCCAAGCAGAACGGGCGCTGATAACAGCAGAGACACTCGCCTCACTCGCTCATCTTTTGGGCGCCGACAGACCTCAAAGCCTCGAGCCGGACTGGCGCGTCGTCCTGAAGAACGAGTTTCATGACATCCTGCCAGGCTCGAGCATACGCGAAGTCTATATCGATGCCGAACAAGAGCTCGACGGGGTTATACACAATGCCAGGCTGGAGCAGGCAAAGGCTCTCAAGTCGCTGTCGGCCAATCTTCCGGCAGGTGGAGTGTCGGACGCGTTGATTGCGGTTAACCCGTCACTTGCGCCGCGGCCACTTGCTGCAAAGCTCGCCGACGGAACGGTCCTGTCATGCGCCGATCAAGTCGCGCCTCTTTCCGTCGCAGTTTTTGATCGCAAGACGCTCAGGCCCGCCGGCATGTTGAAATCCACCGCGCACAGCCTCGAAAACGAGTATCTGTCGGTCGTCATCGGCAAGGATGGAGCCGTTTCAAGCCTCGTCCACAAGGCATCGGGAAGGGAAGCGATAGATGGCACGGCAAATCAGCTATGGGTCTATCCGGCCGACAAGCCCCGCAATTGGGATGCCTGGGACGTTGACGCCGACTATGCCGAAAAGGCTGTCCGCCTCGACAAGCCTGAGAGCATTACGCTTGTCGAACAGGGACCGCACCGTGCCGCGATCCGTGTCGCCTACCGGTACCGAAACTCAACGGTCACTCAGCTCTATGTGCTGACGGCCACTGCGCGCCGGCTTGACGTCGAGATGACGATCGACTGGCATGACCGGCGTACGCTTTTGAGAACGCTGAACCCGGTCGCTGTGCGCTCGCGCACCGCCAACTTCGAATGCGCTTACGGCGTCGTCGAGAGGCAAACGCATACGAACACGTCTTGGGAACAGGCGATGTTCGAGGCTGCCGCGCATCGTTTTGTCGATCTGAGCGAACCGGGCTTTGGCGTCGCTTTGCTCAACAACGCCAAATACGGACACAGCGCGCGCGGCAATGTCATCGGCATGAGCCTGGTGCGCTCACCGATCTATCCCGATCCACTTGCCGACGAAGGCGAACAAAGCTTCACCTATGCACTGATGCCACATGAGGGCGCATGGCATGAAGGAGGCGTTTTGCAAGAGGCGATCGATCTCAATCAGCCACTCGTTACCATCGAGGCAAGCGGTCTCTCGGCGGGCACACTATCGCCTCTTGGCGTGGAGGGCATACCGGTCGCCCTCTCGGGATTGAAGCCAACCGAGGAGGGAAAGGGTCTGATCCTGCGGATTTACGAACCCGCAGGCCGCCGCGGGCGCCTGTCACTGACATTGCCGTCGGGATGGCAGGCTTCAGGAGCGTTGAACATCCTTGAAGAGCCGATTGAACGTGTTGGACCGGCAGATATCATGCCCTTTGAAATCCGGACCTGGCGGTTGCAGCCACGCTAGCAGCAGCCGGGTCAGGGTCGGCGATGTCATGTCTGGCTTTGTTTATATAGGCCCCGCCTGATTGCAGCGGTCGCAGAATATCGACCGATGTCGGTTCCAATCACGGTGATCTCTTCAATGGAGGCTCTGCCCATGCGGTATCCAATTCGTGCCCGTAGCCGCGACGTTGTGTATTTTGCCTCCTTGAATGGAGCCGAGGTATGTCATATATTTTGTACAGAAAATGTGACATCCAATATGGCAATAAGACGATGGGACAGGCTCTCAAGCAACCCGCTCAAAATGAACCCTTAATTCTGTCCTACATGGACAGGTCCGGCAAGATTGGCATTGCGCAGGTTGCGGACGGGTTTGGGATGTCCAAAGGCCAGCTTGCCGAAACAGCCGGATTATCACGCGAGACGCTCTACAGAGCAGAGCGAAGCGGAGCAGCAAAAGCCCAGGGGCGTCTACGAGAAATGCTTGAAATCATCAGCCGGGTCAGCGACTGGGCAGGTGGCAAAGAACAAGCCATGGCATGGTACCGTGCTCAGCCGCTTCCGGCGTTTGGCGGAAGAACAGCAGAAGCGCTCGTCAAGGACGGCAAGGCCGGGGCGGTCAGGGACTATCTCGATCACATGGCGGTTGGTGGCTTTGCGTGAGGTTTACCTCAACCTGCTACCGAGCCCATGATCCACGCTGGTCTTTCAAACCGACGTCCGGTGACGGTGCGGCGATCCGTGGCGCTCGCTTCAATCCCCGGGGCGTACCGGCGCTCTATCTCGGATTGAGCATCTTAACGGCCATAAAAGAGGCCAACCAGGGTTTCGCTCACCGTATCGACCCCTGTGTATTGTGCTCTTATGAAATCGACTGCGAGGATATAGCCGATCTCTCCGCCGATGAGGGCAGGAGGGAATTCTCGGTGACGCAGGAGGATATGAGCTGCGCCTGGGCGACCGCGCTTGCGAACGGCAACCGGCCGTCCTCTTGGTCAATCTACGACCGGCTTACGGCCAGGGGTATTGCCGGCGTTGTTGTTCCGAGTTTTGCGCCCGGCGCGGATCCGTCAGACCGCAATCTGGTGCTCTGGGACTGGGGACCGAACTTGCCCCATCGGGTAGAGGTTTTCGACCCCAGCGGGCGGCTGCCAAGAGACCAACTGTCTTGGCTCTGATGGCGATCCTGATGCTTACCTGTTCCTGTCCTGCACCAAGCCTCGTCGCAACATGCCAAGGGGTCAGACGTCACCGGACTTGTAGGCCCTGGCTGCCATTGCCACACTTATCACCATTGCAATTTACAAATCGGTCTTGGTGCGAGTAATGCGAAGCGGGAGCGGCCCGGATTGGCTCATTGGCCTTGCAAGGCGGGCGTCTCACCGATACTTCGACTAACGAGCGCGTACGCACAACTCAACGCGCAGCAGCACTTTCCCAGATAAATCTGAAGGATCTCTAAAGAAAGCTCATGGAAACCGAAACAGTTACGATCGAAAGCCGGAATGACTTCGCGCAATGGGCAATCGAGCGGGCACGGGCAATCGTCGCCGAGCAAGGTGGGAACTTGGCGATTGCAGCACGCGATATGGATGAACCGGCAATCGCTGCGACCGGAAACGCGCTCGGAGCCGCCATTGCAGAGGCTCTCCTTGAAGTCTTCGACGTTCTGGTGCCAAACGACGACGAATAGGCTGAGCTGCGGGCCCCGTCCTTTGCCCCACCTAAAGGCTGAGCCATCCTCTTCGAAGGGATGCGCCAAACTTTCCCGTCAAAGTGGTATTATGCTATGTACTCTAGCTCTTCTGTGAGCAGGGTTTATCGGCACCAAGGCCCGACAGACCCCGGTTGGCCCTTGTCCGCCGCTGTCGACAGCCAGGCCGCGACATTTGCCGCGGCCTCGGCATTCCGTAAAGCAGGCCGTCAACTCATGAACGAGCAGCATCTTTAAACGCACCGAAGATTACGTGATGGCCAGCGGCGCGGCGGTAAAGTTAGCTGCCTTTGGCGACGGCTCTACTGCGCGGTGGCGCTCCAAAGATCATGCACCATCTTGCGGAGCATGAGGGCCTCGGCCCAGCGGTCGGTCGTGTCGTTACCATCCCTTCCGGTTATCGCGTAAGGCTTCGGTCCCAGCTCACAGGTAAAGACCAGTTTGGCGTCTTCCGAAGCGCGCGCACGCCACGCGCGAAAACCGTACTCCCACCAACCCAGGAAGAGATCGACCCACGGACGATGGTGCGGGAAGGAGATCTCGATCTGCACCTGTTCACGCGAGGCGACACGGCCGTGGAAGGCGTGAGCATTGGCAAGTATGCGCCGGATGGATGCATCGTCTTCCTTCGTAACCGGAAAGGCGAATTCGCGAGCGACGAGGAAGTGCGAGAGGTCGGCGAGGAGTGGCAGATCCGGTCGCCGATCGAGAAGGTCGAGCGTGAAGTACAAGTCCGTCGTCATCCTGTCGCGATGGGTTTCGATGAAAACGGGAATCCCGGCGTCCTGCGCAAGCCGCATCCAGCCGTCGAGGAGCGGTAGGCAATCCTCCACTCTTCTCAGGCGCACGTCGGGCTGCAAATTGATATGAGTGACCGGAAATTCTGCCGCGAGCTCCAGCGACAGGCGCAAGTCCTCCACGGAACGCGGAAAGCACACGCCTTCGATCTTCAGCCCCCTGCCCCGGATCGCCTCATTGAGGCCTACAACATCCGATCGCTTCGTATAGTGGGCGCTGATGCCGTCGAAGCCCGCCTCCGCAATCATCTCGATGTTCTCTTCGAGGCTGCGCTCGTGGCCGTCGGTATGGCGGCGCTCCATGGCCCAGAGCGACTGAAAGAACAACAACTCCTGCATCACGCAGCCCGCGCAGTTTTGAGAAGGGCCTTCAGATTGACCGCCGGGTCTTCCAAATCAGCAGCATCTGGATTGACACCCGCCATGATCAGTAGCTCCGCCAGCTTGATTTCCTTGGCAAGGCTGTTTCCGGTGCCAAGTCCCGCGGCAGCAACGAGGCGGCCGTCTTCGAGATAGAATTCAAGCACACCCGCGTCAAGCGAGCGGAGGACGATCTGATGCCGCGGCTGCGGCATGCCAGCGACCTGCAGGCCGAGATCATACTGATCCGACCAGAACCAGGGCATCGCAGCAAAGGTCTCGTTCGCACCGCACATATTGCGGGCGGCAGTCTCCGCCTGGTTGCGCGCGTTGCGCCAGCTTTCGAACCGGACATGGCCACCTCCCGGCTGGGCTACTGCGGCACAGTCGCCGGCAGCAAAGATATGTCGATCGCTCGTGCGCAGAAAGCTGTCCGTCAGAATGCCGTTATCCGTCGCAAGCCCCGCTGCTTGTGCGAGTTCAACGTTCGGCACGACGCCAATTGCGGCCACAACAATATCGGCGGGAACCTGCTTACCATCAGCCAGCACGACGCTATCGGATCTGACTTCAGCAACGCCCTGCCCGAGATAGAAGCCGGCGCCCTCCTCGACGTGGCGGGCGTGCAGGCTTTGCGCAAATCGTGCCGGCACAGCGCGACCGAGCGGCCTTGATGCAGCCTCGACAATGTTGACAGCAACCCCCTTGCCGCGCAACACCGCTGCAAGCTCCATACCGATCAGTCCGCCACCGATGATGGCGACGGTTCTGGCGCTCTCCACGCGTGAGAAGATCGTGGACGCGTCCGAGAAAGTCCGGAAATCAAGTGCCCGTTCCGCGCCGGGGCAGCACAACTGCCTGGGGCGCGCGCCGGTTGCAAGAAGCAATTTGTCATAAGCCAGCGCCTGTCCGTCGCTCAAAACGACGCGCCGCTCGTGCGGATCAATCCAAGACACCGATCTGCCGGGAAAATACTCGATGCCGGCAGCGTCCAGTGCCTCAGCGGAGCAGATCGCTTTCATCTGCACCGCCCCGTCCAGTGGTTTGGAGAGAGGCGGTCGCTCATAAGGCATGTTCGGCTCGGTGCCGACCATCGCAATGGCTCCGCCGTATTCAGCCTCCCGCAAGGCAAAGGCTGCGCGCGTGCCGGCTTCTCCGGCGCCGATAATGACGATCCCGCTCATGCGTTCTCCCCTTGAAAAGTGGCCGGCGCATGAAAGCGCCGGTCGGAAGGATCAGTTCTTATTTGTGTAGTCGGCCATGTTCTTCGGCGTGACGAGTTCGAAGGGCACCCAGACTTGCTTGTCGATGGCTTTGCCGCGCGCAAGTGCGACTGCAGAATCCACTGCACTTGCTGACTGGCTCTTTGCGTTCTGGAAGACGGTCGCATCAAGGTCACCGGCAGCCATTGCGGCAAGGGCATCCTGGGTTGCGTCGATACCGATGACAATCACGTCGTTCATAGAGACGCCCGCTGCCTTCAACGCTTGAACAGCGCCGATGGCCATTTCATCGTTATTTGCAAAGACGACATCGATCGGTTTACCCGCGGTGATCCAGTTCGTCGTCAGGTCCATTGCCGTCGTGCGGTTCCAGGCGGCGGACTGCTCGTCCGCAATCGTGACACCCTTGCAATCTCCGGCCGCCAACGCTTCCTTGAAGGAGTTGGTGCGATCGCGCGAGGCCTGGTGAGCCAGATCGCCCATCAGAATGTAGACCTGCGCATTGCTGGCCTTTCCCTTCTCCTTCAGAAGCGAACATGCCGCTTCTGCGCCAAGCCTGCCGGAATCCGTTTCCTTCGAACCGACATAGGCCTGCTTTTCCGGCAACTTGCCCGAATTGTCGGGTTCAAGGTTGAGATAGACCAGAGGAATGCCGGCTTTCTCCGCGGCTTCGCTGATGCCGGGGGCGGCTGACGTGTCTGTCAGCGTCATGACGATGGCATCGACACCGGCGGCTATGAAGTTGTTGACCTGGTTCAGCTGTTTGGAAATGTCCGTCTGGGCATCTTCCACCTGCACGCTGACACCATCGACCTGCGATGCCCTTGCAGTGATGCCTTCACGCAGAAGCGTCTGGAAGTTGTTGTCGAAGCTTTGCATCGAGACGCCGATCGTTTCAGCGAAGGCAGCACTTCCCATCATGGCGGCCAGAGCAGCCGCCAAGCACACTGATTTCATGTCATCCTCCGTAAGGTGCCGGATCACCCCGATTGCACTCCGGAAGCCCGATGGGCTATTGGCTGAAGCGCGGCCTAACCGAGGGCCACACGAACCTCTCCATCAACCACCTCGGCCGGATAGGTCTTGAGGTTCTCGCAGGCCGGAAGCCGCATGGCCTCCCCCGTCCGATAGTCGAAGGCGCCGGAATGTTTGGGACATTCCACCTCGAAGTCCATGACGAGCCCGTCCGCAAGATGGATCTTCTCATGGGTGCAGAGACCGGCCGTGCAGTAGATGCTGTCATCCGGTCCGCGGTAGATCGCATAGGTGCGGCCTTCATGATCAAAGCGGATCGCGCCTTCCTGTTCGATGTCTTCGAATTTGCATGCGGATACCCAGCTCATTTGGCGGCTCCCTGCAGTTCGGAGGAAGCCTTGCGGGCGGAGAGCCTTTCCTTGCGCTTGCGATAGCGTTCCTGCATGCGGGCCTCGCCGTCGGCAGAGCCGTCATGCCAGGTCCCGAACCACTTATCGAGCGGGATCAGGGCATCGCCGTAGTTCACCTCGAAATACTTGTGGTGCAGGTAATGTGCATAGGCGTGGCTGTCGACGAGCTTGTCTTCACCCACTTCCACCTTGTCAAAGCCCACATGACCGGGGATTGCGCCGAAGCCCGCATAGTGAAGCTGATAGAGCATCAGGATCGGGTTTGACGGCAGAATGAGGTGATAAAACGCGGTCCCGAGATAAAGGAGATGTTCCACCGGATGCATCGACAGCGACGACCAGGGCGACGGATTCACCGAATTGTGGTGTACCGAGTGCACCCACTTGTAGAGGAACGGCGTGTGGATGAGCCTGTGGATGCAGAAGAAATGGAACTCATGGATGATAGGAACAACGAGAGCGACAAGCGCCAGTGTCCACGGATTTTCCGAAAAGCTCAGCCACGGCGCATAGCCATTGGCATGAGCCCAGAGCATCACGACCTCGATGCCCGTCCAGATCGTCACGCCCGACAGGAATGTACGCAACATGTTGTCGAGGTTCTGGCGATCAAACCAGAAGACGTTGTTCTTCTGATCAGCCGGGAATTTGCCATTGTACTTGAAGCGGTTTTCCTGCCGCTTCAACACATAGAGATGAAGCTCGAAGGCTCCGTAGAACAGGAACACGCAAACTGCGTTTACCGCATAGAGCCAAAGTGCCCACCCAACACTCAACGTCTGCAGCGTCTCGACCGACGGAACGATCAAAGCCCAATAGGCGACGGCAGAAGCCGCGAAGATGACGTTCCAGGGGAAGAAATAGTGCGGCAGCCACTTTGCGATTGCCATCAGCTTTGGGGGAAAGACGAACAGCGGCGCAGTCTCGACCGGCTTGTTCGGCGCCCAGTCGCCTCGCTTGTTCCGCGTCCCGTATTTCAGGTCGTCCATGGCGCTCTCCTTCGGCAAATCCTTTTACGGAAAGGAGTGGCCAAGCGCCTGAATCCGTGTCGTTTCCCTTGAAACGCCGGCTCTCCTCCCGCTTTTGAAACTAGCAGGAGACACTGAAACCTGCGAAGACTTCATTGATCAAAATAGATCAAAGGCTTTCGGCGGTGATCGTGATGAAGCGAATGGGGTTACGGTCAGGCTCGATTTTCGTAAGACCGACGCGGTGCAGCACGATATCGAGGGCGCGCTGCGCCTGTGCTTCGGGCGCCTGATCGAGCACCACGTCCATGATGCCGTCGCGCAGCGCCGTGCGGGTGTAGTCGGTCAGTTCGTGACCGACGAAAAGAATGTCTCTGCCCCTGTCGCTGCGGCGGAGAACGTCGATCAAGGCGGAATTCGCGCCACCGGCATTATAGAGCCCGACGAGGTTCGAATACTTCTGCATCGCCATGATCAAGGTCTCCGCACTGAACCGCTCCTCGTCGCGGGTAAAGCCGAGCCACTCGAAGTTGATCGAACCTGGGTGATCACGGAAGTACTCGGAAAAGCCGCGGATCCGATCGCGATGCACCTGGTAGATAGGGTGGCAAAGGGCGACAACCGGCCCCTGCGACCGAACCATGCGGCAGATGAAATGGGCCGCCGTGCGGCCGGCGGCGTAGTTGTCTATTCCGACAAATTCGACCTGATCCTCAGACGCGCGCGTAACCACATGGACGATAGGGATACCCTGCGCTGCCACAGCTTCCACCGCCGCCTTGACCAGCGGGCTGTTGGGGACGGCGAGGATAAGCCCAGCTCGCGGATAGTCCGCCGCTGTGATTGCGCGAGCGATTTCCTGCGGGTTCATTTCCTCGACGAAGCGCCTGTGGACGACGACCAGCGGATCAATACTGTGGGCAATCTGTTCGAATGCCTTGGAGAGCCGCCGATAAAACGTGGTTTCCGGACGGACCATCAAAACGTCAACCCGCAGCAGACCGCGATGCGTATCGGGAAGGACACGCGGATAATCCAGACTGCGCGCGGCAATAACGACCTTCTCGACCAGTTCCGGCCTGACGCCCCCTCGCCCGTTCATCACTCGCTCGACGGTGGCCGTCCCCACGCCTGCCTCGCGGGCAATGTCCGTGTAATTCGCCTTGCTCATGTTCCCCCCGCGTGTCGCGGAATTATCCAATGGGCACCGCCGTTTTGCAAATCTTGCCCTTAGTTCGAACCAACGTGGGCCGATCAAAGAGCTGCTGTCAATCGAGGCCGCCGTTCAAAGCTGGAGGGTCATCTCCACCATCGTTGGCTTAAAACCCATAGACGCGAAGAGACGTTGCCCGGCGTCGTTGCGATGCGCCGTCGACAAGACGATCTGCGTGGCCCCTCGCCCTCCCAACTCGCCGACCATTGCCGCCAGCAACGCTCGACCGGCTCCTCGTCGACGGTGGCGCTCCTCGACGAAGATGTCATGGATGACGCCAGCCGGCCCACGCAGTGACATATAATCGGATCCCTCAAGACCCGCATAAGCGTATCCGACGACCCTTCCATGGATCTCGGCAACAAGCACCACGACGTCAGGCTTGTCGAGTTGACTTCTCAGGTGGCTCGAATATGCCGTCGGCGTTCTAGGACCTCCGGCGATAAAGCGTCGCTCATCCCACCCGTGGTGGATCGAGACAAGCTCCGCTCCGTACATGCCAAGGAGATCGATGTCTGCCTTTGTGGCTGGCCTCAAGGTCGTCTCAAACTCGTCGCTGGTTTCCGGTTCCATTTTGCTTTCCAGTTCCATGCTTTGCAGGCTCATTCACCGCGGAAGCGAAGCGCCTCGACCAGCACCGAAAACGCGGCCGAAGTTTGCCGCCTGCTCGGGCAGTATAGATGATAGCCGGGAAATGGCGGACACCAGTCGTCGAGCACCCGGATCAGCCTGCCGCTCGCAAGATGGTCGGCGACACTATCCTCCATGATGAAGCCCAGGCCGAAGCCATCCACGCTCCGTCCCCGACACTATGTCCACTGTCGTGTTGATGACGTATTGGTGCGACCCCACGCGCTCACCCTAACGACCTTTAGGTCTGTCACAACACTTAAAGGTCTTGAGCGGATACGAACCGACGACCCCGTTATTCACTTCGTCGACGCAATCGACTTGCAATCGCCCCACAACCGGCGGTAGCGACCGAAACAATAACCGTTCAAGGGCGAAACGCGTCCGTCGCGCATTGGTGGCGAGAACCTCACCTTCACTCACTGAGGATCAGGAGGCATACTATGTTGCGCTTGTCGCTATACACATTCGTGTGTATCGTCTGGGAATGAAGAGCGGTGATATCATTGTGGCCTTGCAAAAGGATGACTGTTACGAGGTCGCCACCAAGGGCAGCCATGTCCAGTTTAGGCATCCCGAGAAACCTGGACGCGTCACTGTTCCACACCCGAAAAGGGACATCCCAATCGGAACACTGAAGAGTATCGAGAAACAAGCCGGACTTAAACTGAGGTAGCGAACATGCGCAATTATATCGGATTGATCCATAAGGACGCTGACAGTGACTACGGCGTGTCCTTTCCCGATTTTCCTGGCCTGATCACTGCTGGAACTGACCTCGACGATGCGCGAGCTATGGCCGAAGAAGCCTTAGCCCTACACATCGAAGGTCTAGCCGAAGACGGCGAAGCAATTCCCGAACCCTCCACACTGGAGGCGGTGATGGCAGACGTGGAGAACCAAGACGGCGTTGCAATTCTAGTTGGCGTCAAGACGGAAGCCAAAAGAGCGGTTCGCGTAAATATCACTCTGCCAGAAGATGTCCTGAAGGCAATTGATGCGTTCGCCGAAGCCCATGGGTTGACCAGATCAGGCTTCTTGGTCCGAGCCGCCAAGCATGAGATCGGGCACGCAAACGACGACTACGACGATAACTACGCGGAGACACGGCTAGGGGCCTAAGCGGACGACGGTGAGGATGGACGAGGCCTTGCGATTCTTCGGTCAGACCACCATCGTCGAGAACGCGGGCTGCTGGGCTAGAAGGTCTGCCAAAATCCGGAGGGCACGTGTAAGTTCCTCCAGGTTCACCGGGGCGCCAAGCGCAAGTCGTATGGCTTCGGGCGCGGACGCAATTGCAAAGGCGTCGCTGGTGACGATACCGATCCCTGTCGAACGCAATCTGGAAACCAGTTCGCCTCGCGTCCAAGGTTCAGGAACCTTAAGCCACACGTGGAAGCCGCCCGGAGAGGATTCGACATCGAACGGAAGGAGCGCCTTGACGGCATCCAGGCGCTTCACTGTTTCCTTGACAATTTCGCCTCTGACAACATCCGCTACTCCCGTCTCTATCCATTGAGACGCGAGAGCACTCGTGAGCGGAGAAACAATTGACGCTGACGCCCGGATCGCGTTGGCCACCCTGTGTGTACGACCTTCCGGCACGGCGACATATGCGACTCGAAGAGCGGGAGACAGGCATTTGGATAAGCTCGCCACATGATAGACCGCCTCGGGCAGCAGTGCAGCGAGTGGCAGTGGCGGGGCCGGGACAAGGGCGCTATACGCGTCGTCCTCGATAATCGGCACGCCATATGTCCGCGCAACATTTACGAGATCTTGCCTTCGATGAACGGGCAGTGTCCGTGTAGTCGGATTGTGAAGCGTTGGCATACAATAGAGCGCTTTCGGCTTCGCCTCCCTGCATACCTGCGCAAAGGCGTCCGGAACAAGCCCGTGATCGTCCATTGCAACCGGTGCCAATTTGAGCCTGAGATGGGATGCGATCGAGCGGAATCCGGGGTACGTGAGTTCTTCTGCGCAGACGATATCACCAGGCTCCGTCAAGACGCTGAGAATGGCGTGAAGCGCTCCCTGCGCGCCTGAGGCGACTACCACACGATCAGGCGATATCCCCGGAAGCCGCCTTGAAAGCCAAGACGCGCCGACGATACGATCCTCCATGATGCCGCCGGGTTCCTGATACCTTAGCAGGAGGTCCAAGCCCTGTTGCTGAAGCTCTTTCGCCCCATCCCACATTCTCTGTTCCAGGACGGGATCGAGAAACCGCGGCGGCAGGTTCATGCTCATGTCGACGACGCCAGAGGGCTGTTGTGATGGACGCGCGCCACGCTTTGATCGCACGTATGTCCCTTGACCCACCTTGCCTTCAATCAGGCCACGGCTGCGGGCCTCCGAGTAGGCTCGGCTGACTGTGGTGAAGTCGATGCCGAGGTCGTCAGCGAGTTTGCGCTGCGTTGGAAGTTGCACCCCTTCGGCCAATCGACCACTTGCGATGTCCTCGGCCAAAGCATCCGCAATCGATAGATAAATGGGTCCCTCGCGGGTGCCAAGGTAAGGCGTCCAAGATGCCGCGGTCATCGATTTTCCATTCAATGTAACTACATGGTATCCATATAAGCTCCATATATTTCTCCTGATTGTCAAGGAGCTTGGGCCGGGATGAACGACTTCCCGAAATTCGGAGCCATAATAACAGAAATGATGTTTTGTCGGAGTGGTGATCGAGTGGCAGCTCCCAGATGCGTCGAGGTTGCGGCGGTGTTCAGGCTGAAAGCCGAACCGGTCAATCACTTTCAGGTACGCGCCGACAGCTGCGACAAATTGTAAACTGTAGGAGTTGATTGGATTATTGTATGCATACATTAATTCAATCAATTATGGAAGTGTAACGCGATGACGGAGGAATGGCCTCCACTGCCACCCATTCAAACGGGACTGCGCGGATTGTGTCCCCAGTGCGGGCAAGGACACCTTTTTGACGGCTTCTTGACTGTGAGGCCCAAATGCGAAGTTTGCGGCCTCGACTACTCCTTCGCCGATCCCGCAGACGGGCCGGCGTTTTTCGTGATCTGCTTCACATGCGTGCCGGCCGTCGCGGTGGCATGTTGGATTGAGGTTGCCTATTCCCCCTCGATATGGGTGCACCTATTCACCTCTCTCCCGCTGGTACTGCTGGCATGTCTATTGCCGCTCCGGCCATTGAAGGGCTGGCTGATCAACAGTCAGTTCTTCTTCAAGGCAGAGGAAGGAAAAATCGACCGCGACTACGTGAGGCCTACTGCACCCGAGCCGCAAATCGAGCACGACTGACGTCGGCTCCTGCGGGCATAGACACATCCAATCAATTCTTGGAACGCACGAAAATGACCAACCAATGGCCTCCGCTGTCGTCAATCAAAACTGAATTGCGAGGGCTGTGTCCCCAGTGCGGGCAAAGCCAGCGTTATGTTGGCTTTGTAACTGTGAAGCCTAAATGCGAAGTTTGTGGCCCCGATCGTTCTTTGGCCGCGCCGGCGGATAGACTGGCGTTCTTTGTAATTTGCTTCATATGGGTAACAGGTGTTGCGCTGGCGTGCCGGATCCAGGTTGCTTATTCGCCTTCTATCTGGGTCCACCTCTTCGCCGCTTTCCCGCCCGTGCTTCTGGCTTATCTTCTGCCCCTTCGGGCGTCGAAAGGCCGGCTTATCAGCAGCCGGTTCTGCTTCAACGCAAAAGAGGGAAAGATCGACCCCGACTAGGTTCGACGGGAGCCGCGCAATCGCACACCGAGCACGGTTGATATCGACACCTGCAATCGCAGACCGAATTGAAAACGCGTTGACGCGTCAAGCCGGAAGCCAGGGTGCTTACGCACGGTGTCAAAGTTGGTCGTCACGCTGCACAAGAGAGGCTTCAATATGGATTGGGTACCTATAGTCTTCGTTACGTTTAAGCTACTGGCGTTAGGCATAGCCATGTTCTTCGCCATCAAGTGGCACTACGATCAGGGGGAGAAGGGGGAAACGAAAGCTATGCTGCGCACCGGCGGCAAGATGGCTGCAGTCTTCATGTTAGCACTAATAGGCGTGGGGCTAGTCGCCTTCACCTTTAGCAGGATGCTCGGTTTGGACTTGAGCTTCCCATGATGGTACCAAATGTGCCACGCTTAGAGACGTTCCCGGAGTGCCACATTTTCCGATTGCGTTGAACGCGATCGCCGGCGGGCCCGGTCAGCCTTGGCCCTGAAGACCGTGCCGCTTCGCGAATACTTCCAAGTCTGGAAAGTGGGCTATCGTTGCCACCTCGCAGATCACGCCCGACGGAGCAAGTCCTGCAAGCCTCGAAAGGTCGACGGCAACTTCCGTGTGGCCTGGCCGGAACAGGACGCCGAAGAGCGACATAGCCCATTGCAACGTGCTGCTAGCGGTAGGCCCAGTCGCGTACCCTGCCACCCTAAAGCCGCGAACGCGTGCAGAGGGCGATTCTCAGAAACGCCGTGGCCAACAGACCGGGAAACGTGCTGGCGCGTCGAAGGCCGTTACTCGACGATCACTTTTTGCCGCGCGGCCGTGGTTAGGCGGTTTGCTGTTGTCGTCGTCTGGTTTCCAATTCAAGCGCAGGCAGCCACCTTGGTCTCCTTGATGCGCGGATAATCATAGGCATTGACCTTCGACGTCGTATACCCGGCACCGACCAAAGCCTCGGCTAGTTTGATCGCCGATGTTACGCCGTCAATGACAGGAACGCCCGTGGCCTCGCGCAACCGATCGCAGAGTGCCGACATGCCGGCGCAACCGAGGATGATGGCTTCGGCCCGGTCTTCCTTCTTGGCAATCTCGATCTCGCGGATCAACAACTGCTCGGCGGTAACCGGATCTTCCTCCAGCCCGAGCACCGGCAGATTGATGGCTCGCACCTTCCGGCAATGACGCTCGGCACCATAATCGCTCACCAGATCCTCGATTATAGGGATGGAGCGCGGCAACGTGGTGATGATCGAGAAGCGGCGACTGATGGTCATGGCGACCTGCACGGCGGCCTGGCAGATACCGATCACCGGTCCCCGCGCTACCTCACGGGCGGCATGGAGCCCCGGATCGTCAAAGCAGGCAACGACATAGGCATCGACGCCCAGATGCTCGCCCTTGCGTATTTCATCCAGCATGCCCGGTACCGCCATCGCTTCATCCGCACCACCCTCGATACTGACCGGGGCATCGAAGGGGTTGACGGCGGAGACATCCGTATCCCGCTGCTTCACACGCAGGGCACTGGCCAGCGCCTGGGCCGTCATGGACGCGGTTGAATTCGGATTGATCAAACGAATGTGCATATGGTCGAACCTTTCAAAGCCCTTATTTGTCTTGCGGCTTTATGAAATCGGCAATCGGTGGAGCCGTCAGGACGAACTGACGGTCCGACGTGATGTAATTGTCGGCGTGCAACCGAGCGATAGGCTGGTAGCGCTCAGGGTCGACATAGCGCCCCTCTTCATCCAGGCATTCGCGGCGGACGTGCATGTGAACGACTTCGCCAAGAACGAGGGTACGACGCGGGTAGTCGATCAACCGCTCGATCCGGCATTCGAAAACGCACGGTGCTTCAGCAGGATAACTCGCGTCGATCTTGCTACAGGTCTTCGCCGTCAGCCCGGCCATGGAGAGTTCGTCGATCTCGTTGTCAAACCCCAGTCCGCACACCAGCATTTGCCGGGAAATGGCCATATCCACCATGGAGATGGCGAATTCCTGCGTCCGGCGAATATTGGCCATCGTGTCTTTTTCTTCGCCGGAAAGGCGCGGTTGAATACCGAGCACCACGATGGGCGGATCGTGAGAGAAGACGTTGAAGAAGCTCATCGGCGCTGCATTGTTGTGGCCGGCTTCGGACCGGGTCGTGACAAGCGCAATCGGGCGCGGGCCGATGAAGTTCGTCAGCAGACGGTAGCGGCTTTGCGGCTCAAGCTGGGTGAAGTCGAATTCCATGATCGAGTTCCGATATTTTAATCAACAATATCGTTTCATATTGTTCACAATCTTGCAATCAAAATCCCATTGTTACGGTTGACTTTTTCTGCGGCATCACGCTCTCTACGGCCAATGGGGAGTCAACTTGATGACTGAGCAAAACGGTCCTTCTACGCAGCAGATTGTCGAGAAAGTCTGGCTGTCCATCGCCGAGCGCCGACTGCGTCCGGGGGTACAGCTGAAGGAAGAGCAACTGGCCGCGATCTTCAATGTCAGCCGCGCCCGCATCCGCCGGGCGCTGACAGTCCTGGAACGCGACGGTCTCGTCACCATCATTCCCAATCGCGGCGCCTTCGTTTCCAAGCCCTCCGTCGAAGAGGCGCGCGACGTGTTCTTCGTGCGGCGCACGGTGGAGCGTTGCGTTGTTGAGCGCCTGTGCAAGTCCGTCTCCAAAGCTGACCTGAAGCGCCTGCGCGAGCATGTTGCCAAGGAGCGCATCGCCAATACCCAGGATGTCACCACTGATATCATAAAGCTCTCCGGCGGCTTCCACCTGCTGCTTGCCGAAACCGTCGGTTCCGACTTCCTATTCACGACGATGAGGGACCTGATCTCCCGTTCCTCCCTGATCACGGCCGTCTATCGCAACACAAACCGCTTCAACTGCGGACCTGACGAGCACGCCGAGATCGTAGAGGCGATCGCTGCCAACGATGCAGACAAGGCGACCCACCTGATGGCGCATCATCTCGAACACGTTGAATCCGAGCTCGACCTCAGCGAGATCCGCGACCTTTCTCACGACCTGCGTGCCGCGCTGGCGTGACAATCGAAGCTCGATCTTGAGCCCCTCGCTTGACGGAGAGTAGTGCCGAGCGAACGCGAGGCGATGTGAGGTTGTCTCCACGACCCTGAGGAAGCCTTCCCCTTTATCCGGTCCGTCTAGCCCCTCCGCCCGGCTGCGGCGAAGGTGGCAAGCCGCACCTTGCAATATGAATGCCGACTCAAGCCGGAACGACCTCATCGTTTACCAGATGGCAGGAAACGCGCGTGCCACCGGCAAGCGTGCGCACGGCCGGCACTTCGGCCGAGCAGCGCGCGGTCGCCATCGGACAGCGCGGATGGAAAGTGCACCCTGTCGGCGGCTTTAGCGGGCTCGGCACTTCGCCGCCCGAAAGCTCCCGATCGCGTTGCGGCGCGTCGATGTTGGGAATGGTCTGCAACAGAAGCTGCGTATAGGGATGGCGCGGGTTCGCGAAGAGCTCTTCCGTCTCCCCCTCTTCCACGATGCGGCCGAGATACATGACAGCGATGCGATCCGACATGTGCCGTACCACGCTCATGTCATGGCTGATGAAGAGATATGTCAGGCCCAGCTCATCCTGCAGCCGGCGCATGAGGTTCAGAACTTGCGCTTGTACCGAAACATCGAGCGCCGACGTCGGCTCGTCGCAGACTAGGAATTCCGGCTCGCTCGCAAGCGCACGTGCAATGGAGATACGCTGGCGCTGGCCGCCCGAAAATTCGTGCGGGAATTTTTCGCCGTCCGAGGCGGAAAGACCAACTGTGCGCAGCAGGTCTTCCACGCGCTCGGTGATCTCGGCCTGCGTCTCCCGCAGCTTCAGCTCGCGCAGCGGTTCTGCGATGATGTTCTTCACCCGCCAGCGTGGGTTGAGCGAGGCATAGGGGTCCTGGAAGATCATCTGGGCGGAGAGCGGCGCCCCCTTGCGGCCCGGCGCGAAGCCAATTTCGCCCGCGCTCGGGTTGAACAGGCCGGTCACCAGCCGCGCCACGGTCGACTTGCCGCAACCGCTTTCGCCGACGATGCTGAGGCAGCCGCCGGCCGGCACAGTGAAATCGATGCCGTTTACGGCCTGCACGAACTGACGGGGCTTGCGCTCGATGACGCGGTTCAGCCAAGGGACGGAAACGTCGAAGGTCATGGACAGGCCGCGGACGGTCAGCGCCGGTACTTTCTGAGCGGATACGGTCATGCGGTTCCTCCTGCGTTCAGCCAGCAGGCACTTGCACCATCGCCGACAGCGGTGAGTTCGGGACGTTGGTCTAGACATCGCGCCCCGGCGGAGCGACAGCGCGGATTGAAGCTGCAGCCGGGCGGAATCGCGTCTAGCCGGGGCATCGAACCGTCGATTTGGTTCAGTTTCTGCACCCGCGCGCCGAGCGACGGGATCGAGGCCATCAGCCCCTGCGTATATGGATGGCACGGGGCATGCAGCACTTGCTCGACCGGGCCGATCTCGATGAGGCGGCCGGCATACATTACCGCAACGCGATCGGCGGCTTCTGCTATGACGCCCATGTCGTGGGTCACGAGCATGACGGCAGTCTGCTTCTCCTTGCAGAGACGGCGCAGCAGCGAAATGATCTGCGCCTGGATCGACACGTCGAGCGCCGTCGTCGGCTCGTCGGCGATGACCAGCTTCGGGGACGCTGCGAGTGCAAGCGCGATCACCACGCGCTGGCGCATGCCGCCGGAGAACTGGTGCGGATAGTGGCTGACCCGCTCCTCCGGCGAGGGGATGCCCACATCGCGCAAGAGCTGAACGGCGCGTGCTCGCGCTTCGGCCTTACCGAGCGAGAGATGCTGGCGGATGGTTTCGGTGAGCTGCGCGCCGACCGTGAACAGCGGGTTTAGCGAGGTCAGCGGGTCCTGGAAGATCGCGCCGATCTCGCGGCCGCGGATGCGCTCCATTTCCTTGTCGTTAAGCGCGTCGATTCGGCGTTGGCCAAGCCAGATTTCGCCGGCGGCGATCCGACCGGGACGTTCGAGCAGGCCCTGGATGGCAAGGCCGGTCATCGACTTGCCGGCGCCGGACTCCCCGACCACGCCGAGAATTTCGCCCGCACGAATCGAAAGGCTAACATCAGACAGCGCAGTCACCGTGCCGCGGCGACCTGGAAACTCGACCTTCAGGTTGCGGACATCGATGACCGCCTGTTGTGCTTCACCCATTTGCGTCCACCTCGATTGGATAGCTCGGCGGGAAGATTTCCGAAACCGGGGGATTGTCCCAGCTTCGCTCGGGGTATTTGGCGATCAGTCTGTCAAACTGGACCTGTGCCTGAATGCGGGCCGTTTCCATGTCGATGCCCGCCACCTTGCGCGACAGCATCGAGACGCGGCCATCGACGAAGACGGCGCGGGTGACCTTGCCCGAACCGCCGGTGACCAACGTCGTGATCGGGTCAATCGACGGCGCCATCACCGCGTCATCGAGATCGAAGACGGCGATATCGGCGCGGGCGCCAGGCGACAGGTGGCCGATATCATCGCGCCCGAGCGCGCGAGCGCCACCGATCGTGGCCGCATCGAAGAGATCGACCGTACGCAGCTTGTCGGGTGCACCATCGGCGATGCGGCCGGTGATCAGGCCGGCGAGCAGGTTCATCAGCATGTCCGCCGGTGTCGTGTCCGTGCCCATCGCGATGTTGATGCCCCGCTTGCGGCAGGCGGAGAAGGAATTGAGGATGCTGCCGCCACGGCCGGAAACCAGGGGGCAGTGAACGATCGAGACGCCGTTTTCCGCGTAGAGTCCCAGGTCCTCTTCCGTCGCATTGGTCGCATGCGGCGCGATCAACCGATCGCTAAGCAGGCCGGCATTGGCCAGCCAGACCGGCGCCGTCGTGCCGTGCAGCATCCGCACCGTATCGACTTCCATCGCACCCTGGGCCATGTGCAGGCGGAACTTGCAGCCGAGATCGCGGGCTGCCGCATCCGTGCGCTGAATCAGCGCGAGCGTACTGGTCTCTACCCGGTCGGGCGCCAGCATACCGCGCACGAGATCGCCATGGCGGCCGTTCTGACGCTCGATATAGGCGATGGCTTCCTTCAAGCCTTGGAAACCACGCTCCTCGTCGAACACCGGTACCATGCGGCCGGGCTGTTCCAGCACCATACCGCCTGAGCGGTAGGCGGGGCTCAGATAGACCCGCAAACCGAGTTCGCCGGCAGCATCGGCGGCAGCATCGAATTCGGCGACCGTTTCGCCCCATTCGCGATAGAACAGCGAGGCGATCGGAGCAGCGGTGGTAATGCCGTTCAAGAGCAGTTGTCCAAAGGCGAAGCGCTTCTGGAAGGCCAGCTCTTCCTGGCTATACATTTCATAGGGACCAGCCTCGACATAGGAGCGCGGCCAGACCCGGCCTTTGGCCCAGCCGGGATGATGGTCGATGCCGAGGATGGTTGTGTCGAGATCCGACAAGGCATCGAGGTCGATGAGGCCGGGGCTGATCAGCGCATTGCCGTAGTCGATGCGGCGGGCGACTTCGCCAGGGAAGCGATGGCCGACAAACAGGATTTCGCCACCTTCGAACACCACTTCGCCGTTGCGCAGCAGGCGGTGGGCGCTGTCCCTGTGGCCGACGACCCAGCTTGCAGTAATGAGCGTGCGGCCTTCGGGGCGACGGCCAAGATCGAGGGAAAGATCGCTCATCATGGCATCTCCACGATGGCCTTGCCCTGACGGGCAACGACGCGACCACCCTTGACGACCAGCGGCCGCGGCGCGACGTCAACGACTGCATGGGCGAGAGTTTCGCCGGTCAAGAGCGTGAAGTCGGCATTGCAGCCGACATCGAGGCCGTACCCCTCCAGTCGCATGACATCGGCGCCCCCCTGGGAGACGACGTGCAGCACGTGGGCCAGCTCGATATCCGAGCGCAGGCCGTTCTTCATGCCGATGATCTTTGCGCGGTCGAGCATGTCCGGTTGGCCCCACGGACCCCAGGTATCCTGAATGCCGTCACAGCCGCCGCCGACCCGCACGCCGGCTTCCTTCAGCCGCATGATCGAGGGCACGGTGGCCGAGGGCGCACCGGTGGTCAGGATCGCGACATCGAGGCGGGCGATTTCTTCAATCAGCTTGCCGACGCGGAGATAGTCGTTCATGCCGAGCGCGAAGGCGTGACTGATCGCCACCTTGCCTTCCATACCGTTGGCGCGGATGCGCTCGAAAATCAGTTCCATCGTAAAGGCACCCAGATCGCCTGCCTCGTGCAAATGGATGTCGATATCGACGCCGTGCTTGACGGCAAGCGCAAAGAGGATGTCGAGCTGCCCCTTGGGGTCCCGATCGATACCGCAGGGGTCGATACCACCTAGCACCTCGCAGCCTTGACGCAGGGCTTCGTCCAGAAGCTCCACTGTGCCCGGCATGACCATGACGCCGGACTGCGGGAAGGCGACAATTTCGATATCGATGATGCCCTTCAGCGCATCCCGTGTCTTCCAGACGCCTTCTACGATCGACAGGCCGTGCGTAGTGTCGATATCGACATGGCTGCGGATATGGGTTGAGCCGTGGGCCGCAAGGCCGATTGCGTGTCGCATCGACTGGCGATGCGGATCGATGCCGATGTCCAGGCGATTTTCGCGTTCGAAGTCGATGCGGCCACGCAGGATCGCGGCACGATTGTTGACATGCCAAGGCATGCCCCAGGTCGTCTTGTCGAGATGGGTATGGGCATCAATCAGGCCTGGCGAAACGATTGCACCGTGACCATCCTCCACGGCCATGCCGGTCTCGGGCTGATAGGTACCAAGGCCTGCGATCTTTCCGTTCTTGATCAGGATGTCGCAGCTTTCGCCGGCCATAGGCCTGACATTGCGGAGAAGCAGATCGTGCATGGGACTTACCTCAGTTTCGGATTAAGGGCGTCACGCAACCAGTCGCCGAGCATGTTGACGGTGACGACAAGCAGGCAGAGTTGAATGACCGGAAACAGGACGATCCACCAGGAACCGGAAAACAGGAACTGGTTGCCAATGCGGATCAGCGTGCCGAGTGACGGCTGGGTCGGTGGCATGCCAATGCCGAGGAACGACAGCGTCGCTTCCGTCAGGATCGCCATGCCGAAGTTCAGCGTAGCGGCGACCATGACCGGTGTCAGCGTGTTGGGCAGGATGTGCAGCATCATGATGCGGCGGGCCGGCACACCAATGAGTTTTGCCGCCGATACATAGTCCTTGCCGCTTTCCACGATCGCCTGGGCACGTACAGTTCGTGCATACTGCACCCAGGCTGAGAGCGCGATGGCAAGCACGAGCACCGCCGAAGCTCCGGCGTCGCGCAGATATTCCGGGAGCATCTGCCGAACAACCGTCGAAACAAGGATGGCGACAAGGATGGTCGGGATCGACAGCGTGATATCGCCAATGCGCATCAAAAGGTTGTCGGTGAAGCCGCCGAAATAGCCGGCAATCAAACCAGCAGCCATGCCGATCACCAGCGACAGCGCCACGGAGGCGACGCCGATGACGATGGAAATGCGTGTGCCGTAGAGGATGGCTGAGAGCATATCGCGGCCCTGCGTATCCGTGCCGAGCAGGTAGGGCCATTCGCCTTCAGGAGCCCAGATCGGTGGCAGTTCCGCCTTCCACATGTCGAGTGAAGCGCCGTCATAGGGATTTTGCGGGGCGATCAGCGGAGCAAAGACCGCCGCGAGAACGAGGATCGCCAGCACGAGCGCGCTGATCTGCGCCGAGCGGCTCTGGGTGAATGACCACCAGATGTCGCTGCTGCGGATACGCCTCAGGATCGAGGGACGGGTCGGCTTTGCCGTTGGCTGCATGGTCGTTTGTGGAAGGGTCATCGAACCGGTCCCCTTAAGTTAGCGTGTCGAACGCAGACGGGGATCGATCACCGCATAGGTGATATCGACCAGCGTGTTTAGCACGACGAAGATGAAGGCGATGATGCAGAGATAGGCGGCCATGACAGGGATATCGAGGAAGGTCACCGCCTGGATGAACAGCATGCCCATACCCGGCCACTGGAAGACGGTCTCGGTGATCAACGCAAACGCAATCAGCGAACCGACATTCATGGCCGTCATGGTGACGACCGGCATCAGACAGTTGCGCAAGGCATGGCGGAAATAGATGCGCCAACGCGGGATACCGCGGGCGCGGGCGAACTTGACGAAATCCGATCGAAGGACTTCCAGCATTTCAGCGCGCACCAGCCGCATGACGAGCGTGATCTGATAGAGTGCCAGCGCGATCGACGGCAAGATCAGGGCGGCGCGCCCGGACGGCGTCAGGAACCCCGTCGACCACCAGCCGATCTGCACCACGTCCCCGCGCCCGAAGGATGGCGCCCAGCCAAGGATGACGGCGAAGACGAGGATGAGCAGGATGCCGACGACGAAGCTCGGTAGTGAAACCCCGACAATGGACAGGAACTGCAGGCCTTCAGTATACCACTTGCCGCGCTTGATGGCCGTAATCACCCCAAGCGGCAGGCCGACGACGAGCGACAGAAATGTTGCGACCAGCACCAATTCCAGTGTCGCCGGGAAGCGTTCGGCGATCAGCGGCAGCACCTTCTGGCCGTTGCGGTAGGAAACGCCGAAATTGCCCTGCGCCGCATCGCCGACGAAACGCACATATTGGGTGATGAGACCGTCATTGAGGCCCAGCCGGTCACGCAGCGCATCCTTGTCCGCTTGCGAGGTCTGCTCTCCGACCATCAGCTCGACGGGGTCACCCGCCAACCTGAAGATCAGGAAGGCAAGCATGGCGACGGCAAGCATCACCAGGATCGCATTCCCGAGGCGCTTGATGATGAAAACCAGCATGGGAACCCCTTAGGTGCGCGCCACTCCCGGCAAAAGGCCGGACGGCTCGATCAATCACATCAAGAGCTGGGAGACCGGCTCGCGGGAAGCCGAGCGCCCGCCGCTGCAGCTTGCCGATCGTAGCGAGACGAGCACTCCTCCGCGCACAACCTCCCTTGCTCTCGTCTTTGCCTATTAAGACAGGCTTTAAAAAGTTGTCAACGTAATTGTAGACAATATTGGTGATTAAAAATTGCGTTATTACCAACATTTTCGGCCGAGCTGTGACCGATGGAACTCGTGCAACCCCACATGAAAAGAGCGTTTCATGGCTCGATGAAACGCTCTTCTATTGTCACACGAGAATGTCTGGCCGTTACTGTCCCATCTTGGTCAACCACTGGCGCGGTTTGTTATCGGCGCGAAAGTCGATACTCTTGACCGTGCCCAGCATGGCCCAGGCGATCGGCTGCTGGTGCAGCGGAATCAGCATGACTTCGTCCTTGGCGATCTTCAGGGCCTGGCCTTCAAGCGCAAGGCGCTTGGCATTGTCAGGTTCCTGGGCAGCGGCAGCAACAAGCTTGTCGAGTTCCGGATTGGACCAGTTGCCGTAATTGGACACCCCCATTGCGCCCTGCTTGGTCGACAGCACCTGCGCCAACATCGAGTAGGCATCTAGCGTCGGCTCGTTCGCCCAGCTGAGGTTGAACATGTCGGCCTTGCCGGCGCTGCGCTTCGGGGTTTGGACGGCGCGCGGAGCGATATCGATCGTTGGTTTGAAACCGCCGCGCTTCATCATGTTGGCGATACCCGAGCAGATATCTTCCTCGTTGATGCTTTCGTCATTCATGCAAGTGTAGGTGAAGGCGAGATCCGTCTGGCCGGCTTCGGCCAGCAGCTTCTTCGACTGTTCCGGATCAGCCGGACTATAGGTATCGAGTGCCTTGTCGTAGCCGGAGATTTCTGGCGCGATCAACGAACCGGAAGGGCGGGCAAGGCCGCGCATGACTTTTTTGTTGATGAGCTCACGGTCGACAGAGGCTTCGACAGCCTGACGCACGCGGATGTCGTTGAAGGGGTTCGGACGACCGTCTTCCAGCTTTTCCTTGCGGTTGAAGTTCAGGAAAACAGTGCGCAGCTCGGTGCGCTTCTTGACGGTGACGCCCGGCGACGACTCAAGCCGCGGCAGGTCCTGGATCGGCGCGCTATCGATGAGATCAATTTCCCCGGAGAGAAGCGCAGCAACACGGGTTGCGGCAGAGGCGATCGGCACGAATTCGATACGGTCGAGATTATGCTTCTTCTCATCCCACCACCCGTCATTGACGACGAGAACCGTCTTGCTGTCCGGCACACGGCTTTCGAGCTTGAACGGGCCCGTGCCGTTGGTGTGCATGGTGGTATAGCCTTCGGTCTTCGTGGCAACGTCCGTCGGCTTCTCGCTATTGTTGGTCTTCAGCCAGCCGGCATCAAAGATGAAAATGTTGGTGATGTCGTTGAGGAACAGCGAGGTCGGCGCAGTAACGGCGATATCGACAGTATAGTCGTCAACCTTGGTCACTCCAGCATAGAGCGGAATGTTTCCACGTAGCGGTGAGGTCGCATCGGAAACGCGGGTGAAGGATGCAACCACGTCGTCGGCCGTAAAATCGGCGCCGTCATGGAACTTTACGCCCTTTCGCAAGGTGAAGCGCCAGGTCTTGTCATCAACCAGCTTCCATTCGGTGGCAAGTGCGGGCTCGATCCGGAATTCAGGCCCATAGCGCACCAGGCCCTCATAGATGTGATTGAGGAAAGCGAGGTTCGAAGTCGACGGCACCGAATAGGGGTCGAGCGAATAGAGATCGGCGCGTCCGCCCCAGCGAAGTGTTTCTGCGCTGGCAGGAACGGCGATGGCAGCCGCGGCCATCGCGGCGAGGATGAAGCTTTTCACACGGGACATGATTCCCCCCTTATGGATCGTTGATAAGCCTGACCGGCCTAGACCCCAGGCAAAGCGGAGTATTGTTTTGCTCGTCGTCATTGTCAATTATATTGTTGACAATTATCGTACCCAAAAACAACGATTAAAGTTACCAATATTACGACGTTCGAAAAAGCGGAGGAAAGAGCATGGGAAATTTGCTGCTGCTGCACGGCACCATGGTAACCGTGGATCACGAGAGGCGGATTATCGAGGACAGCGCTCTGGCAATCCAGGGCGACCGGATCGTCGATATCGGCACGGCAGATGAGCTTCAGCAACGACACACGGACAAACAGGTTATCGATTGCCGCGGCAAACTGATCATTCCCGGCCTCATTGACGCCCACGGACATGCGGGCCATGCGTTGATCCGCAGCATTGCGGCCGATACCAACTCCATGTGGATGAAAGTCGTCACGCCCACCTACTACCACTACGTCACGCGAGACTATTGGTACGCCGACGGCCTCGTTTCAGGCATCGAACGCCTGTGCGCAGGGGTAACGACGTCGGCCAGCATCATCACCTCGATGCCGCGTGCCGATGATCCGGTATTTGCGATCAATCACGCTCGTGCCTACAGCGAAATCGGACTGCGGGAAGTCATCTGCGTCGGCCCCTCCGGCCTGCCCTGGCCGCATCCTGTCACGCGCTGGGAAACCGGCTCACCAGAGCGACGTCACGTCAGTTTCGACGAAATGATCGAAGGCAGCGAAGCCGTTATTGAGGCGCTGGACGGCAGCGCGCAGGGCCGCATCAAGGTGTTCCTCACACCGTTCACCATCGTTCCCTCCGTCGAACCCTCGAATGCCTCCACGCCGGACCAGGCCGTGAGACTCACCGAAAATGATCGCCTGCAAGCTCGTCGCATCCGCGAAACTGCACGAAAGTGGGGCGTTCGGCTGCATTCCGACGCCTTTGCCGGTCAAATCCGCATGGCGTTTCAGGACAAGGAAAATGCCCTTCTCGGACCGGATATCCACCTCCAACACTGCTGGGGCATCTCGCATGAGGAAATCGATATCCTGGCCGAGACCGGCACCCACGTTACACACGCCCCGCCCGGCCGCTCAACACCAATCATGGAGATGATGTCAAAGGGTATCCGGGTTGCCATCACGACGGATGGCGCAGCACCCAGCCGTCATTTCGACATGCTGCAGACCGCCCGGCTGGCGCAATTCACCCAGCACCTGCTGCACAACCACGATCGCTACTTGCTGCCACCGGGCAAGGTCTTCGAGATGATAACCATCGACGCGGCTCGCGCCATCGGCATGGAACATGAAATCGGATCGCTGGAAGTCGGCAAGAAGGCCGACATCGCCATCATCGACATGCGCAAGCCACATCTAATGCCGATGTGGATGCCCGTTCACCGACTCGTTCACCAAGCGCTCGGAAGCGACGTCGATATGGTTATTGTCGATGGCAATGTCCTGATGGAGGGTGGCCAGGTAAGGACCGTCGACGTTGATGCGGCCATTTCCTTCGGCCAGGCGGAAGCATTGGCATTGGCGGCGCGTGCCGGTCTTGAAGCCCATATGCACGACCCCGGCTGGGGCCGCCTGCTGCGCACCTTCGACGAGCCAGTTTTGCCGCCTCACCCCCCATGTGCTGACCCAGGAAGTCGTGCATCCCGCCATACGCCGGGTGACGTGCATTCTTCGTGCATCAACTATCAGAGTCCGTGTTGCCAATAATTGAAAGGTATTGTACACAATCGTGTATGCATTATGGCCCTCGAGGCGGAGAGGAGCTGCCGGCGATCATGCATCAATCAAAAGGGAGGAATGAATGAAAAGACGGACTCTGGCAGGTTGCCTTGGTGCAGTTCTCGGACTACTGGGAACCACGACAGTGCATGCAGACACACTCGACACCGTAAAACAGCGCGGCAAGCTCGTTTGCGGTGTCTCCCTTGCGACACCGGGCTTTGCTGCCCCTAACGACCAGGGTCGCATGGAAGGCTTCGACGCCGACATCTGCCGCGCCGTTGCAGCTGCCGTCTTCGGTGATGGCGAAAAGGTCGAGTACGTACCGACCAACATCAACACTCGCTTCCAGGCGCTGCAGTCCGGCGAAATCGACGTCCTGTCGCGCCAGACCACGCAGACCTATACCCGTGATGCCTCGCTCGGCCTCGATTTTGCGCCCGTCGTCTTCTATGACGGCCAGGGCCTGATGGTCTCGAAGTCGCTCGGCGTGACGAGTGCCGCCGAACTCAAGGACGCTGCGATCTGCACCCTGCCGGGCACCACCACGGCGCAGAACCTTACCGACTTCTTCGGCAAGCTGGGTGCAAAGTTCGAACTCGTTGTGTTCGAAAGCCCGGATGAAAACCGCGCTGCCTTTTTCAGCGGTCGGTGCGACGCGATCTCGTCTGACCGCTCGGACCTAGCCTCGATCCGCGCGGTCTCCAATAATCCTGATGACTACGTCGTTTTGCCGGAAACGATCTCGAAGGAACCGTTGGCGCCGGCCGTCCGTCAGAATGACTCCAACTGGCGCGATGTCGTCTCCTGGTCGGTTTGGATGCTGATGGCGGCCGAAGAAAAGGGCATCACAAAGGCCAATGTGGACGAGAAGCTCAAGAGCGACGATCAGGAAATCCAGCGCATGCTCGGCGTTACCGACAAGCTCGGTGAAATGCTGAAGCTCGACGACAAGTGGGGCTACAACATCGTCAAGTCTGTCGGCAATTACGGCGAAGTCTTCGAACGCGCCGTCGGCGAGAAAACCCGTCTCGGCATGACCCGCGGTCCAAATACCCAATGGAACGCGGGCGGCCTGCTCTACGCGCCGCCTTTCCGTTGAGATAAGGTTCGCGTCCGCCCCCGCGCGGGCGCGACCACCTCTCGCGGTTCTCTCGACGGAGGGCTCGAATGGCTCTGCTGCGCAATGCGCGCTACCGCGCGCTTTTTTATCAATGGTTGGCGATCGGCGTGATCGCTCTCATCGCCTGGTCGATGTTTGCGACCGCAAGCCAAAATCTTGCTAAGCACGATATCGCAACCGGCTTCTCCTACCTTTCGAGGCAGGCTGGCTTCGTAATCAGCGACGCCGCGATATCCTATCAGCCGACCGATACGGTAGCCCGAGCGTTGTTCGTCGGGTTCGCCAACACCGTCAAGGTCTCCATCTTTGCCGCCCTCTTCGGCACCATTCTGGGGCTTCTGGTCGGTATCGGCCGCATGTCGCGTAATCCACTGCTGCAAAGGCTGATGCTCGCCTATGTCGAGGCGTTGAGAAATGTTCCGCTACTGCTCTATCTGCTGTTCTGGTATGCCGTCATTATCAATGTGCTGCCGCCGGTGCGCGCAGCGCTGACTTTAGCGCCACATGTCTATCTGTCGAACAGCGGCCTCGTTATCCCCTCCGTCACCTTCGAACGCGGCCTTGCCTTGGGGGCCGCCGCTCTTGTCATCGGCATAGCCTGTGCCATTGTCATCCGGCACGTCGCCATGCGCCGCCGGGTTGCAACCGGCCAGCCGAACCACGGCGTACTTTTCGCCTGGATCTCCGCGATCACACCGATCGCGCTCGTGCTTTTCCTTGGCGGTATCGCCATGACATTCGATCTTCCGGAAAAAGGCCGTTTCCGTCTGAGCGGCGGCCTGCAGGTGAAGCCCGAATTCGTCGCGCTGCTGTTCGGGTTGGCGCTTAGCGTCTCGGCAAACGTCGCCGAGATCGTGCGCGCGGGCATCCAGGCCGTCAACAAGGGGCAATGGGAAGCCTCGATGGCACTCGGTCTCCCCCGGCGCCGCGCTATGCGTCTGGTCATCCTGCCGCAAGCGCTGCGGCTGATCATTCCGCCGCTCACCAACACCTATCTTACCGTCTTCAAGAACAGCTCGCTGGCGATTGCCATCGGATACCCCGATCTCGTGATGGTCTCCAACACCGTCATGAACCAGACGGGTCAAGCGATGGAAACCATTGCGATCTTTATGGGAACCTATCTCGGCCTGTCGATCGCCATTTCGTTGCTCATGAACTGGTATAACAGCCACGTAGCTCTAAAGGATCGCTGACCGTGACGGAACTTCAACTCGTGCTCGTCACAACAACCACAAGCCAAGCCCCTCCTCCGCGGCAATCCGGCTGGCGGCGCGATCTGTTCGGCACACCGGGCAATGCGCTGATAACGGTGCTTTGCGTCGTGGTCCTTGCCACAATAGGCTGGCTCGCAACCCAGTGGCTCGTTCTCAACGCGACGTTTACCGGCACGCCGGAAGCCTGCAAGACAGCGAGCGGCGCCTGCTGGCCGTTTCTCAGCACGAAGCTTCGCTACATGGCATTCGGCTTCTACCCCTTCGAAGAGCAATGGCGGCCGTTGCTGGCACTCATCGTCTTCCTTGGCGCCTCCTTCCTTTCGATGGTGCCGCGGCTGTGGAGCAGCAGGCTCCTACTGCTCTGGATCGTCGTTATCCTGCCGGGACTTTGGGTTTTGATGGCCGGCGGCATCTTCGGCCTGCCTGCGATCCCGACCACACAGTGGGGCGGCCTTCCGCTCTCCTTCATGCTTTCCTTCATCGGTCTTATCTGCGCGCTGCCGCTCGGCATCCTGCTTGCCTTATCGCGCGCCTCTGATCTGCCTGTCATCCGGGTGTTGGCGACAAGCTTCATCGAAATCGTGCGCGGCGTACCGTTGATCAGCATTCTCTTCATGGCAACGGTGATGCTGCCGCTGTTCATGCCAGATGGCATCACCGTGGATAAGCTGCTGCGCGCCCAGATCGCCATCATCATCTTTGCGGCTGCCTACATCGCCGAAATCGTTCGCGGCGGCCTGCAGGATGTACCGAAGGGCCAGCTCGAAGCCGGGGCGGCTTTGGGGATGGGCTATTGGCTCGTCATGTTCAAGATCGTACTGCCGCAGGCAATCAAGAAGGTTATTCCTCCACTTGTCGCGCTTTTCATCGGCTTCTTTCAGGACACAACGCTCGTCACCATCGTCGGTCTGCTCGACTTTCTCGATACGGTGCGCTCGGCGATGCGCGACCCATCATGGCAAGGCATCGCGGTGCTGGAGGGCTATATCTTCGCCGCTGTCGTCTATTTCATCTTTAGCGCGCTGATGGGAGCCTATAGCCGCTTCCTGGAGCGATATTTCAGGACCACCCATGACTAGGCCAGTTCATGTCATCAGAAAAGTCGAAACCATCGTCGCCCATGACGACCAGACCGGCACCCATGCTTATATGTCCGATGGCGATATCGCCTTCGATGAGACTGCGATCCTGCATGTTGGCGGTCGCTACAATGGTCCCTTCGACCGGGAAGAGTACGGGCACGGTCGCATGTTGCTCCCGGGCCTGATCAACATTCACTGCCATTCCGACGAAGAGCCCTTGTCTAAAGGCATTTTCGACGACGTCGGTACCGCCGCCCTCTGGGGGCAGGCGATGTATGAATATTCGACACTGATCGAGATCAGTGAGGAGGCCCGCGAAGCCTCTCTGACCGTCATGCTCGGAGACTTGATCCGCAGCGGAGTCACCACGCTGGTGGATATCGCGGGCCCGCACGATGCTTGGCTCCCCACGCTCGTCAAAAGTGGAGCCCGCGCCTACGCCGCGCCGGGCTTTCGCGAGGCCAGGTGGCATGTTGCAGACAGCCACCGCCTCGATTATCACTGGGACCGGCGCCGTGGGCGGGAGGCTTTTCAAGAAGCACTTGCCTGCGTCGACGCGGCACAAGCTCACCCATCAAGCCGTCTCGGCGGCATCGTTTCGCCGTCCCAAGTCGAAACCTGCTCGCCAGATCTACTTATCGAAGCCGCCACCGCCGCAAAAGACCGCGGCGTCCCGATCACGCTCCACGCAGCTCAAACCATGGCTGAACATGAAGAGTTGGTGCGTCGAACCGGCATGACCGCCGTGCAATATCTGGAAAGCATCGGTATTCTCGATGAAAGACTGATCCTCGGACATTGCATCTTCATCGACAGCCATTCCTGGACCCGAGAGCGCACCGAGACAGATATGGCGCTCCTTGCACGACGTGGCACAACGGTAGCACACTGCCCAGTTACCTTCTCCCGCAGCGGCATGATCCTGGAGTCCATCGGCCGCTATCGCCGCGCCGGCGTGAATGTCGGCATCGGCACGGATAGCTATCCCTACAACATGCTGGAAGAGATGCGCAGGGCGCTCATCTGCTCCCGCGTCGCCGGCAAAAGCGTGTTTGACATCAAGACATCCGACATCCTCGACATGGCGACCCTTGCGGGTGCGAATGCGCTGGGCCGAAAGGATATCGGACGGATCGCAGTCGGTGCCAAACCGGATTTCTCGTTGATCGACCTCAATCACCCCGCCATGCAACCGGTTTACGACCCGTTGCGCAATCTTCTCCATTGCGCAGCCGAGCGGGCAGTCAAGGCTGTCTATGTCGACGGAAGGCGCATTGCCAGCGACGGGAAGCTTGAGGGGCTGGACTATGACGGCGCGGTTCAGGTCATGCGGGAAGCATTGAAATTCACGACAGGCCGTATTGCTGCGAACGACCCGCGCGGCAGGTCGCTATCCGAGCTCGCGCCCTTGTCCCTTCCTACCAAAACGTAGGCAAACACACAGCTTTTAAATTCATAGTCGGGAGTACGCATCCTGAGAACGACGTCAGGAGTGGCTTTCATCGGCAGCGGAAAACGACGATCGGAATGATCGACTCGATTCGCTTTTTCCAATCGTACAGCGTTCATGAGTGCGAGTTGGCCAGTCCAGTCCTCGACGCGTAAGCCGGGCACACAATCAAACTCGCGCCGATTACTCGATCGGGGGGAGCGTAGCAAAAGCCCTTGATAGAATACGAACTGCCGCCTCGCGCACCTGCTGCCGGCGGTTCTTCATCGTAAAGATACAGACGTTTGTATCCAGCATGTACTGCAGCATTAAAATGCTTCACGCTCCCGCAGGGCCGGTTGATCACGTTCGTTCATAAAATCCGAGGTAGCCGCTTCGCCATCGAACCAGCTGTCCCAAACTTCTCCGGCAGGGGCGATAATCCTCGTGCGTCCAACTGCGACAATATCGACGCGCTTTACATCATCAGGCAGAGCGACGGCCTTCGGCAACCGAACGGCCTGGCTGCGATTGCTTTGAAACACTGCACCTTGTTCCATTTCCTATCCTCCGCGATATACGAAAGCCATATCCCACTTAGTTTTGCGAATGGGATATGGCAATGGGATATACCTCGGCACACTGGGCGAGGTTTGAGAACTCGGTCCAACGCCGCGGCCTGTGTCGATGCGCTCAAGGCCGGACATCAGCACCATGCTGGAGGTATTTTCGACGACCTGCCACCAGACACTGCGATCATCGGTATCGCGGCACGCAGCTGACTCGAAGGTCAGGTCGTCGAATAGCCTGCCTGAAGCGAAAATGAGTCATCGTGCCTGCGCGAAGCGAGCGATTCTGGATTTGCGATCGGAATCGCTCCGGCTTATCGCGGCAGCATCAACTCGATCAGAGCGCACCGTCGACGACGACTACGGGTCGCCCGCGCGAGCAGGTTTCGATGCGGGCATCCACACGATAGATGTCGCGCAGCATTTTCGATGTGATCACGTCAGCGGTCGCGCCGCTCGAGGTCATTTCCCCATTGGCGATAACGATCGTGTTTGTGCAATAGCGCAAGGCGTGATTGAGATCATGGAGCGCAATGAGCACGATCATGCCGGTGCGGCTGGCGAGATCGACGACGAATTCCAGTACATCGATCTGGCGATGGAGGTCGAGGGCCGAGGTCGGCTCGTCCATCAGCAAGACCTCGGGTTTGCGCACCAGCGCCTGGCCGAGCGAGACGAGCTGTCGCTGGCCGCCCGACAGGGCGTCTAGCCCCCGGAAGGCAAGGTCCTCGATATGCAACGCTTTCAGGATCGCGTCGATCTCGAAAAGCTCTTCGTCCTTTACCTGCCAGCCGCCGCCCTGTTTTGTGGCAAGCAGGAGCGACTCGTAGACCGTCAGCACGGCATTCGAGCCGGTGTCCTGCGGCATGTAGCAGATCGCCCGGTCGCCGCGCGTCGCATCCGAAAGCTGCACGACACCGGGGCCGGAAATTAGACCGGCGATTCGCTTGAACAGCGTCGACTTGCCGGCCGCATTTGGGCCGATCACGGCCGTGATGGAACCGGGCGTCAAGAGCTCGATTGCGACCTTTGACAGAACCGTCGTGCTGCCATAGCTGGCGCCGAGATCCTTAAGCACCAGACTTACCATGCACGCCTCCGGTTCGAGAAAATCAGGACGAAGAAGAAGGGAACGCCGACAAGCGCGGTGATGACGCCGATCGGCAGGATGGCGCCGGGGATCAGCACCTTGCTGACGACCGACGTCGCCGAGAGCAGCAGCGCACCGCAGATCACGGAACCGGGCAGAAAGAACCGCTGGTCCTCTCCGACGACCATGCGCGCGATATGGGGGCCGACAAGGCCGACAAAGCCGATCGTCCCGACGAAGGAGACAGGAATGGCGGCAAGCAGGCTGACGACAAGCATGGTGTGAAGGCGCAGGCGCCGGACATTGACGCCCATACTTGCAGCCTTGTCGTCCCCGAGCCTCAGGGCTGTCAACGCCCAGGCGTTACGCACGAAGAGCGGTAGCGTCACGACGAGAATTGCGCCGGTGACGAAGACTTTGTCCCACGTCGCCTTGGTCAGGCTTCCCATGGTCCAGAACACGACTGCGGCGAGCGCCTGTTCGGAGGCGAGGTATTCGAGAAGCGACAGGGCGGCATTGAACGTGAAGACGAGGGCGATGCCGAGCAGCACGATCGTCTCGACCGTAACACCGCGCAGCGTCGATGCGAAATGGATGAAGAGCGCGGCCACCATCGCCATGACAAAGGCATTGACCGGAACCATGTATTGAACCGCGCCCGGAAAAATGGCGACACCTGCAACGAGCCCCAGCGCCGCGCCAAAGCTGGCGGCCGCCGAAATGCCGAGCGTGAAGGGACTGGCGAGCGGGTTCGAAAGGATCGTCTGCATCTGCGCACCTGCCACCGAGAGCGACGCGCCGACCGTGATCGCCATCAGCGCAATCGGCATGCGGATATCCCAGATGACGACACGCAGCTGGTCACCGGCAGCCTCCGGGGAAGCGAGCGCCGACAGCACCTCGGCAAGGCTGTAATTCGCGGGGCCCAATGCCATGTCGGCAGCCATGCTTGCCGCAAGCGCGACGACAAGACCTGCCAGGATAAGGATGCGCCGAAAGGCAAGGGCGCGATATTGATCGCGCCCCGTCACCTTCGTTTCGATCGTCGCAACGCTCATCGCCTATTCGCCCTTCAACGAGACAAAGTAGCCTGGCTTGTAGTCGAGCGGCAGGAAGCGAGCGTGCAACTCCTTGAAGGTCGCTTCCGGGTCGAGTTCGTTGAACAGGTCAGGGTGCAGCCACTTGGCGATCTGCTGGATTGCGACGAACTGATAGGGATTGTTGTAGAACTGGTGCCAGATGGCATGGACATTGCCATCCTTGACTGCCTTGATGCCGGTAAAGGCCGGGCGTTTCGTCAGGTTTTCCAGCTTGCGGTGCGCTTCGGCGATATCTGCGCCATAGCCGACGCCGACCCACTTGCCACCAGGCACATAGCCTTCCCACATGCCGCCGGTGATGATGACCTGATCAGGATTGGAGGCGATGATCTGTTCCGGGTTCACCGTGCCGAAGGTGCCTGGAATGATGTCCTTTGCCATGTTGATGCCGCCGGCCAGCTCGACCATCTTGCCGAAATTCTCGCTGCCGAAGGACATGCAGCAATCGTCGGAATAGCCGCCCGCACGCTCCATGAAGACGACCGGCTTTGCGGGGTTACTCTTCTCCAGGACATCCGTGACCTTCTTGATGGCGTCGGCGCGGAAGGTGATGAAGTCTTCGGCAACCTTCTCCTTGCCCATCAGCGTGCCCATGATACGCATGCTAGGCTCGGTGTTTTCCATAGGCTTTTCCCGGAAGTCGACATAGACCAAGGGAATGCCGACCTTGGCGAGCTTGTCGATATAGCCGGCCTCTTCCGTAGCTGTCTTGGCGTCAACATTCATCAGGATGACGTCGGGTTTCAAGGCTACTGCCTGTTCGATATCGAACGTGCCATCCTTCATACCGCCGAAGGTCGGCAGCTTGGCGATGCCAGGGTATTTTGCGAGATAGGCCGCGTAGGATTCCGGGTCCGCCTTCGGCAGGTCGTCGCGCCAGCCGACGACGTGCTGGAACGGGTTGTCCTTGTCGAGCCCGGCAAGGAAATAGATCTGCCGGCCTTCGCCGAGGATGACGTGTTTTGCCGGTACATTGACTTCGACGTCGCGGCCCGTCACGTCCCTCACGACGACGGGGTCGGCAATCGCGGGCAGCACTTTGGACACGAGAACGCCAAGGGCGATCATTGCCGACTTGCCAGAAAAGCGCATGGTTGAATCTCCGGTGGAAACTGACCGGCACTTATTATTTGATGACTTTCATAGTCAAGATTTATCTTTTAGAAGTGTTCGAAGCTGAGATAAGGACGGAACATGCAGAGCGATCGAATGGCAGACAGCGCCAATTTCACCTTGCGCGATGAGATCAAGGCCTATTGGTCCGAACGCGCGGCAACATTCGACCAGTCGCCCGGCCACGAAATTTTCTCCGAGGAGGAGCGTGCGGCCTGGCACGCACTGATCGGGCGGCATCTCGGCCGCGGCGATGGCCGCAAGGCCCTCGACCTTGCCAGCGGCACCGGTGTGATCTCCCACTTGATGGACGATCTCGGCTACCAAGTCACCGGCATCGACTGGTCGGAAGCCATGCTGGAGCGGGCACGCGCCAAGGCGGCATCGCGGGGACGGGCGATCCGCTTTCACGTTGGCGATGCAGAGAACACGCTTGAAGCCGATGACAGCTACGACGTTATCATCACCCGCCACCTTGTGTGGACGCTGGTTGACCCCGAAGCCTGTTTTGCGGAATGGCTGCGCGTCCTGAAGCCGGGCGGGAAGCTGCTGATCATCGACGGGGATTTCGTCAACACGGGCCTTGCTGAGCGGCTCATCAAGCGTCTCGCGACCTTCCTCGAACGGACGAACCTCATCAAGACACAGGCACCCCATGCCCCCGCCACCATGGGCAGCATGCATGAGAGTATCCTGTCGCGCGTCCATTTTTCTGGAGGCGCACGAGTTGATACGGTTTCCCGCATGCTGACAGCAACCGGTTTCTCCCCCGTTGCGGCCGACACTAACCTGCGGAAGATCCATAAGGCGCAGTCGCACTATTTCGGCTTCTTCAAAGCCATCGCACGAGGCCTTCAGCATCGCTACGCGATCATAGCGCAAAAGCCAGCTGAATAGTCAGCCGCGGATTTTGAGGAACCTCCAGCCCTTGAGATGTCATCAAGTGTGAATAGCGGCCGGCACCGTGGCACACATTAGCGACGGCCCCCGGTGAGCGTTTGGAGGCTATTCACCTGCAGGGCCGGCGCCGCTTAACAGCAGTGACGATAGGACCGCCCCCAATGCATGAGAGTGCAAATGAAGCATAGCTTGATGACGCGCTTATGGAAAAGGCCCGCTCCTTAACCGGCACTAAGGAAACCGCCGCGCTTGTCCGCGAAGCATCGGAGACGCTTGTCCGCGTTCAGTCGGGAAGACGTCTTATTGCACGTGGAGGAACCATGCCCGCCGGGCGACAGCGGGCGGAACAGATTTACAGATCCCACCCTTTGGGCTTTACGACGGCGGACGCGCCTCAAACCCATGAACCCCAAGACGCTTGACGATTGGCCGTGCGTACGCCGCCTTCGGCTTCATAGCCGACGGGAAACAATCATTTCCCGCCGTATTTCTTGGCAACGGCATTGCGGAGCTGCGATATGTACTCCGTCATTCTCCGCTCGTCGTCCTCAATGCTATTCCCGCGGCAGCCTTCGCCGCCGATCTCACTCTCCGCGTTGTGAGCGGCTTCGTCCAACCGCCTGCCGACCTCAACCATATCGACACCAGGAGCCTTGGCCATTATACGAAGAATGGTGTCCCTATCGTTGGGAACCTCCCGGCCGCAGTTCCTGTAGTCAACGACCTTCATCCCATAGATATTGGTGACTGCAAAGAACAGGTCAGCCACGTCATCGGCCCTTGCCATGAGGGCCAGACCCAACGAGAGCGCGGATGCGATGATTAGGATTTTCAGTTTCTCCGCCACCTTTTGATTCCAAGCGCGAATGAAAATGGGCAGTCTTCGCACGCCCGGTACCTGAGTTCAGTCATACGATCATCTCGCTTGGCGAATGGCAGCTCCGGCTCCGCCAGTCTGCCTGTCACCTGAGCATCGTGACCGTTGCCAATTGCGGGCATATTTCACAATAGGCAAAGGCGAGATCCGCCGGCAGACAGCGTGCAACGAAAAACCAACGTTCGCCTTATCCAATTTGCATGGCTATGCGTCTCTGATAGCTGCAATCCTTCCCTCGCGCACGGCAGCCTTGAGCAAAGCATGATCGCGCTCCGTCTGGTCCGCGTAAGCCAACGCGAAACTTCCCATTGCTGTGTCGAATGCGTCATTTGAGGAACCGAGGTAGCCGCTAATCGTTGCCGATATCTCGCTGGCCTTTGCATGAGCGCGAGCAAGAACCCAGCCACACGCCTGGGCATAGGCGTCCAACATCTCGGCATCGAATGTATCCACCAAAGGCTTGATCTTGGCATCGTGTAACTGTCGCACATAGAACTGTCGCCCGTTTGGCGCGGTGACCCAACCGAGGAATATGTCCGAGGCCGGCTGCATCAGGCGCTGTCCGATCACGACGCGCTGCCCGTGATGGTCATATTTGCTCTTCCCAGCATAGGCCTCAAGGACGGAGTTCACCGCTTCCTTGAACTGCAAAAACAAGGGGTGGTTCCCCTCGGACATCATCAACGCGATCCAGCATCTCCGGCCAACGCTACCGACGCCAACCACCTTGATGGCGACATCGACGAGTTGATAGCGATCGAGCAGCATCCGACGATCCTCATCCAGCGATTGGCGGTAAATGTGCAAAAGCTGTTCGAGGGGTACCTCCGCTTCGGGAGTGCTGGTCGCCCGCTCATGAAAGATCAGTGGCGGTTGGTCCGTAATGCGGATCTGCCCGCCGACGGAAGCCGCGAGGTTTGGAAAATCAGATTCTGAGCCACTACGGTTTGCTGCCTTCTCGATCCGCTTCCTGGTGCTCCCTTGCATGGCCGTCGGTAACGATTCGACAAAGTCTGAGGCCCCAGTTTTCGCGTACCAAATTGCAAGCGGGCTCTTTTTGAAGAGTTTGCGCATGTGCTCGCGATATCTGCGCGCGCAATTGACGGCACTATCCCGGCCCCGGTGGTCCGAGATTCCGTTCGATCTGGCTGCAAGAACGACTGATGCGACAAGTCGCTTGACGTCCCACTCCCAAGGGGCTGGCGCCGTTTCATCGAAATCGTTGATGTCAAAGATGATGCTGCGTTCGGGCGTGGCAAACCCACCAAAATTGACAAGATGACAATCGCCGCATGCCTGGACCTTCAGTCCCGTGGCTGGCGTTTGTGCCAGGTCGGCGGCCATGACGCCGGCCGCCCCACGATAGAACGCAAAGGGAGATGGCAGCATACGGCCATACCGGATCGGAATGAGCTTCTTCATTCGACCGTCATCCGACTCGCGCAACAGGTCGATCGGATCTCGCCGTCGCTGGATCTCATTCCATCGCCCCTGCTGCTCGCGCAGGATTTTGTCGCGCAGCGCCTTACCCTCCGCAAGCCGGGCGTTCGGCGTCACGAAATTCGCGGAATGCCCAGAGCCAGACGAGACTGAGGTTTTGGTGGCGTCTTCTGCGTGTACCATGTTCAGAAAGCCGACAGTTTCACTGAGGATTGAGAACCAGTCATGATATCAACTCAGGCCTCGGGGGGACTTTGTTGCTGCCAGGCGCGCACGCCATCGGTCGTCCGTTCGAAGAAGTTTGGTGGGCCTACCGCTGTCTCGATACCGGCTTTCCGCATATCGTCGCGGACGGCGTCGCGCACGCGGACAAAGCCCACAGCAATGCCGGCTTTTTGCAGCTCTTTGACTAGACCAAGCAGTTCATCTCCGGCGCTGATGTCGATGAAGTCGACGGAATCACAATCCAGAAGGACGCGCTTCACGTCGAGCCGCGTCGCGAGCGACGCCTTCAGGGCCGTGCTCACGTGGCCTATGCTTGCGAAGAACAGGTCGCCGCCGACCCGCCAGATCAGCAGCCCCGGAAACGTACTGCCTCCGGATGGCGCTTGACATCCCGATAGGCTTCCGTGCCCGGCAGCTGACCAAGCTCGGCCCCTTTTGGATGGCTGGTCAGATAGATCAAGGTTATCAACGACAGCACGACACCCAGCACGATTCCCTGCAGCACCCCCAGCGTCAACTCGCCCACGATGACAATGGCAGTGCTGCCGAACGCCGAGCGGCTTCGAGCCAGCAACTCCAGCAAATAGCTTGGCTTGGTCAGATGCAGCATCGCCGCGATGACAATAGCCGCCAGCGCCGGCTGGGGCATGTTTCGAAACAGAGGGGTCAGAAAGATCAGCGTCAAGAAGCTAAAGACGGCCGCAACCACATTGGCGATCTGGCTGCGAGCGCCAGCAGCGGTGGCAACCGAGGTTTTCGATAGGCTGCCGACCACGAGAAAGCCACCGAAAAGTCCGCTCAGAATGTTCGCAGGCCCATGTGCCACAAGCTCCTGATTAGGATCGATCGTACCACCGCTCTGTAGAGCGGCCGCCTTTGCCGCCCCAAGCGCCTCTGCGTAGCCGACCATCACGATTGCAAGCGCGCCCGGCACAAGCTCGCTTAGTGTGGAGATTTCCGGATTGGGCAGAGTTAGGTGGGGCAACCCGGATGGGAGGTGGCCAGCCACATGCACTCCAGTCGCCTCGCCGCCAAGTAGTCCGATAATGATTGTCGCAACGGCCATGACGACGAGGGCCGCGGGTATCTTCGGAGCCAGGTGGCGCAACAGCAGCATAGCGCCGAGAGATAGAACACCGGTTATGACCGGCGCCGCAGAAACCTCCGGCAAATGCTGCAAGATGTGCCAAAGCTTGGTGAAGAAGTTGCCCGACGCGCCACTGATTCCGAGCAGATGAGGCACCTGGCCGATGATGGTGACGTAAACCAGCCCTTCGATGAAGCCACGCATCACGGGCGTTGGGATGAAGCTCGCGACCCACCCCATGCGCATGATTCCAAAAGCGAGAAAGAAGAAACCGATCAGCACGGCAAGCGTAGAAGTCAGCGTGTTGAATTCCGCCGTTCCCTGAGACGCAATGGCGCCAATGGTCACCGCGGAGATCAACCCGGTCGCCGTGTCTGGTCCGACCACAAGCTGCCGCGACGTGCCAAGGAGGGCATAAGCGATTAACGCCGGCACGATCGTATAGAGGCCCATGATTGGCGGTACACCAACGATGCCCGCATAGGCCATGCCCTCAGGCACCATGACCGCCCAGAGCGCGAGGCCGGCAAGAACATCCGGCAATAACCAGTCGGGTTGATAGCCTGGAGCCCAATCCAGAATAGGCAGATATCTATGAGCTGCAGGTGCCACAGCGGCGTTGGCCATCGTCCACCCTCCCACGTGCGAATTGTCACATGCACACGCAAAGCCGAAGACAAATCACTGCCTTATCTTTCTCCGCCCCACCGGCTACGCCAACACAAGGAAGATGAGCCCCAGGTCCCGACGAGGATGGAGCCGATGACCCGAACTGGCGCTCGGTTCGAACTGATCAGACGCCAGTTCGGCGGCGTTTCATTGGTACTTCTGGCAGGTGTTTCCCGACCAGCGCAAGCAGCGGCGGTTGTGGCGCTTCTCGACTCTGGACTCGCATTTGCCATTGACCATTGTCTGGCCCACGCCGCAACCGGCGACGACAGGCGTGATCATGCTCTCTGATTGAATTGGCGAGCGAGGCATTGCCTGCGGCGTCGAAGCGATGGCGAAGACAAACCCCAGAACAGCAATTAGTCTGATCATTGTTCCCTCCTACTGTTGCGCTTCATTCAAACTTGAGAACGTCGATTCAACTCTGGAATCCGGGCAGCCGATGATCATGCTGCCAAAGAAGCTGTGCGCCTACCAGATATCTGGGGCCCAGCTTGTTGCGAGAGTTTTCCGAAAAAAGCGGAAGCACAGCCGATCTCGCATCTATGATGCTTATTTCGGAAGAGCCCTACTCCCCAAATTATGCTCCTAATTTCGGTCGTTGGCGAGCGAAAATCAACTTTAAGGCCATGTTGTATTGCAGGAGGTTGCGCAGAAAACCATGTGAAATATCACGCTTTCATGGAAGTGCAGTTTGCCATTGCTTTTCGCAACGGGTCCGGCAGGACATACCGTTGCGTGACTTCGCATCATAGCTAGCGCAACCAATCCGCTGATACCGGATCAGACTCGCCATTGGCTCCGTTCGGAACTGACTTGAGGGGCCGCAGCAGAAGACGACAAGCGACAACGTATCCGCTACCAAAGTCGCGCCAATCACGACGACGACCGGTTCAAATCCGAGAACTCCAAGACGCGCAACAATTGGTAGCGCGAGCAAAGTGTGCGATGACAACAGCGAGCCGATGACTGAACGATCGAGGTACTCGCTGGTCGTTGCGGAACGGTCAGCAACCTCTCCGTGCCGCGGACGAACACCCGCCGCTCCTAATGCAGCTACTCATCATACTACATCAACCGGTCTGGAGGCTACGTTCGAGATCCGTAACACCCTCTGGTGAGGTTGAGCTATAATGCCATTCCGACGGTATCCTTGAGGGCGCCGTCTAGGCCCCCAGGTGTGGCGTCTGAAGCCAAGGAGGGCAAGCTCATGTTTCTCGATTATTTCGCCCTGGGCGTCCTGATCTTCGTGGTGATAACCATTTTCTATGGGATCATCGCCATTCACGACATACCCCATCTCATCGCCAAGTCGCGCAATCACCCGCATCAGGATGCAATCCACATCGCAGGCTGGGTAAGCCTGTTCACACTCCACGCCATCTGGCCGTTCCTCTTTATATGGGCAACGCTCTATCGTGAGGATCGCGGCTGGGGCATCCGCCAAGATGGGAAGCTCCCATCTCAATTCGAAGCCAGTGCCCAGATCGCCCGTCTGCATGCTCGCATCGCCGAGCTTGAAGGACAAGGGACAGCGAGGGAGATAGTCTGATGGAACTCCTGCTTATGATGATCTACGCAGCGATCTGCATTGTAATCTTCAAGCTGTTCAGAATTCCGGTCAATCAATGGTCCCTCTCCACAGCGGTGCTTGGCGGCATCTTCATCATTTCCGCTCTGATCCTGGGGATGAGTTACAACCACCCGTTCTCAAGCGACGGCCGCATCTATTTCACCTCATCGCCGGTAATCCCGGCGGTCGGAGGGTTGGTGGTTGACGTGCCGGTCCAAGCGAACATGCCGTTGAAGAAGGGCGACGTACTGTTCCAGATTGATCGACGCCCCTACGAGTTCGCTGTCGATCAGAAGAAGGCGCAACTCGCCGAGGCCAAGCAGACGGTGCTGCAATTGAAGGCCGCGCTGGATGCAGCCCAGTCGGGGGTGGAGGGCGCCATCGCCACGCGCGACCGGACGCAGCAGAGCTACGATCGCATAGTACAGTCGAACGAGAAGGCCAAGGAGGTGGGGCGTGCCGCTGTCTATTCGGAACTCGAAGTCGACAACCGGCGCGGCCAGTATCTGACGGCCGAGGCTGCTGTAGCCACGGCACAAGCGCAGGCCACACAAGCGCGCCTTGCCTATGAATCTGAAGTCAACGGGGTAAACCCGACCGTTGCCCGTGTCACTGCCGAATTGAACAATGCTCAGTTCGAGCTCGACCAGACGACCGTTCGGGCGCCGAGCGATGGCTATGTGGCCCAGCTCTTTCTGCGTCCGGGCATGATGGCCAACCCGCTTCCCTTGAGGCCGGTCATGGTCTTCATCAACAGCGAAGACAGGCAACTTGCCGCGGCATTTATCCAGAATTCCCTCCAGCGCGTGCGGACGGATGATGAAGCGGAAGTCGCCTTCAAGGCAGTTCCCGGCAAGATCTTCAAGGCAAAGGTGGGGCAGATCATCGATGTCATGGCGCAGGGTCAACTTCAGCCAACTGGCGCCCTCATCGACCCGCAGTCGCCCGAGCGCCTTCAACCCGGCCTGACCTTGGCCCAGATCAACATCACCGAGGATTTGACCCCGTACCAACTCCCGGGTGGTGTCGTTGCCGAAGTCGCCATCTACACCGAGCACCTGCATCACCTTGCTCTGCTCCGCAAGGTTCTCCTGCGGATGAGCAGTTGGATGAACTACGTGTTCCTCGAGCACTGATGCGGGCGGGCGGCACGCCCGCTGGCTGGAAGGGCGATTCTCGCCGGTGTAGATGAGTGAGAGAGAACGAGGTTTTCCGATCTCGTGGGTCGTCTACAATTGCTCCTTCGCTCTCCCATCATGGGAGCAATCGAAGGCAAAGCAAGCCGCCTTGCCCTATTTGGTGGCGGCTTCCTTGCGCCGCTAGGTTGCTGTATATTAGGGAGAGCACCTGTGACATTGCGCGCACAACCAATCAATAGGCAAAGCCGGAGGTCTGCCGAACTTGGCCGCGCCGCTTGCGACAATCGCAATTCTTATGCAAGCCGTCATTTTGAAGGGTTAAGGTTGAGCCGAGAGTCGCAACCGGACCGTCCAAGCGAGAGCGGACCCAAGTGAGCGCTGTAGGGGCTATTCCATCCCGCGCCGTTGCTTAAGCCACGCGGAGTGTATTCTTACTGTGTCAGCGGAGGAAACACCCATGCGATATCGATCGGAATCCCCGTTTCAAAATGCCAGACTGCTTACCGTTACCTTGGCCCTCGCGGCGCTGGCCGGCGCGACGCCCGGCCACGCCGATGAAAAGCAGGCGAAGGACCTGCTGAAGACCATGTCGGACTATATGGCGGCGCAAGAGGCAATCTCGTTCGAGTATGACACGAGCCTGGAAGTCGTTACCAAGAAGCACCAAAAGCTGGCACTTGCGAGCTCCGGCGCCGTGACGCTCAAAAGGCCCGACAAGATACGCGTTACTCGTCAGGGCGGCTTCGCCAATGTCGAAATGGTATTTGACGGAAAAACGCTGTCGGTGCTCGGCAAGGACGCCAACCTCTTTGCTCAGACCGAAGTGCCGGGAACAATTGATCACCTCATCGACGCATTGCGGGACAAATTCCACAGGCCGTTGCCGGCCGGGGACATCTTGATGTCTCATCCCTACGACGAGCTCATGCCCCATGTCGTCGATGTGAAGGATCTCGGGAGCGGCGTCATTCGGGGTGAGGAATGCGACCACCTCGCCTTTCGCACCGATGATGGGGTGGATTGGCAAATCTGGATCGCCCAGGGTCAGAGCCCGTATCCTTGCCGTTATGTCGTCACCAGCACGAAAGTGGCGGGGTTTCCGCAATACACGATCGACATAAGGTCCTGGAAGGCGGGAGCGGACGGGGCAGCAGGCGACTTCAGCTTCAAAGTTCCCGATGGGGCCAAGGAGCGGAAGTTGAACGACCTTCCCGACACCGACGAACTGCCAGAAATATTCTCCGTAAAATGATCAAACTCGAAGGAGGAACGACATGCTCAGGCGAATCGCAATCATATTGCTGGCTTTGGCCGCCGGCGCTTCATGCATCGAAATTGGCGGCGGCCTACCGGTCGAATTCAACTTCGTGTCAAACGCCGAGGCCAGGGTCGGGCGTCCGCTGACACCTGTCAGCGTCGCCGGCGTTGCTCGCAGGAGCGCGCGCCGATGCGCGGCTGGGGTCTATAATTGTTAGCTAAGGTGGCGGCCGAAAGCGAACAGCATCCATCTCCTCCTCTTCGGGGAGCAACGACGGCAAGTTCGCCAGGAAAGCGTGCGTTGGTGAACCCCTCAAACTGCCTGCATGTAATCCGCCACACTGTAGCAATGGCTCGCCTGATAGGCGTTCCGCCCCCGGTTCATGTGCGTCAGGTTGAACGTGCGAATGGCGCTCAGTACGCGGCGGCTTCTGAGAAATTTGCGGATCGAGACAGAGCCGCGCACATTGATGCCGAGAATATCAGCACCACGCGGGAAGAAGTAACTGACGTGCTCTGGCATCGCGACACTTTGCTCGAGAAAGTGTTCGTCCACCCGGCTCGGTGTTGCTGAACCATCTGTAGTGAAATCCGAAAGATGCACGATGAATCGGGCGCGGATATCGTCACCGTGGGCATAGAGCGTGAAGAGCTCCATCCAGCTCGCATTGACTCGTATGAGCGGCTTGTCCGAGGTGGATGGCAGACAGGAAACCGACCAGTAGTAGCGCTCGGTCTTGCGCCTGATCGGAATGCAGTTTGGACCGTATAGCCCGAGAATCTCCAGCAGTTGCCTCGCTTGCGGGCGACTGAGGAGCTTCTCAAATCGAGCGACATATTTGAAGCGCTGTTCAAGGGACTCCGGGCGCTCGCCCGCGTCCAACAAGTCGATCTTCCCCGCTATCCAATCGCGCTGCTGCTGAAGATCGAGGAATTGTCCCACACCGGTTGTTCTCGGGCGTGAAGTCGCGCCCATGTCAGACGTCCTGCGAATTTCGTATGCTTGTCATCGTCCAGCTCCTGTCCCCGCTAGAATGTCAGCGGGTCTAAGCATCAATGCGCCTTCGAATGATACCTCGCCAATGGGAAATCTGGAAAGTCTGGGCAGCCAGGATCAGAAAGTTACATGACCGTTCGTCGTCTTGGCAACGGATCGCGGTCGCGCCAGCCGAATGGCGCGATCGTCGATCATCCCGGTCATCGTTCCGAAGCCTATTGCTGCCAGAACGTCTGCATCTCTTCGGGCGTGACCTTTCCGTCCTTGTTGGCGTCCACGCTGTCGAAGATTCGCCTGTGGATCGTCATCACCTCCTCGAAGGACAGCGCGCCATCCGCGTTCGTGTCGGCGATCGCAAACATAATCTTCATCATGGGTCCTCGGATACCCATCATAGGCATGCCGCCAACCATGCCGGACTGCATCATGTTCCCGGCCATCATACCACCAGCCATCATGCCTGGTCCGCCTGGCATAGCGCCCTGGCCCTGTCCCATCATGCCACCCCCCATCATGTGCGGCATTCCAGACTGTGGGGTGGCCTGCGCCAAATTCACAGGATGATGGAGATCGGCTCCGCTCGTCTGGCCGTAGACGGCGCCGGCTCCTCCTATAGCAATCAGCGCGGCCAGCAGGACCGCATTTGCAGTTCGTATGGTTCTCATGTCGTTTCTCCTTTTGCTGGTCTGTATCCGCGGCTTCTTACTGAACGAATTCTATTGTGGTTCCCGACGACCGCGCCGGGGGACAACTAGGCGATCGACGCGCGCCGCAGCCGCAGCCGCAGCCGATGACGCTGACCGAGGATCGGCGAGAGGCAGCCCGAAGATTGGATAGAGCACGCCTGCCGCTCCGGGCACACCCGCCGCGTTGTAGTATGCGAGCGAAGAACAGGTTCTGGCGGATGTTGCTCATCATCGCCTGGCTGAGCTTTCGCGCCCTCGCAATGCCCTGCAGTTCGCCCTCCACCGGGCTGCATATGCAGCCACTTTGACATGCGAACAATGAACCTGCCGGCTGCGTGCTTCTTTGATATGAATCAAGAGTGTGGAAACATCACCCTTCCGCTTCGGAACCCGGCATCAACCAAAGCAAATGCCGCGGTGCATCGTCGAGCGGCTGGGTCACGGCACGAGCACCGCTGCCCCATTGATCCGCCCTGCCCGCAAGTCGGCCAGCGCGTCATTGGCACGCTCCAGTGGATAGGAGGTGGTGACTGTTCGGATGCTCGCCTGTCCCATCAGCCCGAAGAATTCTCGAGCATCGTCGCGTGTGAGATTGGCTACCGATACGATGCGACGCTCTCCCCACAGGAGCCGATAGGGCATGGCCGGAATGTCGCTCATGTGGATGCCCCCGCAAACGACGGTGCCGCCTTTGCGGACCGCCGCCAGAGCTTTGGGAACCAACTCTCCTACTGGCGCAAATATGATAGCCGCGTCCAGTTGCACAGGTGGCATCTCGTCCGAGAAGCCCGCCCAGCTGGCGCCCAGCTCGAGCGCGAAGCGCCTTCCCGCCTCATCCCCCGGACGAACAAAAGCGTAGACCTCCTGCTTTCGCCACTGGCACACTTGCGCGAGAATGTGCGCCGCTGCACCGAAGCCATAGAGGCCGATCGCCTTGCCTTGTCCAGCCATTTTCAATGATCGCCATCCGATCAGACCCGCGCAAAGGAGAGGCGCGGTTGCGACAGGGTCTAAGCCCTCTGGTAAAGTGAACGCATAGTTCGCGTCGGCCACGACATGCGTCGCAAATCCGCCGTCGAGCGTATAGCCGGTAAAGCCGGGTGCGTCGCAAAGGTTTTCGGTTCCAGAGAGACAGAATGAGCAACATCCGCACGTGTGTCCGAGCCATGGCACGCCCACCCTCCATCCCTCAAGGTTTTTCGAGACACCGGGGCCAACGGCGACCACGCGACCAACGATCTCGTGTCCAAGCACCAAAGGCAGCTTCGGATTTGGAAGATCGCCATCGAAGACGTGAAGGTCCGTGCGGCAAACCCTGCAGGCTTCCACCGCTATCACAGCCTGACCCGCGGAAGGACACGGATCCGGCGTCTCCATAAGACGCAGCGGAACGCCGACTCTTTCCAGGACCATCGCCCTCATCTCTTTCTCCTTGTCGACACCCGATGGATCATTTCGATCAATCCGAAAGCCAAAGCTTGCCGCCTTGACCTGGATCAACAACCCTGACCCCGTCTCCGGATAAGCTTAAGTCGGTTCCCACGTCGTGGTGGCCGCAGCAACAGGAGGATAGCAGGATGAACCAGATGGTGACCGCCGCCAAGGACAAGGACGCATCGGCTTTCGCCGCGTGCACATCCGCCCCTCCTGCCAGAAAGAACGAAGGCGACATCCTGCTCGAGCGGGCGGACGACGACCATTGGGTCGTCACGATGATCTCACCGCGGGCTCTCGACTGGGCGACAAGGGAGCTCTGCTGTCCTCTTCGTTCCTGCTTCTCCGGAAGCATGCTGCTAGACATGATGAGCGCCGACCGTCTGTTGAAGCAAGCTCGCACCCAGGGATTCAGGACGGAGTTCGTCGGGCTTGGCGGAATGGACGTCTTTTAGCGCCCGACCGGCGCACGCCCACCAAATCGAGAGTCGACCGGGGTTAACCCGCGGCTTGCCGGCTATCCCGTACCCGCCTCGGGATGCGCATCGTAGAATCCGAGAAACCAATATACGTCCTGCTCGAGGTCGGCACATAGCTGACCGTACTCGCCGAGCAGCTTTTTATCTCCCGACGTCCGCAACCATTCGAGATAAAGAACCACCTCGCTGTAGGATTCGCATAGGTCCTTTACGCGATGCCGCTTGCCGCGAAAGGCCCGATACCGCATCTGCAGAAGCAGCCAGCCGTGAGCGAAAGGACCGAATGTTTGTCGCATTGCAGGCTGCCGGTACTGCGTTTCGATTGGACGTTTGAACGCAGAAGTCGTCCAGCGGTTCCCTGAGCTCAGCAATCGATTTTGACGAGCATCAAAGAAGCCTTCCAGGAAAGCGATATGATTGCAGCTATCAAGAAGGAGGCAGTGCAATGAGTATCAAAACCGTCATGTGCGTCTTCGACGTCGACCGCTGGGACCAGGACCTCAAGTCGGCAATGGAATTTTGCGAAACACAGGGCGCCCATATGACCGCCCTTGTGATCTGCATGGGGGCCGTTCCGGCGATCGCCACCTACGAAGCAATCTCAACAGCGTGGCTCGAAGGCCAACAGCAGGAAATAGACCGGCTCGCCGCGGAAACGAAAGCGGTACAGGAGATCCTGGAAAGGACGGAGCTGTCCTTCGACGTCCAGGAGGTCTACACAGAGTTTGCGTGGGCGGAAGGAGACATCGCTCAGCATGCGCTGTACGCCGATCTCGTTCTCGTGGGAGCCCAAGCTGCCGGCAACGAGGATCTTCAGAGACGTATCGTCGACGGTGCCCTGTTCGAGTCTCCGACGCCGATCCTGATCAACCCACGTACGCAGGCTGTCAGCTCGTTTCCAAAGTCGATCCTGCTCGCTTGGGATTCGAGCGACGAGGCAGCGCGTGCCACCCGCCAGTCGCTGGAATTCCTGAAGGGCTGTGGTGCCGTTCACATCACGATCGTAGACCCGGTCGCGAGAAGCTGGGAGAATGGCGAAGAGCCCGGATCCGACATCGCCATGTTCCTCACCCGTCACGGCGTGAAGGTCGAGGTCGATCGAGTTGCCAGCGGTGGACGCCGCGTGGACGAAACCTTGCGCCAACATGCCACGGACGTGGCAGCCGACATGGTGGTCATGGGTGCCTACAATCACCCGCGGATACAGCAACGCCTGTTTGGAGGCGTCACCCGTTCGATGCTGAAGGACAGCCGGGTTCCGCTTTTCCTGTCGCGGTAGTGGAAACGTCTAGCGGCCCTGCCGGTCGGCCCGGACGCTAGAAGCAATGGACCATGTAATGTCTTGGGAGGACGCCATGAAGCCACAGTTTCATCTGCCATTGACCACGCGTCCGGAAGCGAGTTCGTTTGCGATCATCGAGAACGCTATTCAGTTTTCGTTGCATCAGGGTGCCCATCTTGTCGCCAGCCTTGCTGCCGCGCGGCGCCATGGCGACGAAGCCGCCGAAGCATATTCAGACGATGACGAGTTCCAGGCAGACCGCTTTGATAGGGATGTCGCAGCTCAGCTCGTCAGGCATTTGCGGGAGGGGGCCGAACGGGTTGGCCTCGACGTGAGGCTTGTTCCCACTGAGGCCGAGGCGATGTCGGCGACAATCCGGCTGGCCGAACTTGCTCGCGCCTACGACGTTACGATCCTGGAAAACACCGAGCTGGCGAGGCCGATTGTAGAAAGCCTCGTCTTTGACAGCGGTCGCCCGCTGCTTCTCCTGCCGTCGGCCGATTTCTATGGCCGCATCGACAATATTGCGATCGCATGGGATGGGAGTGCAACGGCGGCCCGCGCCGTCGCCAACGCGTTCCCTATGATCCAATCGGCGACGAAAGCGACAGTAATATGTGTGGGCGCCGCGGCTCGGCGGAGTGAGGGTTTTCTTGATCGCTATACCGAAGCACTGAAGCATTCAGGGCTCGAAGTCGCGTTAGCTGTCGTGCACAGCGACGCAGAAGACGTCACCACCATCATCCAGGACAACGCCATAGAGGGCCATGCCGACCTTCTTATCGCTGGTGCCTATGGGCACACCAAGCTGCGCGAGGCCCTGGTCGGCGGTGTGACGCGCACCTTACTCGACAATCTCCGCATTCCGGCCCTGCTATCCCACTAAGCTAGCGCTCGAAGGGCGTTCACGACGACCGCGACATCGATCGCCTCCCGGATCAGAGCGCCCTGGACCGGCGGGAGAAGTCCGACTCCGGCGAATGCCATCGCGACCGCAGACAGACCAATACCAACTGCCACGCTTTGGAGTGCAATTCGCCACGACCGACGGGCGACCCCCAACGCGGCCACTATGCCGCTCAACCCGCTCTTGAGCAGCACGAGGTCCGCAGCCTCAGCCGCGGCGGCCAGCTTGCCGCGGGCGACCGATAGTCCGACGTCCGCTGCGGCCAGTGCCGGAGCGTCATTGACGCCGTCGCCCACCATCATCACGTTGCCCAGCGTCTTCGTCCTTAAAAGGACTTCTACCTTGTCTGCCGCACTGAGATCTGCCTAGACGGTGTCCATTCCAAGACGGTCAGCGATTACCTTAGCGACCTCGAGCCGATCGCCGCTTGCGAGCGAAATATGCTTTATGCCGAGCATGCGGAGATCTTCGATTGCCCGAACGGCATCCCCGCTTAGTGTTCAAGGCGTGGACGAACCCTGCCCTATTCCAAACGGGATGGTTCGTGGAGTCGCTGCTGACGCAGACTCTGGTCATACATATCATACGGACTTCCCGCATTCCGTTCGTCGAAAGCTCCGCCAACCCGGCCCTGGTGACAACGAGCCTCCTCATCGCGGGCGTCCGCGTTTTCCTACCCTTTACTGGCGTCGGAAGCGCGCTGGGCTTCGTGTCCCTGCCTCTTCTGTACTGGCCAATGCTGGCGGCAATCCTCTTTCTCTATGCAATCCTCGCACACTGGCGAAGGACTGGTTTGTCCGATGATGGGGCTTGTAGGAATAGGTGCTCGATCTCCGCGTGCCCTACCGACCGCCAGCGAAATTGCGGTGAGTCAATGAAGCGAGGGCCCGGATCTGGCTGAATGTCCCCTCAGGAGGACGCTCGATTGGATTTGAGGGGAGACGACACGAGGCGCCCGCACAGGCAGACACGGAGGCGAATATGCTATCTCGCAAGGAAGACGCCATGCCGCGGAGGCTTTCCGGGTTCATCTCGATGATGGGACGGGGCCATCAGGCAATGTTGGTTTTGCTGTCGGTTCTCTTGTTCGCCGTGGGAATTCTGCCGCTCGAGGTTCAACGACGCATCGTAAACGGCGCGACACAGGGAGCGACTCTGAACACGATCCTCGTACTCGTGCTCGCCTACCTGGCGCTCGTCCTGAGCGAAGGTGGGATCAAGCTTGTTTTGAACGTCTACCGCGGCTGGATCGGAGAAGTTTCCATTCGTTGGCTTCGCATGGCGGTCATCGATACGAGAGAACGCCATCCCGATGATCTTACCACCTTGGCCGAAGGCGTCGAAATGTCGATCGTGCTCGCGGAGGCGGAACCTGTGGGTGGGTTTGTCGGCACCAGCATCTCGGAGCCAATCCTACAGGCGGGCATCCTTTTGGCAGTCGGTAGCTACATGATCTACCTTCAGCCGCTCCTTGCTCTAGCCGTCATCGCCGTATTCGTCCCGCAGTCCGTCCTGGTTCCTGTTCTCCAAGGGCTAATCAATCAGCGGGTCAAGACGAAGATCACCGTCATGCGACACCTCAGTGAGGAGATGGTCGACCATACTTCGCCGAACTCGCCGAAGCACCAGGCAGCCCGCGTCCAACGACTATTTTCGACCAACATGAGCATCTACAAGCTCAAGTACGCGCTCAACTTCCTGATGAACCTGATGTTTCAGCTCGGTTTTGCCGGAATATTCGCGCTTGGGGGCTATTATGTCATAACGGGCAAGATCGAGATTGGGACTGTCGTCGCCTTCATTGCGGGCCTCAACAAAGTGTCGGACCCCTGGGGAGCGCTCGTCGACTGGTATCGCGACTTGAAGGTAACCCAGGTGAAATACGAGCTTATCCGTGACGCGAGCACGGCAAATGCCAGTCAGGCAAACATGCAGGCGAATTAGGTCTGCGATATCGTTGCATGGGCCTCCTGACATTGTCGCCAGGGAGGAGGAAAGGAAGGCTAGGCGACAGTTCGAGCGGCCATGTCTTCCAATCCCGAAGCGGCTTCCTCCTCTATGCGATGTGCTGCCTCCGAGGCCAGCTTCGAACCAATCATGAGCATATTGCTGATTTCGCTAGCGTAATCGGTTTTAGCAACTCGAACGAAATCGCCGATGACATCGAGCGCGTCGTTTCTTCCTGCACTGCCAACAAGATCACCAACGAGCCTCACATGCTGCTGGTAACGGCGCATCAGAAAACTAAAGGACTCGATCTGGAGGCGCGAGGCAGTGCTCAAGGCCTGGATCTGAAAGCCTACACCTGCTTCCAGAAACTTCTCCGCCGCTGCAACAGCCGGGAGATTCGAGGGAATGGGATAGATCTTGTCGGTGTTTTGGATCATTTCGGTTCTCCCGTTAGCGGATAAAATCCCCGATCCCTTCATCGATATACAAGCACGGGGATACGCGAATGACTGAGGACTTTGTTCGTAACGCTGCCAAGGATCAACGCAGCGACACCTCCGCGGCCATGCGATGCCATTGCGATCAGATCGCATCCATGAAGATCGGCTGTCTCGATGATGGCTTGGTGCACCTCATCGCTCCGGAGCTTGACAGTATAGCAGGTAACTCCCTGATGACGAGCGCGCAACTCGACCTCGTCTAGGAATTGAACGGCTTGTTCATCCGACAACCGATCGTAGTCTTCCCGGCTGGCCGCCAGCTTATCGCTGTCCGTTGTGAAGATGCGAAATGGTTCGATGACGCAGACGAATACGACCGATGCGTTCGCGTCTCTGGCAAACGCCACCGCGTTCTCCGCGGCCGTGACCGCAAGTCTGGATCCATCCGTTGGAACGAGAATCTTTGCAAACATGACACACTTCCTCCTCGCATAAATACTACGGCCGGTCGCTCGCCCGTCTTTGATCCGTGTCAATATTCGGCGAGGAAACTGCGGTCGTCACCTATCGCCAATTGCTCGCAAGGCGGCCCTACCTTGACCAAGATCAAGGAATTCATGGAGCGGATATGCAAAGAGGCCGTGAGGAATCAGCTAGGCGGAATCGCGATGAAACGCGAGAGGGTCATACGGATCGGACATCTGGTCACAGCTCTGGCGATCGGGGGGATCGGTCGCATTCTGGCTGGCGGCCTCGCGCGACATCGCACATATCCCTTACAGCGATGTGATGCGGATGGTCGCCGAAGGCAACGACAGCCGTCCTTGCGATCGACCAGCTTCAACGTCTCCTATGCTTCGTCAGTGGAAGGCACCTGCTCGGCGATGAGATGAGGAGCAAGTCCGGCAAGTTGCGGCTGATCTGCAGAACGACGAACTGGGAGGATTTCGTGCAGTTAACCTTCAGCGAGATCGGCCTCTACGGCGCTGAAAACTTCCAGATCGCCCGTCGATTTCGCGCGGTGATCGAATTTGCATCACAGGTTCTGCCTGACGATCGTCGCCCAGCCCTCCTCAGCGAACTGGATCTGCGCGACCGAATGCTCGAGAGGATCTATGTTTTTCCGGAGGATTTGAACCTGGCTCAGACGCCCGACTCGCAGGGGCTGGGCGGCTCGGAGAGACGGTCGAGACAGGCTAATTCGGATTGAGCTTCAGACGTGGATCCGAAGCCAGTCGATTCAGCAACTTTGCAAACGCAAGACCCAGCCAGCATCATACGGGTGCCGTTTCTGGAACGCTGTCCTCAAAGGCGCGATCTCCGAGCGGCAATGATGATCACGGTTTTCCGGAAGGACGAAACGGGGCAGTTCGTCGCCTCATTTGGACTGCCCGTAATGGGATGGTTGGCCACCAGCTGCATGGCGGCCGTGGGCATCACGATGTTCAGCCTGAGCTAGAATGCGATCATAGAAACGTGTTAACGGATATCATACTCGGGAAAATCGTCCACGTCGCAGATGCCGTCGCATGTCTGCAGTCGTAAGGAGAAATAATCTTCGGCGATTTCTTGGCCACACCTCGACAGAGCGCTTAGCGCCGCTAGTTCAGGCGCTCAATCCCGGAGGTCAAAACTCGATCAGGGATCGGCAGCTCCTTTGTTCGTCTCTTTTTGTCGGTTCCCGCGAAAGTCAGGCGAGAGGCAGCGTTACCTGGATCTGTACGCCTTCATGCTTGAGCGGCCTCGGGGAAACGACTTTCAAACTCATGCCTGTGCGGTCGGCGATTGCCTTTACGATGGAGAATCCCAAGCCGCTACCGCCGACCTTTCCCCCACCGCGCGCGAACCGCTTCCCCAGCCTCTCCGTGGCATCGGCGGACAGGACCGCGCCGTCATTGGCGACGCAAAGTAAGCCGTCTGTCTGCAACGCGACCTCGACTAAACCATTCTGAGCCCCGTGTTTCAGCGCATTTTCAATCAGGTTTCGAAACAGAATGCCAACGGCGTCGGGGTCTAACCTGGAAAGAACCGGTTCTTCCGGAAGGGTCAGCAGGATCCGTCCCTCTCCAGTCCGCGTGAAACCCTCGACGATCATCTCCAGGACAGGTCTCAGATCGGAGGGCTCGTCTGTTTGCAGCCGTCCTCCTTCGGCGCGGGCGAGTTGCATCAACTTTTCCGACGTGCGCATCAGTCGCTTCAGCGTGGTCTCTATCTCTGTTGCCCGCTGGCCCGTTAATTCCTCGCCGGTTTCAGTCCGAATGCGCTGAGCCTGCGCGATCGCGCCTGCAACCGGCGTGCGCAGCTCGTGCGCCGCGTTCGCTGCAAAGGCGCGCTCGGCATTGAACGCCGCCGTCAGACGGTCCAGCAATTGATTGACGCCTGCCGAGATCGGGCGAAGCTCGCTCGGCAGACCGCCATCTGGTAGGGGCGACAGGTCCTGCGCACCGCGGCGGGCAAGCTCTTGTCGAAGCAAGCGTACAGGGCGCAAGGAACGGCGCACCGCCAGAACGATTGCGAGAAGACTGAATGGGATCATCACGATCAACGGCAGCAGAAGCCCCAGCAGCATCTTGCGGGAAAGCTCCGTGCGACGATCCAGCGGTTCGGCAACGGCAATCGTCAGGCCGCCATCGACGCTAGCATCGTAATAGAGTTGGTGCGTTTCGGTGCGCAGAAAACCAGGCTTGACAAACGGCGGAAAGATGGAGGCATCCGCGCCTGCGGAGGCGAGAAGAACCCTCCCGTTGCGGTCACGCACGACAAAAGTTACGTCCTCGCCATACCGCGCCTCGCGGCCGATGCGCCTCTCGCCATGGTCGCCTTCCTCGTTACCATCATGTTCTACAGGATCGCCACGTTCGTCGCCTTCACGCAAGTCGTGCCGGGCAATCGGCAAAACGCGCAGCGCCGTGGCCTTCAGCCCGTCGTCGAACACCTCTTGCATTTCCCCGCCAAGGCGGTGCGCCGTGAGCGCCGCCGCCGCCAACCACAGAAGCGTCACTGAAAGCCCGATGGCAAGTGCCAGGCGCGTCTGAAGCGAAGCGCCGATCTTCACGGTTGCCCCAGCCGATAACCGAGGCCGCGCTCGGTCTCGATCACATGAGCGCCGAGTTTCTTGCGCAACCGGCTGACATGGACCTCGATGGCGTTGCTGTCGATTTCCGTATCGAAGGAATAGAGCCGCTCCTCGAGCTGTGCCTTTGATAGGAGCTGGGAGGGACGTTGCAGAAAGGCCTCAAACAGGACCCATTCTCGCGCCGTAAGAGCAACGGGCTTGCCATTCAACGCGACGCTTCTGGCCGCGAGATCGATGGCGAGCGGACCGAGCGTGATGTTCGGATTTGGGTTGCCGGCATAACGGCGCGCCACCGATCCGATGCGGGCCGATAGTTCTGCAAGGTCGAAGGGCTTCACCATGTAATCATCAGCGCCGGCGTTCAGTCCGGCAATACGGTCAGAGACCTGATCGAGCGCTGTCAGGATCATAACCGGCGTCACGTCGCCCCGCCCGCGCAATCCCTTCAGGAAGGGAACGCCGAGCCCATCGGGCAGCATCAGATCGAGCAGCACCAGATCATAGGCAGCCGCAACGATCGCATCGCCTGCCTGGTCGAGCCGGTTGACCCAATCGACGGAATGCCCATCGGCGGCGATCTGGTCGCGAATGGCCGCACCAAGCGCCGTATCGTCCTCGATCAGCAGAACCCGCATCGCAATCTTTCCTCTCTGCCTCTCTTTGGCCCCGTAGTCCACCCGCCAGCTTACGGGAACCTGAAGCGCTGTCGCGCCAATTGTCAGGTGGCGGTCAGCTTAGGACGCAATTGATCAGCCCGAAATCCCCGTCAGATGCCCAACTGGAGATCACTTATGACATACCGCAAACTTCTTCTGGCCGCGTGCGCCGGCATAGGCTTTCTCGCCCCCCTGGGCAGTCTCGCGATGCCGTTCCCCGCAGCGAAGACCACTGGGGCCATATTGGCCGGGTATCAAGAGAACGAGGACGATGATCACCAGGAACATCGCCTCCGTCATGACGACAATGGCCGCTACGCCGCCGACGACTGCGAAGACGAGGATGAAAATTCCTGCGGTCGAGGCGGCGTCTTGCAGCAGCAGAACGCCACCCCGCCAAGCAACGGCCTGTTCACGCCTGGCTCCAAGCCGCGCGCCCAGACGAACTGAACCGCCAAGTCCGACCAAGGAGACGATAAATGAGAATGAAGTCCTTCATTGCCCTGCTTGCTGTCACTACGGCCCTTACCGTTCCCGGCCTTGCCATGGCCCGCGAGGTGACCTTCACCACCAACATGCGCAGCTACGGCGGTGATGGCGCCTACGTTGCCTATTACGTCACCGATGCGCAAGGCAAGTATGTCGGCAGTCTCTGGATGGCGGGCGGCAAGACTAGATACTACGAGCATCTCGGCGGCTGGTACCGTGCCACCGGCGGTGACATCGGCGAGATCAACGGCATTACGGGCGCCAGCGTTGGGGCGGGTCGTTCGCTTAAGGTCACGGTCGACCTTGCCGATACGCTGTTCGATGCCGGCTATCAGCTTCACATCGATTCCGCCGTGGAGGACATGCGCGACAGTCCGAATGAGATCGTGGTGCCGCTGACGTCGGGCGGCTCGGGCCAGAACGTGAAAGGTACGCGCTACATCGCCGCCTTCACCTACGTGCGTTGAGGAGAAGGGACACCTGTCATGAGTCGCTCGCTCCACCGCTGCTTCGGACTGATCGCTACCGTCCTTCTCACCGTCGTCGCGCTGAGCGGCGCCGCACTCTCGATCTTCCCAGCCGCAGAGGCGCTCACCACACCTGCGGCGCAGCGTATCAGCGTCGCGGAACTCGCCACGCGAGTCCAGGCGTCAGAACCTACGGTCGAACAGATCAGGCGCGCGCCGTCTGGGCGGATCACCGCCTATTACTACGAAGGCGACCAACCCGCCTCCGCTGTCATCGACCCTGCCACTGGCCAGCCGGTCGGCAGCGCCGGCACCTCGGAGCTGGAGCGTTGGTTGACCAATCTTCATCGTTCGCTTTTCTTGGACGATCCCGGACGCTTCATAACTGCTGGCAGTGCAGCGGTTGTGCTTGCCCTTGCAATCTCCGGGCTATTCCTGATGGCGCGGCGCGCCGGCGGCTGGCGGTCCGTCCTGACATCCGTTCGCGGCTACGGCGATGGACGCTTACACGCCGTCGTCTCACGCCTTGCCCTGCCCGGCCTCTTCCTCTCCGCGCTCACCGCGTTCTGGATGACGGCTGCTGTTTTCGGGCTATTGCCGGAAGGCGCGAATGCGCCGGCCTTCCCGGCCAACGTCAGCGGCAAGACCGGCGTGGCCCTTACCTCTGTCGCCCTGCTTCAAGAGACTATGGTCGATGACCTGCTCTCGCTTAACTTCCCTGCCACCGGCGACTCAACGGACGTTTTCACACTCAAGAAAACAGGAGGAGAAGCTTACATCGACCAGGGCAACGGTGCGCTGCTGGCTTGGTCTGACGCCGGCTGGGTCGACAAGGTCACACGCCTCATGACCATGCTGCACACCGGGCGCGGCGTGGCGTGGCTTGGGCTCGTCCTCGGGTTCTCTGCGCTTGCGGTACCCGTCCTTGGCTGGACTGGCATGATTGTCTGGCTGAGGGGGCGCCGCAACCCCAAGGCAGCCTCGGTTGCCGCCGACGAGGCCGATACGATCCTGCTAGTCGGCAGTGAGAACGGAACGACCTGGGGCTTCGCCAATACGCTGCAGACTGCTCTTTCCGCACAGGGTCTTTGCGTTCATGTCGGCCCGATGTCCAATTTCGAGCCGGCCCACTGGCCAAAGGCGCGGCGTGTCATTCTGTTCGCCGCCACCTATGGCGATGGCACGGCGCCTGCAGCCTCCAAGGAATTCGTCGAACGCTTCGAGCGTGTGCCGGCAATGCCCGGCCTGCCGCTCGCCGTGCTCGGTTTCGGCGATCGCAGCTTCCCGGCCTTCTGCGGTTTCGCCACCGAGATCGCGAGGATCGCTGAGGACAAGGGCTGGGCCGTCCTTAGCCCCTTCGACACGGTAGATCGACAATCGCCACAGGATTTCGCCCGTTGGGGGCGGCGCCTGGCTGAAACGCTTGGCCTCGTTTTCGAGCTGAACCACCAACCGACCGCTCCGAAGACCTGGAGATTGCCGGTCATATCTCGCCGCGATTATGGAGCAAGCGTACAGGCGACAACCGCCATCCTGCGCTTTGCCCTTCCGAAGATATCGCTTTGGCAGCGTCTAACGGGCAAGGGCTTCTCGCGGTTTGAGGCCGGAGACCTGATCGGCATCGTGCCACAAGGCTCGGATCTGCCGCGATTCTACTCGCTTGCTTCCGGTATGAAAGATGGCTTTCTCGAAATCTGTGTCCGCAAGCAAGTCGGAGGGCTTTGCTCCAACCAACTCACCGCGCTGGAACCGGGCGAGACTATTGCGGCCTTCGTGCGTCCAAACCCGGCGTTCCGTCCGGCGCGCGGACGCAAGCCCGTCATCCTCATCGGCGCTGGCGCGGGGATCGGTCCGCTAGCCGGCTTTGCCCGCGGAAACCGGGGATGCCGTCCCATGCATCTCTATTTCGGAACCCGCCATCCAGCTAGCGATGCGCTCTACGCGGAGGAACTTTCCAACTGGAACAAGGACGGCCGGCTGACCTCGGTCTCGACCGCTTTCTCGCGAACCGCCAACCCGGTCTATGTGCAGGATATCCTGTGCAAGGATGCCGAGCGAATCGGCAAGCTTATCGCTGCGGGCGGTCAGGTTCTCATCTGCGGGAGTCGGGACATGGCGGCGGCTGTTGCAACCGTGCTCGCCGACATTCTCGCGCCACAGGGTTTCAACCTCGCGGTCCTGAAAGCCAATGGTCGCTATGCCGAGGACGTGTACTGACATGACGCGCTACGCGATGAACGGTCCGACTATGGGCACGCGCTGGTCAGCCCTCTTTCACATGCCATCGGATTTCGATGTCCACCGCGCCCGCAAGGCGATGGCCGACGCCGTGACGGAAGTCGACGAACAAATGTCCACCTGGCGGCCTGAAAGCGACCTTAGCCGCTTGAGTGCCGCAAAGCCCGGTGAATGGGTTTCTCTGCCCGACAGCCTGCTTACCGTGCTGGGAACGGGTCTTAAAATCGGCCAGGCCTCGGGCGGCGCTTTCGATATCGGCATGGGTGACGCCGTCTCCGCCTGGGGTTTCGGCCCGGCGGACGCAAGCGAGGGCCGGATCAAGACCGCCCGTCTAGCGAGACGCAGCCCCGCCTATGATGTTCTGGAGCTAGACAAGGCCGCCGGACGCGCCCGCAAGCACTCAGAGATGTGCTTCGATCTCAATGGCATCGCTAAGGGTTATGGCGTCGATCAACTGACCCGGGCTGCGCGCCAGCTCGGTATCGAAGCCGGCCTGTTCGCCATCGACGGCGAACTGCGAGCGCTTGGCACACAGCCCGACGGTCGCGGCTGGACCGTCGCCGTCGAAATGCCAAACGTGGAAACGCGTGCCGCGCATTCCGTCCTCGTGCTACAAGATGCCGCCGTTGCGACGTCAGGCGACTATCGGCACTGGATCGATGTCGGCGGCCGCCGTCTGTCGCACACCATAGACCCGCACCTCGGCATGCCGCTCAGGCATCCGCCCGCGTCCGCTACCGTGATCGCCTGCGATTGTATGAGCGCCGACGCCTGGGCGACGGCGATGATGGTTCTCGGCGAAGCACGTGGTCTTGCGCTCGCCGAAACGTTTGGGCTGCCGGTTCTCTTCATCGAGCACGACCAGTCGAAAGGGATCGGATGCGGCCTGTTTGCGCGCTGATCGGCGCCGCGAAACAGCCAGCTCAAAAGCTCAACGGTTATGAGCCCTGAAATGAGCCAATCGTACTGAAAGAACCCTTGCTCTCGGGTCGGGCGGCTCGATCCTCAGCATTTCATCGGCATTGCGGCTTGTGGTTTGATCCATCGCAACGTTTGAACCCGGCATTCATCGTATCCTAAAAAACAGTTCCATGCTCGGCGATGATAACGGCTCAAGGAGAGATGCGGAAAGTCTATGTTGAGACGTCCAACTGCCAAAGGAGATATCGTATGACCTACACGCTGGATAGAACCTTGTCGGCAACCAGTTTCGACGATGCCGTCCGCAGGACGAAATCCGCTCTTTCAAGGCACGGTTTCGGTGTTCTGACGGAGATCGATGTCAAGGCAACCATGAAGAAGAAGATCGAGGTCGACATCGACGACTACCTCATCCTCGGAGCCTGCAATCCGCACATGGCGTTCGAGGCGATGAAACTGGAACCGAAGATCGGAGCCATGCTGCCGTGCAATGTCATCGTGCGCGACGTCGGTGGCGGCGAGGTCGTGGTGAGCGCCATCGATCCGGTCGCGTCGATGCATTCGATCGACAATGAAAGGCTGAGCCTTCTGGCAGGCAAGGTCCGCTCGATGCTCGCCGACGCGGTGGCGGAGGTTTGACATCGGATATTGCGAGAGCCGGCTTCCCAAGCCGTTCTGATTGTGGATCCAAACAGCCTGCGCCGACCAGAGAACTTGGATCGGCTTCTCGTTCATTGCGCGACGCGAACCGCAGCATCGGAAGAAGCTCACTTCGTCCGACAAGCCAGGCGTGTAGAAAGGTAGAGTGGGTTGAGGCCGCCTCTCAGACCGCAGTGCCAACCAGCGCACCGATTCCAGCCGTCAATGCCATGGCGAAGGCACCCCAGAAAGTGACCCGGGTGGTGGCTCGCCAGACGTTCGCGCCGCCCGCTTTCGCACCGATTGCGCCCAGCAGCGCGAGGAAGGCCAAAGAAGCGGCTGCAACGGTGTAGATGAGCATCGAGGTGGGTGAAAGGACGACCGTAAGAAGGGGCAATGCGGCCCCTACGGCGAACGTGGCAGCCGACGTCAGCGCTGCCTGAACGGGCCGGGCCGCCGTGTGATCAACAATACCGAGTTCATCGCGCGAATGCGCGTCGAGAGCATCATCACGGGTCAGTTGGGTCGCGACTTGCCTGGCCAGCTCTTGGGTGAGACCGCGTTTGACATAGATTTGCGTCAGTTCCTCGAGCTCCGCTTCGGGCTGCGTCTCCAACTCCATCCGCTCCCGCGCAAGATCGGCTTCCTCAGTATCCGCCTGCGAACTCACCGACACATATTCGCCGGCCGCCATCGACATCGCGCCCGCGGCCAGACCCGCGACGCCCGCCACCAGGATCTGTGACGGTTCCGCCGACGCGGTGGCGACGCCCATGATCAGGCTCGCCGTCGAGACGATTCCGTCGTTTGCGCCGAGGACGGCTGCCCGGAGCCAGCCGATGCGGGAGATCAGGTGATGTTCGGAATGCAGTCTGCCCATGAGTGTCTCCAAGACAAAACCGATTTGACGTGATGAGTGCGAGATTAACAGAAGAGTATAATGTCGATCACGAGCACGGCGTGCGCCAAGCTTGGCGTGCGTGCGAGTCTGGGCTGCATCCCCGCGGTTTCGGCCGTGGTTGATTCACTTCGCGCTCCCATTGTCAAAGGCTCGTCCTCCCGAATTCAATACTGGACCTCGGCCATCAAGGATTTGACTACGATCAACTTACGAAGACTTCCAGTCAAAAGGCAGCCTGTGCGAACTTCCTGTCGGCTTCTTCGGCATTCGCGCAATTGCGTTACATCAATGCCGAGCTGCCAAAACAGATAGATAATTATAATAGTTGCGGTCTCCGAGAGGTGCAGTAGGACATGAAGGCACAGTATTTTCTTCCGCTAGCGACCTATCCCTATTCAAGTTCTGAATTGATCATTTCCAACGCTGTAGCCTTTGCGGGGTACTGTGGCGCAAATCTTCACGTATGCGCATTAAGAGTCGTGATCCCGCACATTCCCAAGGAATGGTCGTCGTTGCTGCTGGATACCCCGAAGATGATCGAGCAGGCCGAAGCTTTGAGCGCAAATCGCGCCGCAAAACTGGTTGAAGCGGCGACCAATCTCGGAGCGAATGCCAAGATCGGATTATTTTGCCGAACAGTCAAAATCAGCTTGCCTCTATTGCACGAGACGGCGGCCGCCGAAGCACGGTTTTTCGATCTGACTATTCTCGAATGTATCCCGGACGTTCCGGATACCCGTACCATTGCCGAAGCGGTGATATTCGGCTCCGGCCGGCCGGCCATCATCTTTCCCAACAAGACCCTTGCAGGCCCAATCGACCATTTGGTTATTGCCTGGGACGGAAGCCGAGCAGCCGCTCGGGCGGTCAACGATGCAAGGCCGCTCATTCGCATGGCCCGGCGTGTCTCGGTGTTGTCTCTGACGGGCGAAAAGCCGCTGCCGGAGACGACCGGGGCACATCTTGCTGAGATCTTGGTTTCGGGCGGTGTCAATGCCAGCGCCACGGTAGCTCGGTTCACCTCGTCATCCATCGGCCTCAGCATTCAGCAGGCCGCGTTGGAACTTGGCGCCGATATTCTGGTGATGGGAGGATTTGGGCACTCGAGGTTGCGAGATTTTGTCCTTGGAGGAGCAACCGATGGCGTCTTGCACGTACCTCTTTTACCTGTCCTCATGTCACATTGACGAACTGTGAAGATTTCTTCTCCGCCATCGCAGCCAACGCATCTGCGCCTGAATGGGCGGTCCGAATGATCGGAGTGGTCCCAAACCTAGCCTCATATGACCTCGCGTATGGAAAGTCGCGATCGGGAACCGGCTTGAACCCACCGCATGTCTCGACAGCCCTCTCGCAAAATAGTTCGTCGAGATTTGCGCGGACGCCTGTACAACGCCGGGGTCAAGTCCCCCCTCAAGCGAAATCAATCGCGGGGGTGAGGCGGCTGCGATAGGTCGTGCCGAATTCCGCCATAGGCGGCAACGGCCAGAGGTATGAATATTTGGACTTCCTCGGGCACCGTCTCGCCGTCCTGTTGGCACGGGCAAACATGCGCCCATAACATCTGCGAAAGATAGGCGTTGGGATGTCAGCGCAAATGGTGCCGCCGCTTCCAATCAGTCACGTCGGCCTCACTAATCCGGATGGACCGCCCCATAGCGACCGGGTGCAGAAGCTTCGCCTCCGCGATATCGCACAATGTCTGCACGTTTTCCTGGAGACGTGTTTCATCCGCGCGTGGCGGCGATCCAAGCGCCATCAGAGCCTTTCGATCGACCAGCACCGTCTTTTGTTCGCCCCCGCTTTCGAGCATCACGATGCCGTTTTCGCCGGAGGATTTGAGAAACGCGGTGAGAAATCTGACGGACATGTTAACAACCTCCTCCCGCCGACTGCCCCGTCTAACTTGGACGAGCCAAGCGCTCTTGTGACATCCAGCAACTGCGCTGATCCAGAACGATTGAATTCTAGGCGAACAATGACAGAGTTCTTTGATCAGGATCAAAGTCTGTGGGCCACGCCGTCGGATCCATGTTTTTGGGCCTTCCGCTGCCTGCCTTGCCATGACATTCCTTGAATTCCGGAAGGTGGCGTCGCCCAGGCGAGCGTCGGATTGGGATGATGCGGATCGACCGCGGTCGTTTGTGCGGCGGCGCCGACGGTGCTGGCGACAGCGACAAAAGTGGCAAGCGTGGCCGGACGCAGCAATGCAGTGATCATCAGGGCATTCTCCTCTCGTCGCCGTGCTAGAAATCGAGCACGGCCTCGGCAAATCCCTAGCGGAGTTGTTTGCGGACTTCGAGGAAACGCCACTTGCAGCGGCGTCCGTCGCGCAGGTGCACGCCGCACACTTGCACGACGGACGAAGCGTCATCGTCAAGGTTCGCCGGCCTGGCCTGAAACGCCAGGTCAATCAGGACATGCGTTCACTCTTCTGGCTGGCGCGCGTGGCTACGGTGATCATGCCGCGCCTGCGCCACTACCAGCCGCTGCGCATCATCACGGAGATATGGACAAACCTCCTGAAGGAGATAGATTTTTGCCGCGAGGCAAGAAGCGTCAGGCACTTCGTGGCGGCCTTCGCCGATTGGCCGGCGCTCGAAATTCCAGATGTGGTCGACGACCTGGTCGCAGAGACCGTGATCGTACAGCAGCGGAGCAGCGGGCTGCGGATCGACGACGCATCTTTGAAATCCGCCGGTCCTCGCCTCGCAGCAAACTTCGTCGACGCCTATCTGCATCAAATTTTCGTATAGGGCGTCTTTCACGGCGACCCTCATCCGGGAAACATCCTTATCACTGAAGACGGGCGGCTCTGCCTCCACGATTTCGGGATCGTCGGATTTCTTGACAAGGCCATGCGCCGCAAGCTTGCCGCCTTTGCTTTGGCCTTCGTTCGCCAGGACGCCGACTGGCTCCTTGAGGCCGCAATAGATCTTGGCATCCTGGGGGGAGACCTGGACCGAAGCGAGTTTCGCCGCGGCCTTGTGGAGATCATTGGCGACTATGCCGCACTGCCGCTCAAGGACTGGTCCCTGGCCGAAGCTTTCCTGCGAGTGACGCGGCTCGGACAGGCGCAGAATGTCTTTGTCCCGCTTGACCTTCTCATTCTAATGCGGGCGATGTTTCTCGCCGAACACACCGTGCGCATCCTCGATCCTAATCTGTTCGTCTGGGAGACGGTTGCTGTCCTCTCAATGGGCCAGAGCTCAGAATGGACTATTTCAACGGCACAAGGTGAAGACCGGCGCCCCTCTGCTGGTCATCGGGCCACCGCACTCACTGGAATCTTGCAAAATCAGTCGGACACGTCGTATATCGAACTCACTTCTGCCTATCCTCCCGAAGTGATGTCCCCGCCCCCTCTTAGGGAACGGGTCTGAAATAGTCCACCAACTTCTTGGGGCTTGCAGGATCCTTCAGAGCGGGCTGTTTGCGACCCATCAACGGAGGTTCGACGCCACCGGCCCCGCAAAGAACGCTCGCTCGCCTTTTTTGAACTTCTATCCCAACCGGCAAGGATCTTACTTTCCAAAATAAGCATCCCCATGAATACGATTACCGCCAGAAGCCACCCGAGAAGCGCGTCGGAAGCGTAGTGAGATCCAACCGCGACACGCAAAGCCGCCATGGTTGTGGAAGCAATAATCAACGGCGGTGCAATCCACACGCGAGCATTAGCCGGAACCAAGAAAAGAAGGCACAACAGCCAGCCCGCTCCCGACGCTTCTCCGGACACGAATGAGCAGTTTCGGGTGCACTCGCCGACGAACGTTCCGGCGGCAGTAAAATCCAGATTTCCGCCAAAGAGATTCGTTTGGAAGGGCCTCGGTCTACCGGAAAAAGTCTTCAGGAACGAATTCACCAATAGGCCAGGTCCGACACCAAGACTGATCAACGCCACCAAAAGGCGCGTCATCGGTAGATGTTCCCGCAGCTGTCTCGAGAAGGCGCCGATCAATCCCATCACAACGATGAGCATCGCGGCGACGTATGGAAGGAGGTAGAGCATCCAACGAATACCCTTGAACACTTCCATTCGACGAAGCGGGAAATATCCGCATTCGACCCCGGAAAGAGCCCCAGCGCAAAGTGGCCCTCTGAAGAACGCCGAGGACACGCTGATATCGATAGTGGGATGAGTGTAGAATGTCGCAAGCAAGGTAAACCAAGCCACGATCAAGGCGAAGAACATCGTTACCGATGGTGTTGCGCAGTACGACTGGTGGCGTGCCTGGGATATCATTGTCTTAGCGCTCGAAGCCGATGGTTGCCCCTTTATCCAACGCCACCATAGCCTGACAGCTACCCGAAACCGCTTAAGAACGGCAATTTTGTTCTCGGAAACCAGTCTGTTGCTCTCTTTCTTCGCCCCTAGTCTGTGACAGCGTCCTGCACTGAAAGGCAGGAAGCTTTGGGCCCAGAATAGGAGGCTGTGTAGATAGATCCCAATCCAAGCGCCATATCTTCCTGTCGTGACAACAGATCGCTGAGCGACGCCTCCATTTGCGGCGTGAAGATGTTGGCAAGCCATTAGGGCGGCGATCGTCAAAACTCAACGTCTTCGCGATCAAATCGAGAGTGGGCCGTGGTGACTGCAATTGGTTCTGCATATCTTCCTTGAAACTACCGCCTGGAGTGGCACCCAAGCGGACACGGGAGACGCATGGGGCGCTGCCGCCCAGGTATGAGCTGGATTTTCGCCTCTGTTTGATTTGCATTTCGTCCGGATACCCCATCCCCATCATCACTTTTGGATCACTGCAGAAGAACGAGTCCCTTGGATCAGGCGCAGAATGCCTTGGCGGTCCTGTTGGTCACCTGATCGCCTACGGCTGCTAGCGCCCTACCGAGCATGGTCGAGCGACGCTTCGAAACCGAGCATCTCCATCCGGCACCCTCCAAATTCAGTCCATCTTCTCCAGTCGCGCCCAGTGCGCCATTTCTCCCGGAATAGCAGCCCCGGCCCCCGCACGGGATTGTCGTTTGGCGGGACTAACCGGCGCGATCTGCGCGTCACTTTTCGGTCCAACCTCACAGAACATCTGCGTGAGCATACTCATGACGGCCGCGACGCGCCCATCGGAGATCGAGTAGTAGACTTGGCGCGAGTGGCGACGGGTCTCGACCACGCCCGCCTGGCGAAGTTCCGCGAGTTGCTGCGAAAGCGCCGGCTGCTTAAAACCGAGTTCTTCCTGGATCTCGCCGACAGAACGCTCTCTTTGCGCAATGCAGCAAAGAAGCATCAGCCGGCTTGGTGTGCTGAACAGTCGCATGAACTCGGCAGCCTCAACGGCCTTCTCCTGCATTTCTTCCAGAGCAGCGCCGCTCATCCGCGTCGCTCCCGGTAGTACCAGGACTCGCCTTTGCGAAGGTCGTTGCCTTCATCCATTGAAGCCGCAGCAGGCTCAAGCAGTGCTTCCCCATGCTTCCAGCCCTCGGGCGTCAGAGCCCCTTCCCTTTCCGAGGTCTGCAATGCCTCGACAAGACGGAGGAGCTCGCCTACCGATCTCCCGACATTCATCGGATACCAGACGATGGCCCGGATGATCCCCTTCGGATCGACCACGTAGGTGGCACGCACGGCCCCGCTATTTTCGGAAGAACTATCCAACATGCCATAGGCTCTGGCGATCACCATCGCCGAATCTTCGATCAACGGAAATTTAACCTTCACTCCAAAGCTGTGCTCGATGTCGCGCAGCCAAGCGACGTGAGAATAGAGGCTGTCGATGGACAGGCCGAGAAGGTCGCAGTTTAGTTTGGAAAAGCTCTCATGGGCACGAGCGAATGCGATTAGCTCGCTGGTGCACACTGAGGTGAAGTCGGCCGGGTGAGAGAAAAACAAGAGCCATCGTCCCCGATAGCTCGAGAGCGACACTTCCCCGCCTGTGGAGCGCGCAACAAAGCCCGGCGCCCTGTCATTGATCCGCAAAGCCCCTGACGCGGCCTCCATATTTTCAGTCGTCGTGTCCATTCCTACCCCTGTCTATCGGACAGTATCGCAAAGCCGTTCGACATCAAAGTACATGCTTGCATGTTTAATGTAAATATGTATTTTAGCTTTACCAAATGGAGTAGGCCATGCCCAGCTCGGCTATAGACACCCCTCTTTCACATGCGTCCGGGATCGTCCGGGAAGCTCTTCAAAATCATTCGAAGCGGCCTGACGTTCGATCATTCTTCGATCCTTCGACCTTCACCGTCAGCCATGTCGTCCGCGATCCGAACTCGAACGCCTGCGCTATCATCGACAGTGTGCTCGACTACGACCCAGCATCCGGGCGAACGACAAACGTGTCCGCTCGTGCCCTTATCGATTACGTGAAATCCGAAAGTCTCGAAGTTCAATGGCTTCTCGAGACGCATGCGCATGCCGACCACTTGTCGGCCGCGCCGCTCCTTCAAGTTGAACTCGGCGGCCAGCTCGCCATCGGCCGCGAGATCGTTCGCGTCCAGGAGGTCTTCGGTAAGATCTTCAATGCCGGCACGGAGTTTCAAAGAGACGGCAGCCAGTTCGACCAGCTCTTCCAGGACGGCGACCGCTTTAAGATCGGCGATCTGAATGCGACGGTTCTTCACGTTCCCGGCCACACGCCCGCCTGCCTGGCCTACGTCGTCGGCGATGCCGTCTTTCCCGGCGACACCCTGTTCATGCCCGATTACGGCACGGCGCGCTGCGACTTTCCGGGTGGTGACGCCCGCACGCTTTACCGGTCCATCAGGCGCCTGACCCAACTTCCCGACGAGACGCGTATGTTCATGTGCCATGATTACAAGGCATCGAAGCGCGACGACTACGCCTGGGAGACGACCATCGGCGCCGAACGCACAGGCAACATCCACGTGCATGAGGGAGTGACCGAAGACGACTTCGTCAAGATGCGCAACGATCGCGATGCCACGCTAGCGATGCCGAAGCTGATCCTCCCCTCCGTGCAGGTGAACATGCGTGGGGGCAAACTACCCCCGGCCGAGGACAACGGCATTCACTATCTGAAGATTCCAATCAACGCACTGTAGGCACTCATGTCTCACTTGAACTACATCTGGCCGCTTTCCGGCGGCCTTCTGATCGGCCTGTCAGCAGCACTTTACCTGCTACTCGACGGCCGCATCGCAGGCATATCCGGCTTGACTGCCTCTGCCTTCGGCTGGACGGGTGCTGGCGTCAGTCCCCTGGGCATCGGCTTCATTGGCGGGATCGTCGGCGGCGCTGGCATCGCGTTCACCTATATTCGGCATGCCGAGTTGATGATCGTATCGTCGCCAATCCTTCTCATTGCCGGGGGCCTGCTCGTAGGCTTCGGCACACGACTGGGCTCGGGCTGTACCAGCGGTCACGGCGTCTGCGGTCTGGCAAGATTGTCGCCGCGTTCGCTCGTTGCCACAGCGACTTTCATGGCGGTTGCGGCAGTGACTGTCTACATGATGCGCCATCTGATTGGAGGGCTGTGATGACCAGCCGTATCCTTGCTTCGATCTTCTGCGGCATTCTTTTCGGCATTGGCCTGGTCGTGTCGGACATGGTCAACCCGGCTCGCGTGCTTGCCTTCCTCGACGTCGCCGGAGACTGGGATCCGTCTCTCGCCTTTGTCATGGGCGGCGCGTTGATCCCCTCGTCCGTAGCCTATGCGATTAAGCAATATCGATCACGCCCGGCCTTCGATACAGAATTTCACGTTCCGACTAGCCGCTCTATAGACGCCAGGCTCGTCTTGGGCTCGGTTCTCTTCGGCCTGGGATGGGGCCTAGTCGGTTTCTGCCCCGGCCCGGCGATCGCATCACTCGTCACCGGGCGCTGGGAGACCGTTCTGTTCGCTATGGCCATGATTGCGGGCATGTTCGCCTACCGCATCGCCAAATCAAGGCTAAGCGCGCCACTTCGCTTTAGTTGAGTATGAGGAGGCCGCGCGGCGGCCCAAAAACCATCGCCATGTACCTCGATGCAATGCAATATATTCTTGGGACCGTTTCCGGCGGACTTGTAGGCTTCACCCTTGGGATGTTCGGCGGTGGCGGTTCAATCCTTGCCGTTCCACTCATGGTCTACTTCGTCGGCGTTCCGAGCGCTCACCTCGCAATCGGGACGAGCGCCTTTGCAGTTGCCGCCAATGCATTTGCAAATCTCCTCGGGCATGCGAGGCTTGGCAATGTCAAATGGCGATGCGCTGGCGTCTACAGTGTCGCGGGCATCATCGGAGCCTTCATCGGGTCGACCGTCGGCAAGATGATCGACGGACAGAAGCTGCTTGTCTTTTTCGCACTTCTCATGCTTGCGGTCGGTTTCCTGATGCTCCGCAAGCGCGGAGCGGAAGGCGATCCAGGTGCGCAATGCTCACGAGGAAACGCGCACAAGGTGGTCGGTTTTGGCGGACTGACAGGTGTGTTCTCCGGCTTCTTCGGTATTGGTGGCGGCTTTCTCATCGTTCCAGGTCTGATCGCCTCGACCGGAATGCCGATCCTCTTCGCAATCGGATCGTCACTCGTCGCCGTCGCTGCATTCGGATTGACGACGGCGCTCAACTACGCCCTGTCCGGATATGTTGACTGGTTGCTCGCAGCGGTTTTCATCGCCGGCGGCGTGGTCGGAGGATTGGTTGGTGCCAATCTCGCCCGACATCTTTCGGCGCGTAAGGGGCTTTTGAACAGCCTTTTTGCGGCCCTAATCTTCGTCGTTGCCGCCTACATGCTTTATCGAAGCGCCGGGCAGACATTGGGTGCGTAGTATCGGATACGAAAATCGACCCTTGCCTGTCGGTCAGATTGTCCGCACGCTGCCGCGGCCTATTGTGATGCTTGGGCTACCGACCGGAACGCCGCGCCGGCGCGAGCGGCAAAACAACGCTCGGCGGATCATCGCGCATCGCACAGGAAATCGACAGCTTCGCAGCCTTAACGATGTGCCTGTCGCCCGCAACGGGTATCAACAGAGGACATTGTTCATGACGCTGAAACTTATCACCGCAATCGCCATCGCATCCGCAACGCCCGCCCTGGCGCTCGCAAGCCCGAGCTGCACCGGTGAACCGAAGTCCAACTGGATGTCCGAAGGAACCATGAAGGCGAAGATCGACGCCATGGGCTACAAGGTGAAGACGTTCGAGGTTACGGGCAACTGCTACGAAATCTACGGCAAGGATAAGAGCGGCAACCGTGCCGAGGTCTATTTCAATCCCGTTTCCGGTGCCATTGTCCAGAAGGGGGACTGAGATGACGATGGTCTCACCGCAGAAGGAGGGCTTAGCGCCCTCCAACACTGCCCAGCGCATGATCAAGGTGTGGGATCCTGTTGTGCGGTTGTTTCATTGGACGGTGGTTGCGGCATGCATCCTCAATCTCGTTGTGCTCGAGGAGGGAAAGTACTGGCACCGCGTCACAGGATACGTCGTTGCCACCGCCATCGCCGTCCGCGTCGTTTGGGGGGTTCATTGGCACGAAGCACTCCCGTTTCGTTGATTTCTTGCCGACGCCTTCGAAGGTGATGGGGCACATCCTGGACATCCTCGATCGGAACGAAAAGCGCTACGTTGGCCATAATCCGTTAGCTTCAGTGATGATGCTTTGCCTGATGGCATTGCTGGCCGCAACGACGCTGACGGGCTGGATGACGACGCTCGACGCCTTCTGGGGAGAAAAGTGGCTGGAGGAATTGCACAGCGCAATCGCCAACAGCATCATGGTCCTCGCTTTCATCCATGCCGGCGCCGCTGTCATCGAAAGCTGGAGACACAGGGAAAATCTGGTCTGGTCGATGGTTACAGGTCGAAAGAAGGCATGAGAATTCTGCTGATCGAGGACAGCTTACGGCTTCGCGACCTACTTTGCGAAGCTATCAGGAGCGTCGGTTGGAAAATCGACGCCTTCGCGACGGCGCAGGAAGGACGTCTCGCTCTCAACGGAGCGGAGTACGATCTTCTCCTTCTTGATCTCGGCCTGCCCGATGAAGACGGAATCGATGTTCTGAAATCACTGCGAAGTGCAAAGGTTCAGACGCCCGTTCTCGCGTTGACGGCCCGCGGCGCGATCGACGAGCGCATCGTTGGCCTGGATGCAGGCGCGGATGACTATCTTGCGAAGCCTTTCCACAATGGCGAACTGATCGCGCGCATTCGTGCTCTCATGCGGCGAGCTCCCCTCACCACCATGCCAATATTGGAGTTTGCTGAACTTCGACTCGATGTCGCTTCGCGATGCCTAACCTGCGCCGGCGCCGAGATCGCACTGGCCCCATCGGAAAAGGATCTGCTCGAACTTCTGATGCGCAATGGCGGCAAGGTCGTCTCCAAGGCTAAGATAGAGCATGCGTTTTCAGAATTCGGCGACGAAAGAAGCAGCAATGCGGTCGAGCTCGCGATATCGAGGCTGCGCAAGAAGCTCGAAGGGCATCCGACCGGCTCTTCGATCGAGACCGTCCGAGGTGTCGGCTACATGATGCGAGAGGAAAGCGCATGAGCCGCTCGCATCCTACCCTGGGTGTGATTCTGACGAGACGGATTGCGTTCTTTGCCGTACTTGCCGTGGTCCTGCAGCTTGCCGTGATCTTCTCCGACTACTACTGGAATGTCGGCGAGCTATCGCGTCTGTTTGTCGAACAGGAAACTGAGCGGCTTGCCTCGGGCATCACCATCGATGGCCAAGGCGTGCAGTATCGGCTCCCCGAGAACCTCAGGCAGCGCTACCAGGAGCGGTCGACCGGCTACGTTGCTCGAATTCGCGACGCCGGCGGCGCGCTGGTATTCGAGTCTTGCGACGATGCCTGCGAAAACCGCTTTCTTCCTGCCGATGTCAATCCTCCCGATTTCTGGCTAAGGTCTCTGCGGCCCGGCAAGCCGTTGGCGCTGGTGGGAGGTCGTGCATTCGTGGTTGGTAATCAACGGTTCGTCGTCGACGTCGCAACAATCGACGATCCGCAAAACGTCGTCACCTCGGTCTTCTGGAAGGAAGTCATCGAACATATGCTGGTGCCGATGAGCATCTTGCTGGTCCTGGTTCTCGGCGCCACCTTGCTCTCCGTACGACAGGCATTGAAGCCCGTGCGAGCCGCAGCCGACGCGGCTGATAACATTGATCCCATGGATGCAAATTCGCATCTGAATTTCGATGCGATGCCGCGCGAGGTCGCCCATCTCGCTATCGCCGTCAATCGCGCTTTTGAGCGCGTAGGCGAACTGATGACGTCACAGAAGGTTCTTACATCAGGCATAGCTCACGAAATCCGCACGCCACTTGCGGCCATAAAGCTTGAACTGGCAAACATCGACCATCCGCGTGCTCGCAAAGCGGAAGCCGATCTGGATGACCTCGTACGCTTCGTCGCAGAACTGACGACCCTCGCCCGGCTTGATAGCTTCGATCATGGCATGTTTGAGACCATCGATCTCGTAGCGCTTTCGTCCTCCGTCGTCGAGCAACTCGCTCCGTGGGTCTATGGGCAAGTTCATTCCCTCGAGTTTTACCCTCAAGTCGAAACCGCCCTCGTTCAAGGGGCGCCGGCGCTGCTGAAGGACGCGTTGCGCAATCTCATCGAAAACGCCGTGCGCCATACGCCGACCGGAACTGATATTCTTGTGTACGTGGGGAGCAATACGGTTCGTGTCGAGGATCGGCATCGAGGTGGTATGCGGCGAGAAACCAGCGCGTCCCGCTGCAGTGACAGCCTGGGCATCGGTTTGAAGATCGTCAGACGAATAGCTGAACTGCACCGAGGCTCGCTTCGCCAGTCTACTTCCAAGCTGGGGCACGTCTTCGAGATAACTTTCGGCAACCCCGACCCGAAACATGCCTAAGAGGCGGGTCTGTTCTCGGCGCAAAATGCCGAGTCATTTCTCAGTGCAAACCTATGGCCCGCCCTGTTCGCGAGTAGAATTTTAGATCCCTGCAGTCTGCTTCAACGTTTTCGGTCTCACGGTCACGCCGCGGCCAAGATGGATATTCGCACGTCCGGAGCCTCAATAATCAACGCGGCTTCAACGAGCCATTTGCACTGCTGGGCTTTCCGCACGCCGGTCGACAGTCGGGCCATCTATAGTCCTTCTCGCAAACATCATGGGCCGTGAGGACGCGCAGCCAATCCTCCCTACTAAGCTGGCGCCATGCCATAAGTTCGCTCGAACGGTCGGTCCTTACGGAGAACTGCCCAAGCGATACGGGCGAGCTTGTTTGCGAGCGCGACGATCGCCACGTTGCGATGGATGCCTCGAGAAAGTAACGCGCGAAGCTAATGTCCGATGGGTGTATTGCTTTGACTGAGTGCAGGCATTGCCGCTCGCGCGCCGTGCACGACTAGGGTTCTGAGGTAGACGTTGCCGCGCTTCGGGATACCGAGCAGACGGGGCTTGCCTCCGGTCGTAAACTGCCACGGAACGCGGCCTAGCCATGCACTGAGATCGTGAGCACGATCGAAGCTGGTGGCATTGCCTATTGCAGCAACCAGGGTCGAGGCGTTCAGCACTCCAATACCCAAGTGTGGCCCGTTGGGCGGCCAGGTCGTTTGCCAGGCTGCGCTTTATGGAACTGGCTCGCGGAGCAATCTCATTATCGTCCGCTTTGTCGGCCAGACGACGCACCAAGCGCCACCAATTTCCCCTAACCACCGCTTTTGCCTCGCCCCATATGGCCATGCCCTCGCACACGACACCGAGGCGATCGCCGCTGCTAGTAGAGCCTTCGCGACTAACGCCCGTTCGCGAGCCGGAGTCATTAAACTCCGTAGAGCCTGGCGGCGACGAACAACGCTCGCTTGTTGGTGCACCGTCAAGCAGCTGCGGAAGTCGCCGAGATAGACGGCCTGACAGCCTGATCTCAGGTATCGTAGCGCCGATCGAGTTCTCTGAGGGCAGACTGAACCTCATCGATCGAAACTGGCTCCGGTGTTCCTGGAACGTGACGGAGAGACGGTTTCGAATCGATCGCGTAAAAGTCCGAAGCCCATGCCGCGAGGATAGTTCGCTTATCATCGACAGAAAGTACTGGCGCCCTTACCACATCGATTGGCCGTCGAAACAGCAGACCTTGCGGCGCTAGAACTGTTGGCCCGATCGCCATGGCATTGCTGGCAGCCAGCTCCAACATCTTGTCCATCATCGATTTACCTCAGCGTATGTGCGGATCCCTGTCCCGGCGCAGGCGAGACGCAACGAGGACGTTGGTTTCCGGCGCCAGCAGATCGTGCTTTTCAGCAAAGGCGGCAAATAGGCCGCGGGCGGTCTCCGCTTCGATTTCACCGCGCAGCGCAGCTCCGCATGCCTTAAGCGCAACGGAGTGCGCGCTATCTCTGAGCGCCTCAGGCCACTCGACGAGATGCCTGTAGGCATCCATCGCGCTGCGAACTTCGGCCGGAAAGCCCAGGCCGACCAGAATAGAAACAGGCTCTTTGAACATATCGGGTTTCATTACGCTCTCCTTTCCAACCCGCGATGTTGACGGGCGCCGCCGCAGCGACGCCCTCCTTGAGGGGTTCTACTTAGGCGGCCTTCTGCGCTTCGATCTGCGTGGGAGAAGCCGACGGCTCAACACTTGAAGCGGTCTCGATGGCGATTTTCCGCGGCTTCATTTCCTCCGGAACCTCACGAACGAGATCCACGGACAGGAGACCGTTCTTTAAATCCGCTCCGTTCACCCTGACATGGTCGGCCAGCTCGAACCGGTGTTCGAACGGCCGGCCGGCTATGCCGCGATGAAGGTAGGCTTCGGCAGCCGCCTCCTGCTTCGTGCCGGTCACGGTCAGAAGGTTGGACTGGAATGTTATGTCGAGATCGTCCAAGGCGAAACCTGCCACCGCTATTGAGATCCGATAGCTGTCATCGCCAGTCTTGACAATGTCATAGGGCGGCCAGTCGTTGATCGAGCGGGCGCGCTGAGCATTTTCGAGAAGATTGAAGACCCGATCGAAACCGACGCTGGATCGGAACAGCGGTGCATAGTCGTAGGATGTTGCCATAGCCATATCCTCCTTGAAGCAACATGGGTACGGAGCGCCGAAAGATGGCGCTTCCAGCAAGGCCAGCCCTATCCTCAGCGGCTGGCGGATATCGATTTGGTTTTTGAAAACTTCGGATTCAAGAGCTGCGCTTGAGAAAAATTAGCGTGTTTCAGTCCTGGCGAAGCATACAATCGAGCTCATAGCTTGGAGCTATATTCTGTATATCGCGCAAGCCTTCACATAAGGCGGGCGCAGATTGCCGCCGTCGGTCCCACCACGGAATTCAAACCCGACAATCACAGGCGCAGAACGACATTAAAGGCACATCGTCACGCCATCTCTGGTGCTCCGATGTAACAGCGATTGAAATCCTCCTCGATGGCGACTGTTCACTATCGTACACCCCAGCGAAACCCAGACCGGGGGGATTTGTCCGCATCCGATCACGGGACGTGCTTGTTTCCTCCTCGAGCGGAGTGCCCTTATCGACGACGCGTGGGTTCGGATATATTTGAAACCTGACCGCCCGCCATTCATCTAGCAGCCATAGCCATCTTTACGATCTCCGTCCTCCGCTGGCCAGTCGTGGTGGAGGTGATCGATCGCAAGGGCTATATGACCGGTCGGGTCGATCGCGCCGGGGGGCAGTGGCCAGAACGCTATTCATCCTGCTCTTCCTCGTCGGCGGACAGCAGATCAACGAGCACAGCAACCCTCCCCGTCGGCAGATGCCGGCCTTCACCCAACAAGACTTCGTCGTTGCTGGCCCACGCAAATGCCTCGGCAAGTTCAGCCTGCGTAGCGCCTGTCGCGATGACCTCGGCCACCAGCGTTTCGTCGACAGGTCCCAGGACGGCAATGACGTCGTCCGAAGTCATTGTCATAGCCATTTACTCCTCCCTCTACCTCGGCCAAAATATGGTCGCGCCTCGGTTTTCCACCTGAGATAATCCACTCTCCTTGAAACATTAACGCACTGAATTATATTGATATTAGTCGATTTCCCGATGAGAGTCGACACAAGTCCAGGAGACGCCGGCCGCTCTTGGCGTCGCGATCCTCGCCGCAGCCAGCATCTGGTTCAGTCATTCGTTGTCGACTGCCACATGGGACGCAGATCACGTCGATAGATATCGCTACCGTCAGGTATGTTGCGCGCCTTGCCAGCCTAGCACTCACTGAAGACGAGGCTGAAAAAATGTGCGGCGAGCTTAAGGAGATTCTGACCTTTATCGAGCAACTTTCGGAGGTTGATGTCCAAGGCGTCCCCCCAAATCGCAGGAATTGGAGAACTTAGCATCGGCGGGCCACCGGCGTAGCGCGATCCTTAGTGCCTTTGCCAGGCGCGCGCCTCCGCTGTCATTGTGTATGGAAGGGGTGAGGTGACGATCTGTTCGCTACGATGGTCAGTCGGCGTCGACGATGTGGCAGGTTCTGAGGCCTTGAAATTCACTCGCTCGGCACCGATATTTTTTTTCTTCTTTTTCATCCGGTTTGAATGCGAAAGGAGGACATCATGCTTCACCCGGAATTGGTTTGGATGACGCCCGTCGCCGTCCGCATGAAGGACGAGAGCTCCCAGGTCTTCGCTTCTGTCAACGACGCGCTCGACTTTCTGGAAGGCGATTGGGCCATCTATCGAGGCAGAAATTACAATCGGGCGGTTCAAACGTGCCGCCGTGCTCTAAACCGAATGACGCCAGTCACCATCGCGCGCGAAGCGTTCATTGACGCCTGCCGCGATGCGGGATTGTCAACGGGCGTAGATGGACCGTTCGGGACGAAGACCGGCGCTGGCGGTCAACACTCGCTTGCCTAGAATGGCTGGGTTGGGGCACCTCTTAGTGCCCCAACCTTCGAACGTTCATCGCGCGGGGCACCTTAGGCAATTCGGCTGCATTATGTTTACGCTGCCTTGATCTCCTGCGACTGGCGGCCTCGATCACGACGCGCACCGTTGCGCCATCGACGATCCTCAAAGTCGTCAGCTTATCGAAATCCAGCCCCTTGCCGAAGCGCCGAGCGAACTCGGCCGCATTGAGCCAACCAGGTTGAAAATCGCATGGAATACAAAAGTCGTTGCGTCGGCGCTGTCCGGCTGCGCCCAACGCGGGCCGGTATAGCGATACGCGGATTGGGTCCAGGTCAAATCTGCGAGCTTTGAGCTCGTTGCACATCCCTGGCTATCATAACCCCAATCATGTCGATCACTTGCCTATTCTGTTCGTTGACCCCCTCATACCCATGCTCCGGCGGTGTTCAATTGAGCTCAGGCAACCACCGCCGAATTCCTATACCGACGGTTCGAGCCGTTGACTTGCGGCGGCAACTTCATTGATGCGGTCTCGTGATCCATCTGCCACCTAAGCATACAAGGGGGACAAGAATCGCTATGGCCCCTGCCGCGAGGTGTGAGGTGGTAGGGTCGGCTTTGTTCGGAAAGTCCAGGATCCATGGGGCTGCGAAGATCCAGACGCCTATCGACAGACATACCAGATTTAGCTTTGGCCAGATGTCCGTTGCAGCAGCACCGGCGAGAACCATCAACGCCAGCCCACCGATCCACGCGTTGATTGATGCGAGCAAAGCCCCTTCGTAGCTCAGAACCCATGGGCAGAAAAACAATACCGCTCCTGCGACAGCATTCACCGTGTTGAGTTTTGATAAAGGAGAAACCCGTTCTTCGACCTTCCGCATCCTGAGACCTTTCGACCTGGCGGTGGCGCTAGAAGATCTGGTGTGGCGGGTTTCCCAAGACAAGACGGCTGATGACACCTATTTCGTACGATCGCGCGTATGGCTTGCAACTATGTGCCACTTCTTCCGCCGACCGCTCCAACATCCATAGACATCCTATCTCGGCAAGGCTTACGGGGGGCTCGGGCGCATCGGAACGCCTCGCGGCGAGGAGAGGCCATACGAAACCCGGTCATGGATCCTATCGCTCTGCTGCCGCGCCATGCCCGTTCGAGCAGCTCCCCGGCAGCGTTCCGGAGACCTCTCGCCAAAAATGCGTTGGGCCGCCTTTTTGGAATTCGCCCTGGTCGACCAGCCGGAACCGCATGAGGGTATAATCGGCCTCCGAGCCACATCGGCTGCTGATCCGAGGCATTGCGCTGAGGGCTGGCTCTGAGACCCTCGCGTATGGCCGGCCGGGGGTCTTGAACCGCCTAGCGGCGCTCACCCGCTGGCCCTTGCACGCGCCCGTCTCCAATACTAACTTTTGGTTATTGTCGTTGGTAGGAAAAGGAGGAAAAAATGCCGACGTCAGATATCCTTTGGAATAGTCCCGTAAATGTTCGGCTTCCGAATGGCACTGAGAAGTCGTTCCAAAGTATCCACGACACCTTGGACTTTCTTGAGAACGATTGGCCCAAGGTACACGGTGCGTATCACGACGCAGCAGTAGCGAGCTGCCGAAATGCCCTCAATCGACAAACTCCTCCCGCGGTAAGTAAAGAACTCTTTCTCGCGGCATGCCTAGAGGCGGGCTTTACGGCTCGAAGCGTTATCAGGCGAGCGAGCGGCCACGGCTTATCGGAAACCGCTCACCGACATTTCTGATCCGACAACGCCGGAACGAATGACCGGCAACCGCCTTTATCGGCCAGAGGCATTTGCCTCAACCCTTCAGTCCCAACGCTTGCCCCGCTCTTCTAGCGGGGCCTCCAAAGCGATCGAAACAGAGACGTTCTTCATGGAGGATGTTGTGATGTCTCGAAAACAGTTCAGTCACAAGATGAGCCCCTAAATTCCGACGACCTACGCAAGCAGTCTGGAGCAACTGGCTTCCGCGACCCATCATCACACGGAGACCGGTGACGTGCGATAGGCCGGGCTCATCAAACCTGCGTCACGAAAAAAGCCAAGAACCGAAGAATCCGGAAATTCAAGTCTCAGTGCAGCTTGAACTCGCCTTCGACGCGGCACCATTCGTTCTGTCCGGTCAGGCGCTGATGCGTATAGCGGATGGAACGCAGCACCCATCGAGATTGGCCCGCCAGTAATCAAGGAACTTCTGCATCGCAGGAAAATCGGGAGCAATCTTGCCAAACGAAGGGTTGCAGCACGGATTCAAAATCAGGAATGCGGTAGAGTTTATGGGCAGTGGTGAGGCCGAAGCCATTGAGCTGACACTCCAGATCCGATGAAAATCCCATGCTTCATCTCCGTTTAGTGACACTGGCGAATGTGGCGCAAAATTTTGAGGCCAGCAACGGATTTTCAAACGTAAAGACCCCTGTTGTTGTTTTTTTCCAGCGTGTTAGCAGCCGCCTCTGAAGAGAGCCATTTTTTTGTTTTGACCTCTTGAAATCGAAAAATCGCAAAACCAGATCATTTCGCGCAAAACGCTCGACTGAGGTTTTGCTCCCGCCCGGACTGGTCATCCGGTTCGGCCAGGGGAACAACGTCATCATTGTTTGTCCATCGGAGGAAAACATGTCGTTCCGACCGCTTCATGATCGCATTCTTGTCCGCCGGGTTGAGTCCGAAGAAAAAACCAAGGGTGGCATCATCATTCCCGATACCGCCAAAGAAAAACCACAGGAAGGCGAGGTCATCGCCGTCGGACCCGGCGCGCGTAACGATGCCGGCCAGGTCCAGCCGCTCGACGTCAAGGCTGGCGATCGCATCCTGTTCGGCAAATGGTCCGGCACTGAGATCAAGATCAACGGCGAAGACCTGCTGATCATGAAGGAAAGCGATGCCTTGGGCATCATCGAAGCCCCGGCAGAGCAGAAGCAGGCCGCCTGAAGGCCGACCGATCAGTTAAATTAGCTGCCTATTGAGGAGTTAAAGAAATGGCTGCGAAAGAAGTCAAGTTCCACACCGATGCCCGTGAACGAATGCTGCGTGGGGTGGATGTGCTTGCCAATGCTGTGAAGGTGACACTTGGCCCGAAGGGTCGTAACGTCGTTATCGACAAGTCCTCCGGCGCGCCGCGCATAACCAAGGATGGCGTAACGGTCGCCAAAGAAATCGAGCTTGAGGACAAGTTCGAGAACATGGGCGCGCAGATGCTGCGCGAGGTGGCTTCGAAGACCAACGATCTCGCTGGCGACGGCACAACGACCGCGACGGTGCTTGCCCAGGCAATCGTCAGGGAAGGTGCCAAGGCGGTGGCGTCCGGCATGAACCCAATGGACCTGAAGCGCGGCATCGACCTTGCCGTCGACGCTGTCGTCAAGGAACTGAAGACCAACGCGCGCAAGATCTCCAACAATTCCGAGATCGCCCAAGTCGGCACGATCTCCGCTAACGGTGATTCCGAGATTGGCCGTTACCTTGCTGAAGCAATGGAGAAGGTCGGCAACGAAGGCGTCATCACCGTGGAGGAAGCCAAAGCCGCCGAAACCGAGCTCGAAGTCGTCGAAGGCATGCAGTTCGATCGCGGCTATCTCAGCCCCTACTTCGTCACCAATGCTGACAAGATGCGGGTCGAGTTCGAAGATCCTTGTATCCTCATCCACGAGAAGAAGCTCTCGAACCTGCAATCGATGCTCCCGCTTCTCGAAGCCGTCGTGCAGTCCGGCAAGGCGCTTCTCATCATCGCCGAGGACGTCGAAGGCGAGGCACTCGCTACGCTGGTCGTCAACAAGCTGCGTGGTGGCCTGAAGATTGCTGCCGTCAAGGCTCCGGGCTTCGGCGATCGGCGCAAGGCTATGCTGGAAGATATTGCCATCCTGACCGGCGGCACGGTCATTTCCGAAGACCTCGGCATCAAACTGGAGAACGTGACGCTGAACATGCTTGGGCGTGCCAAGAGGGTCGCGATCGAGAAAGAGAACACGACGATCATCGATGGCGTCGGTTCCAGGGCCGAGATCGACAGCCGCGTTGCGCAGATCCGCGCGCAGATCGAGGAAACCACCTCCGACTATGACCGGGAGAAACTGCAAGAACGTCTTGCCAAGCTCGCTGGCGGCGTGGCTGTCATTCGCGTCGGCGGTTCGACCGAAGTCGAAGTCAAGGAAAAGAAGGACCGTGTCGACGACGCGTTGCATGCGACCCGCGCGGCGGTTGAGGAAGGCATTCTGCCGGGCGGTGGCGTGGCACTGCTGCGGGCCATTAAGGCGCTCGACAATCTTGATGTGGCAAACCCGGACCAGCGTGTCGGAGTCGACATCGTCCGACGTGCGATCGAGGCCCCTGTCCGTCAGATCGCCGAGAATGCCGGCGCAGAAGGTTCGATCATCGTCGGCAAGCTGCGCGAGAAGTCCGACTTCTCCTACGGCTGGAACGCCCAGACCGGCGAGTATGGTGATCTCTACGCACAGGGCGTCATTGACCCGGCCAAGGTCGTGCGCACCGCGCTTCAGGACGCAGCCTCCGTTGCCGGCCTGCTGGTGACGACGGAAGCCATGATCGCCGAAAAACCCAAGAAGGAAGCCGCTCCGGCGATCCCCGCTGGCGCCGGCATGGACTTCTAGGTGGATCAGCCAGGCCCGCCCGTCGGGCGGGCCGTTCCCGGAGTGAGAAATGAATCCGACGTCTTTGCCAACAAAGGAGGAGGCGCGTTTGTGCGCGAGTGTCGTCAAGGAAATCTCCCAGACAAGGGGAGTTTCCAGAGACCCGGTCGCTATCGGAAAGCTAACCGTGCTGGTGGCGCGGCTCTTCAACAGCGGGCTCCGAGAACGCGATGATCTCACGTCAGCCGCTATGCGATCAGCCCATTCGCAGAGCGATCTGATGCAGACCCACACTGGAATGCGCACATCGTCAAATAGTAAAGAGTGAAAGGCGAGGGTCGCTTGCGGTCTGCAAACGGGCATTTTTCGAGGCGACCCGACGCCGGAGCGTGCAGTTGATCAGGATGGCTACGGACTCGACGAGATCGTCCAAATGCCGCCAAAGGTACACCAGATCGTGAAACCGGCATTGATTTGCATCAGGCCGACGAGGCAGCCACTCGACAACGTGAACTCGGCGAGATCGAACTTCGACGCGCGATTTATCTCGACGACCGGGCGCCGAAGGGATGCGTGCCATCATTGTCGATAATGGTCTGGCGACGGGAGGGACCGCAATAGCGGCACTAATTGCTATGAGAAGCCAGGGCGCCTCAAAACTTGATCGTCGCCATTCCAGTTGCGCCGGAAGAAACGCTTGCGGAGATGCGAACATATGCCGATGACGTCATGCCAATCGGCAAAGGCAACGTGCTAATCGGCATGAGCGAGCGGACCTCGCGCCAGGCGATCAGAGCCAGGTTGCCCAGGCGCTGTTCGAAAAAAGTGCGGCCGAGCGCGCTATTGTCGCAACCAAAGCTACGCGCTGCCATGCATCTTGACACGATCTTCACATTCGCCGACGGTGACGTTGGCGCAACCGGCGTCGGAAGGGATCAGAGAGATTCAGCTCAATTCGGACCAAGCTTGTAGCGCCCGTTTGCGTGCCTTGCCATGATCGACGATTCGATCGGGATATACATCAACTACACGCCGTCGAAGCAGGTCGGGCGCATCCCATGGACGGTGAATGAATTTCGCGGACAGGTGCGCCAGCTCCGGCAACCACCGACGCACATAGTCGCCATCGGGGTCGAACTTCTCACCCTGCAACACGGGATTGAAGACACGGAAGAACGGGGCGGCATCCGCTCCCGAGCCGGCCACCCATTGCCAGCTTGCGGGGTTGTTGGCGGCATCCGCATCGATCAGCGTGTCCCAGAACCAGGATTCGCCCTCACGCCAGTCGATCAAAAGATCCTTCACGAGGAAAGATGCAACCACCATGCGCACGCGATTATGCATGTAGCCGGTGTTCCATAACTCCCGCATGCCGGCATCCACGAGTGGATATCCCGTCCTGCCCTGCTGCCATGCCACTAGCGCCTCGGGGTCGGTGCGCCAGGCAAAGCGATCGAATTTCTTCTGCAGGTTTCGTTTTGCAATATCGGGATTGTGATAGAGTAGATGATATGAGAATTCGCGCCAGCCAAGCTCTGACTGGAATTTCTTGAGACTACGCGTAGTCTGCGCTGGACCTCGCGCGTTGGGGGCAATGCTCGCTTGGTGCCAGATCTGACGAGCTGAAATGTTGCCAAAGCGCAGATAGGGTGAAAGGCGCGACGTCGCCAGCCGATCGGGCCGGTCGCGCGAGTCTTCGTAATGTGCAAGGCCACCGCCGATAAAGTTGTTCAAGCGTGTGTGGGCGCCACGCTCACCGCGCCGCCATGCTGTGCGTAAACCGCGCGCCCAGTCGGGTGCGGCAGGCTCCAGGCGCAGATCTTCAAGCCGCAGGCTTTGTACCTCGACCTCGTGTGGAATGGCATAAAAATGCGGTCGTTCCGGGACGGGCAATGGTGGGTCCGGTTCACCAGAAGCTTGCGCCTCACGCCAAAATGCCGAAAACACCCTAAACGGTGCCTTGGCACTCGTCGACAGTGTCCAGGGCTCGTATAACAGATTGCCATTGAAGCTTCTGGCGTCAATGCATTGCTGTCTGAAGGACTTTTTCAGATCTTCGTCAATCCGGCGCGTTGCTTCGGTATATCGACGGTTCCAGAAAACTGCGATGGCCCGACAAGCAGCAACGACTAGGGGCACGATCTCTCCGGCAACGCCGCGAAACAAAAGCAGGCGTCCGCTACGTTCGCGCAATGATTTGTCCAACTCCAACAGCGAGCCATGCAACCACCATCGCGCAGCACCGCCCAATGGCCGCACATCTGGTCCAGCGACTTCGTCTATAAAGAGGCACACCAGCGGCCGCCCCGTTGCTGCAGCGTGATAAAATGCTGGATTATCTCCAAGACGAAGGTCCTCGCGGAACCAGACCACAATAGGCGCCATGTCGCTCGAGCCGGCACGATCGAGAGGTTGAGAATTAGCCATTTAGCCGCCAGATCTCGAAGTTTAACAAGGTCGCGAAACAAACCCATGCGGCAAGCGGCACGAGGCTCATTCCCGCAACTCGGTCCAGCCGAAAGAAGAATGTAAGCGTTAGCACGATCACCAGCAGTTGCGGCACGATATTGATCAAACCTGCCAGGGGGCAGCGCAGTCCGAAAAACATCCAGGACCATCCAGCGTTCATAGCAAGCTGGGTGAAGAAGAAGACAAGCGCAGTGCTACGGCCAAGGCGATCTGAAGGCATCGTCAATACACGCCATGCCGCCCAAGCCATCAGAATATACAGTGCGGTCCAAACAGGCGCAAAAATCCAAGCCGGTGGATTAAAGGCTGGCTTGAGCAGTCCAGAATACCAACCAGCAATATTTGGGTAGGTGGCCAATTGGCCGAGCAGCGAAACCATAACTACGGGAATTATCGCCATTGCTGTGTTTATCAGAACGGACTGTTTACTCATGTCGGACACGTTTCTCGCTTCAGCATTCTCGGTTAAGAGGGTCGCTTGTGGGTGGCTCTTCGACGAGACACACACTCACACGGAAACTCATGATCGCGCACCGACCGTTCGAAATATGCGATCCGATTCCCCGTCGACAGACCACGGCCTAGCGATACCGCCCAGGTTTTCGCCGACTGCAAGGCCGACCTGGATCGCATCCTCATGGAAACCGGATCCGAAGTAGGAGCCGCAAAACCAGGTGTTGGCTTCACCCTGGAGCGACCAAAGCTGTTTCTGCGCTGCAAGCGTGGCTGCGTTGAACAAGGGATGCTTGTAGCGGCCGCGCCAGATCACCTTGTCTGCGGCCGGGTCATGCAGCGGGCTGAGCGTCACGAAGAAGGAGCGCGGTTCGGCGATACCCTGCAGTCGGTTCATCCAGTAGGTGACACAGGGCTTTTGCCGCGCGGCGCCATCACGCCCCGAACATGCCAGATAGTTCCAACTCGCCCAGACGCGTCGGCGGCGGGGCAACAGGCTTTCATCCCCATGGAGTACGGTTTCGTTATCGCCATAGGCAAAAACGCTCAGCAGTTCCGCCTCGCGCTGCGACCGGTCGGCCAGCATAGCGAGTGCTTCATCGGCATGAGTACCAATCACGACATGGTCGAACCACTCTGGTTGTACGCCGGGCACGAAAACCTCCACCGCACCATTCACACGACGAATCGACCTCACCGGGGCATTGGTACGAATGCGATCGCGGAAGGGCGCGGACAGCCGCTCGACATAGGCGCTGCTTCCGCCGACCACCGTGCGCCAGATCGGCCGACGCACGAATTTCAGAAGGCCGTGGTTCTCGCAGAAGCTTACGAAGGAATGCGCCGGATAATTGCCGATCTCCAGCGCCGGTGTTGACCAGATTGCAGCCGCCATCGGATATAGATGATCCTCTCGAAAGGCTCGGCCAAAGCCTGCGCTATCAAGATAGTCGTTGAGGCTCGCGGATGGATCGAGATTTCGCACGCCGCTCGGCGCCTCGCGGTAAAAGCGCACGAGGTCGCGCAGCATCGACCAGAACCGTGGGTTTGCAAGATTACGGCGCTGGGCAAATAGACCGGCAAGGTTCGTTCCTGCATATTCAAGTTGTCCTCCGTCAATCGAAACGGCAAAGGACATGTCCGAGGCCTTGGTCGAGACATCAAGATGCGCAAATAGTGCCGTCAGGTTTGGATAAGTCGTTTCATTATAGACGATAAAGCCCGTATCGACCGGGACACCGCCTGCATTGACGGTGTGACAATGACCGCCGACGCGATTGTCAGCCTCAAAGACCGTCACCTCATGACGTTTCGAAAGAAGCCAAGCAGCGGAAAGACCGGCGATGCCCGTGCCAACAACAGCAATCTTCATCGGCCGGTCCGATTGAGGAAAATGGCGCATGTCGATCCTTCTGCAGCTGTCGATATTGTCGAAACCTTATAGTAACGTGTACGAAGAGCGGCTTCTGGCGGATCACTACAAGCGATTTCTGCACGTGTGATCCGCTTTGGAGACCGCCGCGTAAAAGGATGCATGAATGAAGTTTCGAGCTCCATTGAGATGGATCGCAGACCAGGCGTGCCGAGAGGCCGGCGACTTGCCGTGGTGAGTTCGAGGGATGTACAGCAGGCGCCTTCACCCGATGCGCTCGCAGAGATGATGGTTCAGATTGCTCAAGACCGCGACCGACAGGCCTTTGCGCGGCTTTTCCGCCATTTCGGGCCGAAGCTGAAAACCTTCTTTCTGCGCTGGACGCCCTCGTCGGGCATGGCCGAGGAGCTCATGCAGGAGACGATGCTGACGGTGTGGCGCAAGGCTTCGTATTTTGACCCTGCGCGGGCGGGTGTTGCCACATGGATCTTTACGATAGCCCGCAACATGCGCATCGACCACGTGCGCCGCCAGCGCAATCCCTCAGCTCTGCCGCCCGATCCCGAGAATACACCGGAAACGCTTGAGGAGGGATTGATTGGGGCCGAGCGGGACGCGTTGGTGCGCCGGGCGCTAACCACGCTCTCACCGGAGCAGCAGACGATCATCCGCCTTTCCTATTTCAACGAGAAATCGCAAGCCGAAATCGCCGATGAACTGGGCATCCCGCTTGGCACGGTAAAATCTAGAACACGCCTGGCAATGAACCGCCTGCGCGCGCTGCTGGAAGACAAATCATGACGATCACACACCACGCAACCGACGAAACCTTGATGCGCATTGCGGCCGGCACGCTTGCCGCAGGTCCGGCCATCGCGGTCGAGGCGCATCTGGCATCTTGCCCGGCCTGCCGCTCTCGCGTTCGCGAACATGAGGCGCTCGGCGGTGCCCTGCTGGAAGAAATAGAACCAACGACGCTTTCGGCCACCGCGCTGAGTGATGTGCTTGCAATGCTCGATGATGAGGACGCGGGACACTCTCTCGTTCTGCCGCCACTTGTGCCGGTGGAGATCGAGGGCATTCCCCTGCCAAAGGCCCTGTGCGGCTGCGCAATCGGGCGCTGGCGCTGGATCGGCCCCGGCATGAGGATGAGCCGGGTCGGCGTGCCGCACGATCCGGATGCCAATCTCATCCTGCTCAAGGTTAGCCCGGGCCGCGCCCTCCCCGATCACGGACATGTCGGCACGGAATTCACCTATGTCGTCTCGGGCTCGTTCTCAGATCGGTTCGGCACTTTCCGCCCTGGTGATCTTGCGGAAATGAATGAAGATGCCGAGCATCAACCTATTGTCGACAAGAATGGCGAGTGCATCTGCCTTGCCGCCATGGAGGGAAAGATGCGGTTCAAAAGCTTTATCGGCCGCATGCTGCAGCCGATCTTCGGGATCTGAGCCGTGGCGGCGACCGCGCTTTTCATCCTGCTGGCAGCCGCTGTTTCTCTTGCGATGACTGCTGTCTGGTTTGCCGTGGTAAGAAGCGCGGCATCCGGCTGGATCGACGTAGTCTGGTCGTTTCTCGTCGGAGCTACCGGCCTGTCAGCATCGCTCGTCCCGGTCGATGGCTGGGAGGGAGAATGGCAGCGGCGGCTCGTTGTCGCCGCCCCCGCCGGGTTATGGTCCTGCCGCCTAGGCCTCCATATCCTGCAGCGCACCCTACAGGGCGGAGAGGATCCACGATATGTCAAACTGCGTGAGGAATGGGGCAAAAGCTGGCGTTTACGTTTGTACCTGTTCCTGCAGATACAGGCAGGAGCCGCGCTACTCTTAACTGCAACCATCTTCATCGCCGCACGAAACCCTTCAACGGGCCTGCAATGGAGTGATTTCGCCGGCATTGCCATCCTTGTTATAGCCATAGTCGGAGAAGGCTTCGCCGATGCGCAGTTGGCGCGATTTCGCGGTAAGTCCGCGAACCGCGGAGGGATCTGTGACGAGGGCTTGTGGAGCCTCTCGCGCCATCCGAACTACTTCTTCCAGTGGCTCGGATGGACCGGATATGCAGTCATCGCTATCGGCCCCGCAGGGGTATGGGGCTGGGGTTGGCTGGCGCTTGTCGGTCCCGCCTTCATGTATTTGCTGCTCGTGCATGTCTCGGGAATTCCGCCGCTCGAAGCGCATATGATGCGCTCACGCGGCGCGGCCTTCTCCGCCTACGCCAATCGCGTCAATGCTTTCTGGCCTGGCTTGCAAAACGGGGAAAGCTGACATGAATCTTGTCGCTGCCGCCATCGCTGCCGCCGAGCAGCTGCCGCTTCCTGATGACGCCTTGCGCTTCGTCATCAGCCGGTTCGTCGGTCGCAGGCGCAAGCTTCTGGCGGACGGAGGCGGTGTGACGGATCGCGAGTTTGCGCAATCGATGACCGGATGGCCGATCGCCGTTCACACCGATGAAGCCAACGCGCAGCATTACGACCTACCGACGGCGTTCTTTGCGCTGACGCTCGGTCCGCGGCGCAAATATTCCTCGTGCCTTTATACCTCACCCAACAGCACGCTAGCGGAAGCTGAGATTGCGGCGCTGGATGAAACCCGCATTCATGCAGACCTTGCGGACGGACAGGATATTCTGGATCTCGGTTGCGGCTGGGGCTCCCTCTCGCTGTTCATTGCCGAGCGTTACCCGTCGGCCCGCATCGTCTCCGTTTCGAATTCTTCATCGCAACGCAGCTATATCGAGACTGAAGCCAAACGGCGCGGTCTTCTGAACCTGACGGTCATCACCGCTGACATGAATAGCTTTGCTCCCGACAATACCTTTGACCGGATCGTCTCCGTCGAGATGTTCGAGCATATGTCCAACTGGAAGTCGCTGCTTGAACGGGTGCGCGTCTGGATCCGTGACGACGGCCGGCTCTTCCTGCATATCTTTTCCCATCGCAAGACCGCTTACCGTTTCGACCATGCCGACAAGGCGGATTGGATCGCCCAGTATTTCTTCACCGGCGGCATCATGCCGAGCCACGAGCTGGTCCGAGAATTTAGCGACAGCTTCATTGTCGAAAGGGACTGGCGCTGGAGCGGAAAACATTACGAACGCACGGCGATTGACTGGCTAGATAATTTCGACCGGAACCGCCACATCATCCGCGCCATTTTTGAGGCGACCTACGGGCAAGATGCGGCGCTCTGGATGAGGCGCTGGCGGATATTCTTTCTCGCAACGGCCGGGCTTTTCGGCCATGCCAATGGCGAGGAATGGGGTGTCAGCCACTATCGCCTGCGACCCGCCAGCGCACGGCCGTGACCTCCCTTTTCAGAACACTTACAAAGATCGTGCGAGCCTACGCTCGCCACCCAGACCCACGTGTCGCTGCAGGGAACGTCATTTCACTTCTGATTGCCTCGAACCAGCCGTTTTATCCGCTTTACCTTTTCTGGCTGGTTAGCGCCGACATAACGCCCGCCTGGTTCACTTTCCTTTCAACGCCGTTCTTTCTCGTCGTGCCCGCCGTTGCACGTTGGAACTGCGTCGCCGCCCGGGCGCTCCTGCCGCTGGCGGGTATCGGTAATACGGTACTTTCGGCTTGGCTCTTCGGCACGGCATCCGGGGTCGAGATCTTCCTCGTTCCCTGCGCGGTGATCGCCCTCTTGCTGTTTCGCCCGCACGAACGCCTTATCGGGTTGGCGCTGACCGCAGTCGCCTTCGGCGTCTTTCTAGTGTGGCACGATGCCTATGGGCCGCCGCTAGCGTGGTATGACGCGGCCGAATATTACGCTCTGGCGCGGCTTAATCTCATCAGCGGCTGCACCCTTACAGCTTTCGTCGCCCTTATTTTCTCCAACCTCCTTGCGCAGGCCGAGCAATCATCCGAGCCGGCTGGCGGCCCAAAAGCCGCTTGATGCGCCAACGGCAGTTACCAAGGCGCCCCAGAGAATATCGGCAAGCGTGATGGCCAGTGGCCAGTCCTTCAACGTAGCCTGATTGGTGAGGTCATAGGTCCCATAGGCCATAAGACCAAGCACGGCGCCGTTCAGTGCAGCCCTGCAAAGACCGCCTTTCCCGAGAGCCGGAAGCACGGCGAAGAATACAATGCCGGCGACATAGGTCAAATAGAAGAAGATTGCCGGGGCCAGGTGGAACTGCGGCGCAAGCTTATCGCCCAGACGCGGTCGGTAGAGCATATCTGCCATCGTCGTAAGCCAGATGGCATCGACAGTCAGGAAAGCGACGCCTGTCGCCAGATAGGCCGTGATCATGGTTTTCATATGGTGTCCCCCCGATGGTGTCGACATTCTCTACGGCATCACCGCCTCGGCGGATCACCTCGAGTGAACCGATCGACTTGCCCGTGCGTATGTCACGAAAAGAAGGAGAATGGACCGATGAGGATAGCGGTTCTGACTACGTATGCCGCCTTGATATCGACAGCCGCCGTGCAGGCGCAGCAATCCGCCGATCCGAGCGGTATCTGGCTACGCGACGACGGAAACGCGCGTGTGCGCATAGCACCCTGCGGCAGCAATATCTGCGCGACCAATCTGTGGATCCGCGATACCACCAAGGGTGAAGAGGCCGGCGATCGCCTGGTCATGTCCCTTCAGCCGAAATCGTCCGATACACTAGCAGGGACTGCTTATGACCCGAAACGAGACCGCACATTTTCGGTCACCGTGCGGGTCTCCGACAAATCGCTTCTCACCCGCGGCTGCATTCTGGGTGGGCTATTGTGCAAGAATGTGCGCTGGCAGCCTTCCCGGTGACGGACTCGGCAAGGGGTAAAGAATGAGGGAAAACCGCATCACGAGCATGGCCAACAACGGCCCGCCGCCCGCGGCGGCCGGCACGCTCTTTCCAGGTAAGGTCATGCACCAGCGGCTCAGTCCCTTCGGCCATCGCTTCAGCTACAGCGTCTTTTCCTTGTTAGTGGATATCGACCGCCTTGGCGATCTTGCCGAGCTCTCCAGCCTGCTGTCGGTCAATCGGCCTGGCATCATTTCCTTTCACGAGCGTGATCACGTCGACGAGAAGGACGAGATGCTGCGCCAGTTTGTCGATCGCCTGCTGGCACACGCCGGACTCGAGAAGCCGGCGGCACGGATCCTGCTGCTCGCCTATCCGCGTATGTTCGGATACGTCTTCAACCCGCTCGCGACCTACTTCGCCTATGATGAGAACGAGCGATTGATCGCGATCATCTACGCCGTGCGCAACACTTTCGGCGAGCGGCATAACTATGTGGCGCCGGTGCTTCCGGGCGAGGAAAGTCCAGCCGGTATCCGCCAGAGGAGGACGAAAATCTTTCACGTGTCGCCCTTCATGGACATGGGGCTGCGCTACCACTTCCGTATCTTGCCGCCCGGCAAAACCGTGCGGGTGCGCATCCACGAGACTGCTGGCGGGCAACCGGTGCTGGCCGCCACGTTCAACGCCGACGCGGCACCGCTGACCGACGCCAACCTCGCTCGCTGCCTCCTGCGGTTCCCTTTCATGACGTTGAAGGTGATGGCCTGTATCCACTGGGAGGCACTCAGGCTATGGCTGAAGGGCGCAAGCTTCCGAACCAGCCCGCCCCCACCCAAGACATCAAGCTACCGGGACACCACCTGACCTGCTTTTGGCGTAGCAGTGGTCGAGGCATAGACGCACAAGTCCTCGCAAGCAACAATGAGATTTTCGGGAAATAATCGTGGTAGCCCTGGCAAGAATACTTAAGAGAGCCATCAACAAGACTTTAACCAAGGACGGGCTTCTCGCGAAGGCAATAGTTGCCGCCGTTTCTTCGATAGATACCGGTAAAATTACAGTGGTTCTTCCATCCTTAGAACGGGTTGAGAAAACCGGCACCCGGCCGGGACCGTCCGCGACGATCGTCATTCGCAAGTGGCGCACCATCAAGCGGCTTGCGACACGCGGTGATCTGGGCTTCGCCGAGGCCTACATTGATGGGGATTGGACGACGCCGGATTTGGAAGCCTTCCTGGAGCTGACCGCCCGTAACATCGATCTCCTTGATAGAAGGATTTCGGGTAATGCAATCGCTAGGCTGTTAAATCGGCTTCGTCACACGCTGCATGCAAACAGTAAGGCCGGAAGCCGAAAGAACATCGCCTACCACTACGATCTCGGCAACGCGTTTTACAGACAGTGGCTCGATCCGAGCATGACCTACTCGTCCGCACTCTATTTGGAGCCGAACCTAGGCCTGGAAGGCGCGCAAACAGCAAAACTCGAGCGGGTAGAAGAGCTGCTGAAGCTCAAGGGCGGGGAGCGTGTTCTGGAGATTGGCTGCGGCTGGGGATCGCTGGCCCAAAGGCTTGGCCGTGCCGGTGCGATGGTAAGCGGCGTCACGCTTTCCTCTGAGCAATTGGCATTTGCGACAGGGCGCATTCGAGCCGAAGGGCTCCACGAAACTGTTAGGATTGAACTGAAAGACTACAGGGATGTGACCGGAACCTACGACCGGATTGTTTCGATTGAAATGCTAGAAGCGGTAGGCGAGGCTTACTGGCCCGTATTCTTCAAAACGCTGCATAAACGGCTTCGCCCAGGCGGACATGCTGTACTCCAAGTCATTACCATCGACGAGAACCGGTTTGCCGCCTATCGTCGCACGTCAGACTTCATTCAGCGCCATGTGTTCCCCGGTGGCATGCTGCCGACAAAAGCGGTCATCCGGACACAGGCCGCGCGCACCGGCCTTCGGTTGGCACAATCCGAATATTTCGGCATGGATTATGCGAGGACGCTCCTCGAATGGCGAGAGCGATTCCTGGCTGCTTGGCCCAATATCAAAGCAATGGGCTATTCCGAGAAGTTCTACCGCTTGTGGGACTATTACATGTGTTACTGCGCTGCGGGCTTTAAGGCGGGGACCATCGACGTGGGCCTCTACGTCCTAGAAAAGCAACCGGAAGACAAATAGCGGGTCGATTTGCCGGCGGCTCGCTATTACGCTGTGACTGCTGGTTGACGACAAAGCCTGTCGGCCCGCATGGCCGAGCGATGACCGGAGGTTAAGCCAAACGACGCGTGGAAGGTCGCTTGCGATTCTTGCGTGAGAGCCGCTTGCCACAAGCACCAGAGCCGCCTTTGTCACGGCCGCGAAAGAGGCCAAAATTAACGTCAATGCAAATTCGAAAACGTTCCGCGATCGGGCAGGGTGGCGGGTTTACGGTGATGACGTGCGGGCAGCGCTCGTCGTTGTTTGGGAGGCGTCGGATCGAATTTGCGGCAAGCGGCTACACATGGGGTAATCGCGGTGCGACTGCCCCCGGCAACTTTATGCAAGATGATGCTGGCTGGGTTGGTTGCCCCCGATCAGATGGAAATACGGGCTCACGATTGGAACCGGGGGCCCAAATATCGAATGGAGGCAACCATGGACCGATATATAGGGCTTCCGGACAAGGCGGTTCCTCGCAAGGAGCGTAAGGCCCGTGCACTGCCCGAACACCTGCCACGGGTCGAGAGAGTGATCGAGCCCGAGAGCATCGTTTGTCCCTGCGGTTGCGGCAACATGGTCCGGATTGGCGAGGATCGGACGGAACGGCTCGACCGGATTCCGGCGCGCTACGAGGTGATCGTCACGATCCGCCCGAAATACGCATGCCCCAAGGGTCGAACGGGCGTCGTCCAGGCGAGAGCGCCGGCACATCTTTTGGAAGGGAGCTGCCCGACCGAAGCCCTTCTGGCTGAGATTGCCGTCTCCAAGCATTCCGAACATATGCCGCTCAACCGGCAGGCTGAGGTCATGGCGCGACACGGGGTGCCGATAGACCGCACGGTCCTTTCCGATTGGATGGGGCGCACGGGCAGCGAAATCGCACCGGTGGTCGACCACATGGCAAAACGGCTACTGTTGGAAAGCACGCGGCTCTATGTCGATGAGACCACGGCTCCGGTGTTGGATCCGGGGCGAGGCAAGACGAAGACCGGTTATCTCTGGGCCGTGTTGCGTGACGATCGCGGCTGGAATGGCTCCGCGCCGCCGGGCGTGGTGTTCCATTATCGACATGGGCGTAAAGGCGAATATGCCGCTGAAATCCTCGAAGGGTTTAACGGGACAATCCAGGTCGATGCCTACGGTGGTTACTCTCACCTCGCCACGTCGGACCGGGTGGGCGGTGACCCGTTGAAACTGGCTTTCTGTTGGGCGCACGGACGCAGAAAGCTGATCAAGGCCACGCCAAAGAGTGGATCGCCCATCGTCGACGAGGCGCTGCTGCGGATCGCCGCGCTCTACAAGATCGAAGACAGTATCCGGGGCTCAGATCCCGATCATCGGCGGGCAGTTCGACAGCACCTGTCCCTCCCGCTGGTGGACGCGTTCTTCACCTGGCTGGCAGCGCAAGCCAAGCGTCTCTCACGCAAGTCTGACCTCGGAAAAGCCCTGGCCTATATGCTGACACGGCAGGACGGCTTCCGGCTGTTCCTGGACGACGGCCACGTCGATATCGACTCCAACCTGGTGGAAAACGCGATCCGCCGTCCGGCCATGAACCGCCGCAATGCCCTCTTTGCGGGGCACGATGAAGGGGGCCGTAATTGGGCCGGGTTTGCCAGCTGATCGGCACTTGCAAGATGAACGGCGTTGAACCCTGCGCCTATCTGTGCGACCTCTTCACCCGCCTCGCAAATGGCCACCTCGTCAAAGACATCGATACCCTGATGCCATGGGCCTATGTCGCCCGCATCAAGGCCTCACAATGAGCTCGTCAGGTACTCGTCGGTGAGCGCATTTGACGGCCCGTAGATCAACCTCAGATCGCTGCAACTGATTGAGAAATCGATGGGGCGTGGACGTCGCATACAGAGAGGCGAACGGCATCGCCGCAATAACGCTCGAATCCGCCAGAAGGGCGTTCGAACGTAGACTAGGGGCACCTGGCGGTAGGAGATAGGCGATTAGCGCCATCGATATGGTCCGACACATTCGCGACGGGGGCCGTAGTAAGGCTGGAACGTATTGTCGAATGCCCTGTACGTACGATAGCGCGCATAGCACCAACTCACATGGCCGCCGCCCTCATAGGCGACTGACGGTTCATACCCGCGGTACGGCCAATAAGAGCTATCTGGCCGGCGCTGATACCCGTAGAACGAGCCGTAATATGTAGCCCCGTAGGGACCGTAGCGAGGCCGTGTTAATGCGCCGCCGACGATTACACCGTAATCGCCGTATGCGCCGCCGCCTCCGTGACGCCATTGCACGGTTTCTGTTTGCTGCGGCAATTGGATCCCGGGTGGACTAATTGCCGGAAACGCTTGAGCTGATGTGATGCCGAGAACGCTTATGATCAGTCCAAACGCTACCGGGCCTAACTTGTCCATGGTCTGCCCTGCTCCTCAACCGACGTTGAGCGTAGTATGACGACAATCGTTCCGTGTAGCTACAAGCAAATAGGTGCTCCCGAAGCGATCCTTGGCCACCTTGCACGCGACCGGCCGATGATGAAATGCCCCTTGGCAGACTTCTCTACAACAGTTGCGCCTTCGATGGCCGCTTTCGTGCCAAGGCAAAGACCTGCATCGGCTTCCCCCAAAATGCGAAAACGCCGAGAACGGGAAAGGGCTATGGCTCTGCGGTAGCACCCTCAGCCGCTCTCCAGCTTTCAACCACCATACTTCGCCAAGCTACGCAAAACCAAAGAGCGTTTTCGCATTTATCTATTTTGCGATACGACGCCAACTTTCGCCCGGCGAAGATAGGCACCCTGACCCGCAGCGCCGGTGAACGCCTCTCCATCAACGATGGTCGCGCCACGCAGGATGACGCGCACGGGCCAGCCCTCGACCTCAAGACCTTCATAGGGTGTGTAATCGGCGCCGTGATGCAGGATGTCGTTGGTGATGGTCACCTTCTTCGACGGATCCCAGAGGGCAATATCGGCATCCGAGCCGATCGCGATCGTGCCCTTCTGCGGATAGAGGCCATATTGCTTGGCATGATTGGTGGATGACAGCGCCACAAAGCGGTTGATATCGATCCGGCCTTTGCTCACCCCTTCCGAAAACAGAATGGGCAACCGCGTCTCGACGCCGGGAATGCCGTTTGGAATCCAACGGAAATTCCGCTTGCCCTTCTCGTTGAGCTTGCCTCCCTCATCCTCGTAACGGAAGGGGCAATGATCGGACGAGAAAAGTTCGAACGTGCCATTCTGCAGGCCTTCCCAGCAGGCAATCTGGCTTTCCTTGTCCCGCGGCGGCGGCGAGCAAACGAATTTCGCGCCCTCAAGCTCGGCAGCATCGAGATCGTCTGCCGTCAACAGCAGATATTGCGGGCAGGTTTCGCCCGCGACCTTGCCGCCGCGCTTGCGGGCCCGCTCGATTTCTTCCATCGCCTGGCGGTTCGAGACATGGACGATGACAATCGACGTATCGACGATTTCGGCAAGCGAAAGCGCCCGATGCGTCGCCTCGCGCTCAGCCGCGGCAGGCCTGCTCAGCGCGTGGAATTTCGGCGCCAGATCGCCATTCCGCTCATGTTTGCCGATCAGATAGCGGATTGCGTCTTCATTCTCGCAATGGACCATGACGAGCGCGCCGGAACGGCGGGCGCTGTCCAATGTATCGAGGATCTGGTCGTCGCGCAGGCGAAGGTTCTCATAGGTCATGAAGACCTTGAGCGAGGTATAGCCATCCTCGACAAGCGCCGGAAGCTCCTGCCCGAGCACATAGGCCGTGGGATCGCTAAGGATCAGATGAAACGATACGTCGATATGGCACTGGCCATCGGCCTTGGCATGGTAATCCTTCAGCGATTCACGCAGCGTCGTGCCCTTTTCCTGCAGGCAGAAAGGCAGGATCGTCGTGTTCCCGCCAAAGGCGGCCGAAAGGGTACCGCTCGCGAAATCGTCGGCCATGACGATCCCGTCGCCCGAGGGTTGGGCGATATGGACATGGCTGTCGATGCCGCCGGGCATGACATAGAGGCCGGTGGCATCGATGATCTCATCGGCATCATCAAGACCAGCGGCCAGCGCAGCGATCTTTCCATCGCGAATCCCGACATCGCTACGAAACGTATCGCTCGCGGTGAAGACTGTGCCGTTCTTGATGATGGTATCGAAATGCATCAGGCAGCCCCCTTGTTCAGGCCCGCATTGTCGCGCCCCAAGATTTCATCAAGCGCCGCAATCAGTCCATCGACCTCAGCGACCGTGTTGTAATGCACCATGGAAACGCGCACGGCGCCATTGTACTGCGGCAGGCCAACATGGTCGCCAAGCCGCCGCGCGTGGAAATCGCCAAAACGGATTGCGATCTTATAGGCGTCCATGGCCTTGCAGATATCTTCCGAATTGCGCCCCTCGAAGACGAAGCTGATCGTCGGGATACGCCGGCCATTGCGGTTTGCCGTCTCGCCGATGATGCGGCAATCGTTGCGGCTGCGCAGATAGGTTAGCAGCCGATCCGTCAGCGCGTTTTCCTGAATGGTGATCGCCTCGAAGGCCGCAAGGATCAGTTGACGCGGCGAGCCCGAGGCGCCGGATTTTGCGCCGAGTTCGCAGAGATAATCGACGATCCCCGTGACCGAATAGGCGAGCTCGTAGTTCGGATTGCCCGGCTCCAGCTTTCCCGGAACCTTGTCGCGCCCATAGAAGAAGTGATAAAGCGGATCGAGCTCCAGAAGATAATCATATTTGCCGTACATCATCGCGTAGTGCGGGCCGTAAGTCTTGTAGAAGCTGAAGACGTAATAATCGACATCCATCGCTCGGACATCGACGGCGCGATGCGGCGCATAGGCGACGGCATCGACACAGATACGCGCGCCGCGCGCATGCACCATGGCCGCGATATCGGCGATCGGATTGATGGCGCCGAGAATATTGGAGACATGGGTGACGCAGACGAGCCTTGTCTTCTCGCTCATCAGTGGTTCGAGATCGGCAAGGTCGAGCTCATAGGTCTTGGTGTCGAGCGGCCAGAACTTGACGACGACGCCCATGTCGCGCAGCCCGTCCCAAGGCCCGATATTGGACTCGTGGTCCGAAATGGTAACTATGATCTCGTCGCCGGCCGAAAGCTGGCTGCGCATGGCGCGCGCCAGATTCTGCAGCAGCACCGTGGTCGAGCTCCCGAAGATGATTTCTTCCGGGCGCGCCGCGTTCACCAGATGTGTGGCGGCGACGCGGCTTTCCATCAACGCCTTCGCCGCCTGCTGCGACACGTCGTAGCTGCCGCCGATCTGGACGTTCTTGTCATAGAGGAACGTATTGATGCGCTCGACCGCGCGCTTCAGGATCTGCGAGCCTCCGGCATTGTCGAAAAACGTCCATCCATGCTGAAGCCCCGGGAACTGGCTCCTGACAAAGTCGATGTCGAGTGGGCGTTGCGTCTCCATGTGGTCCTCCGGAACCTTGTCTTTATTGTCAGTGATTGAGAACGGCGCGCAGGAAGCTCTTCGTGCGCTCCTCCCGCGGATTGTCGAATATCTCGGCGGGTGTGCCGGCTTCCACTATCCGGCCGCCATCCATGAAAATGACACGGTCGGCGACCTGACGGGCAAAGCCCATCTCATGCGTAACCACGATCATGGTGACGCCGGTGCCGGCGAGCGTGCGCATGACGTCGAGCACTTCGCCCACCATCTCCGGGTCGAGCGCCGAGGTGGGCTCGTCGAAGAGCAGTACGCGCGGCTCCATCGCCAGCGCGCGGGCGATCGCCACTCGCTGCTGCTGGCCGCCGGACAGCTGTTCCGGATACTTCTCCGCCTGCTCGGTGATACCGACGCGGGCAAGCAGTTCGCGCGCCTTGCGGGCGGCCTCATCAGGCGGTGTGCCGCGTACCCGCATCGGCGCGATCATGATGTTCTTCATGACCGTCAAATGCGGGAAGAGGTTGAAGGACTGGAACACCATTCCGACTTCTGCGCGCACTTGCGCCAGATTGCGCCCGCGCTCCACCTTGATGCCATCGACCTCGACGTGGCTATCGTTTGCGAAGCTCTCCAGGTGGTTGATGCAGCGGATCAGCGTCGATTTACCGGAGCCCGAGGGGCCGATAACGCACACGACCTCGCCTTCGCCGATTGCCAGATCGATGCCGTGAAGGACCTGGAAATTGCCATAAGACTTGTTGAGGTTGTGGATATTGACAATGGTTTTCATCGACGCCTCCCGGCACTGAAGCGTTTTTCGAGACGGGCAACGATGCTGACCAGCGGCCACAGGAACGCGACGTAGATGATGGCTGCGCCAATGAGCGGCGAGGGATTTGCCATCAATGCCTGCGCCTGCGTTGCCTGCTTCAGCAAATCGGGCATGGCGACAACGGACGCCAGCGCCGTATCCTTCATCACGTTGATGCAGTTGTTCGTCAGCGGCGGAATGACGATCTTGATCGCCTGCGGCAGAATGATTTCCACCATCATGTGACGATAGGAAAGTCCGAGCGCTTCCGAGGCCTCGAACTGGCCGCGCGGAATGGCTTCGATGCCGGCGCGAAAGATCTCCGCCGTGTAAGCCGTCGAAACGATCGTCAAGGCAGCGGCGGCCGAAAGGAACGGCGAGAGCCGGATGCCGACGAAAGGCAAGGCATAGTAGATCACGATGAGCAGCACTAGCAGCGGAATTGAGCGGAAGATGTCGATATAGATCTTGGCAAGCGCTTGGAGAAACGTGGCGCCATAGAGGCGCAGGAGCGCGAGGATCAACCCACCCGCCAGGCCGCCAACGATGCTGACGACGCCAAGTTCGAGGGTGATCCAGAGGCCGGAGAGGAGCAGCGGAAAAGAGCGCTCCAGCACCGCCAGATTAAAAAAGGTCGTAAAGATATCCATTTAGGCACCGGTCGGTCGTTGTGGGGCGGATGGCGGACAAGCCGCCATCCGTGGCCTGAACCATCCGGCCTTACTTAGCAGCAGGCATGTCGGCGACCTTGATTGTAGAGGTCGTATCCTCGGCCTTCGCGCCGAACCAGGTTTCGTGCAGCTTGGCGATGAAGCCCTCGCCCTTCAGTGTCGTAATCACGTCGTTGACCTGCTTGGCCAACGGGTCGCCCTTGTTGAACATGATCGAGTATTTTTCGCCGGTCGGGATACGCTCGACGACCTTGATTGTCGGCTTGTCCTTTACGTAATACTGAAGCGCCGGAATATCGCTGATATAGCCGTCGATGCGGCCGGCAGCGAGATCGAGCATGGCCGGTTGCAGGCCTTCGAAGCGGCGGATTTCGCCGAGGCTGTATTTGGCGGTGTTGGTGGTTGCCCACACGTCGCCAGTCGAACCCGTGTCGACGCCAACCACCTTGCCGCTCATGCCCGAGAGATCCTTGATGCCGGCGGTAGCCATGACAGTAAGCGACTGGTCGCTGTCATAGTAGGGCTGGGCAAAGCTAACCGATTCCAGGCGCTTCTCGGTGATGGTGATCGACGAGACGGCCATGTTGATTCGGCCCGACTGGACGGCAGAAAAGAGGCCGTTGAACGGGATGTTGACGAATTCGACGGACTTGTTGAGGCGCTTGGCAATTTCGGTGATGAGATCGACTTCAAAGCCGACGGTCTTGCCGGTTTCGTCCTGGAATTCCCATGGCACATTGCCGATATTGGCGCCGACGGAAAGATCGGCGGCAAGGGATGCATGGCTGGCGAAGGCGAGAACGCCCGAAATCACCGCAGTCTTCAGAAAGGAAAAATGACGCATCTAGGTTCCCCTTGTTTTATGGCGCGTATTTTTGCTAATGGTCTAACCGGTCTGACCAGTCAGGCCAAATCAATCATGGTATCTTGTCATTTGCAAGCGCGTGATGGATTTAAATGTACGGGGCGAACCAGACGCGCCGATCAGATGTCGGAGAAGCGCAAGAATGCTGAACAGGACTTTGGTGCCGCAATCGGCGGCTCGACTGATACAGGACATGATCCAGAGCGGCGAACTCGCCGCCGGTCAGAAGATTCCGTCGCAGCGTGATTTTTCCCTGAAGCTCGGCATCAGCCGGGCCTCGCTACGCGAAGCGCTGCTGACTCTCGAAACTCTGGGCTTGATCAAAACCGAAGCCGGCCGAGGCACCTTTGTTGCCGACCCTGGCGCCCCGGGAAGCAATATGGCACCCTGGCGCTACTCCGACACCTATTCGGTCTTCGACGTCTTCCAGACGCGCATCATGCTTGAGGGCAATATCGCCGCACTCGCCGCCGGACGCCTCACCGGCAATCAGCTGCAGGCGATGGAAGCGGCAACGAAGCAGATGGAGGATTGCTGGGCCAAACAGGATCTGCTGGCCAATGTCGAAGCCGATCTCGAATTCCACGGCATCATTGCGTCTGCCTGCAGCAATGCCATGCTGCGGGCGCTTTACCAAGTCGTGCGCGAGCAGCTGACGGAAACGCAGCGCCAACCGATTCCGATCACAGAGCCCGCGCGCATGCAGGCCTCGATCGCCGAGCATCGCCGCATCATTGCGGCTCTAAGCGACAATGATGCGGCACGCGCCCGCCTTGAAATGGAAACGCATGTACTCAACACGGCGCGCTGCGCGGGGCTGAACCCGTGAACTTCAGTGGCGCGGCCATCATGACGGTTTCGATCGAGCAGAGGTGCCCCCCCACAAGCAACGCGAGCCGCGTCAACAACGCCGGCCATATATCGCGGGCACGACTCGTCTGGTCTAGAGCGGGGTCGAACCTACGACCCACTGTTGTTTCGCGTCGATCTCATCCGAACTCTTAGAGACGTCAGAGGCTTAGAAATCCCAGTCCTCGTCCTCGGCCGCCAGTGCCTTGCCAATGACATAGGAGAACTGTCTCGAATTTCTGATAGCTGTCGTCCTCTCGCTGCAAAAGTCTGAATCCGCTCGAGTGAAGTCTGGGCAGTCATCTAGCTCGCGATCAACTGACAGACCTGACAAACTATCTCGTGGAAATTGGATGGAAACGGATGGATAAATAGTGCATGACAGTGTCCCAAGAATTGGATGGGAATATGGAATTTCTAAACACGGCGACCGTGCGGATCACGCCCGAAGTCCTGTCGCTGATCACCGAAATCGACGAATTCAAAGGTGCTTGGCGTTCTATCGGCCGGATCGCGCCTGAGGGGCTATCCAGCCTCTGGCGATCACAAAAAACTCTGGGGTGATCTAAGGAATTAAAAGGACATCCCTAGCGGGTGCCCGCGCCGAGTTCAGTCTTGCCACGGGTCAACGACGATCACGCCCGTATCATCGAAATCCTGAACATTACGCGTGACTACAGTTAAACCGTGAACCAGCGCGGTAGCGGCGATCAAAGCATCAGCCTCGTTGCGGCGGTCTGGAATATGTAAGTGGGCACAACGCGTCGCTATCGCGTCATCGATTGGCAGAACTCGCTCGGCGAATTCAGGGCGAACACGACTATCCATCCATCCTCGCAAGCGAGAGCCCTGGGCGGCGTCGCGACGTTGGATGGTTAATATCCCGCGCTCAATTTCCAGGATCGTAATCGCGGAAATGAACAAGTCATTTGAATCTTGCGCCCCGACCCACTTTGTCACATTGGCGTCTGCTTTACCGTCTCCAACTTTTCGCAACTCGGAGACGACGTTTGTATCCAACAGGTACTTCAAGACAGATCGACCTCGCGAGGTGCAATTTCGACTCTCGGCGGATCCAATTCGATCGTCGACAAACCAGGCATTGAAAGAGCATCGACGAGATTGCGGCGCTTGCCGGTCAGGCGCACGAATTCGCTGTACGTCATCAACACATGTGACGGCTTCCCGCGATCTGTAATAACTACAGGTCCTTTTTTTGCAGCCTTCTTTGCCCTACTCACGTCGTGGTTCAACTCTCGGCTAGACAAACTTGTGATGCTCATAGAATTCCTCCATGTAGGAACATACCTACATATAGGATACGGTTGAATGTGGAGCAATATCCAAGTTAGCCGACGTGAACGGGTTGGAACTGATGACCCCTTTGTTTTGTTTTCCTCTGACAACAAATTGTCCAGGCTAGGCAATGACCTGTAACGGGACTCACAGATTTCCAAGTTCGAGATTTACCAAACCTGGTGTTTCCGCTCACCTTCGACGGACGGTGCTGGAGTCCGTTTTGCTCGCACCGGACCACAGACATTCGTTGTCAGGTAACGCTGAGTGAGACAGGCGCTATCGGTCGAAATGACCGTACAGTAGTAAAATGCGGAGATTAACCTCAACAATATCCGCATAAATGCGGAGATTATGCTTGCCATTCTCCGCATTCGTACCCTATCTTGAGACATGACCTATATATGGCAGTCTGCCTACTGGCCGCGTTTCGAATGGAAATTCGATAACCTTGCATCAAGACTTGCAACCGTACGCCTCGATCAGGGGCGCCTCATCGGCCGTGTGGAGAGCCTCGGTTTTCGTACGCGCGAGGCGACCTTTCTGCGAGCGCTAACTGACGACGTCGTCAAGTCGTCGGCGATCGAGGGAGTGCGGCTGGATGAACAACAGGTGCGGTCGTCGCTGGCACGGCGGCTCGGAATCGATATCGACGGATTCGTGACACCCGACCGCTCGGTTGAGGGGATCGTCCATATCACGCTCGATGCCACAATCAATTGCTCGGAACCACTGACGACGGAGCGGCTGTTTCAATGGCATGCGGCCCTTTTTCCGACCGGCCGCAACGAATGGGGTCACCGGCTTCGCGTCGGCGATTGGCGCGACGACTCAGGCGGCCGCATGGAAATCGTTTCCGGCGCATTTGGACATGAGAAAGTCCACTATGTTGCTCCACCAGCAGATCGCATGGACGCTGAGATGTCAGCCTTCCTCGAATGGTTTAACGGATCGAACGACCTTGATCCTCTCGTTAAAGCAGCGATCGCCCACCTCTGGTTCGTCGCCATCCACCCTTTTGGCGATGGTAATGGCCGCATAACCCGCGCAATCGCCGATATGGTGCTCGCACGCGGTGATGGCGGCGCTCAGAGACTTTACTCCATGTCTGCAGCGATCGAGAGATCGCGCCTCGGCTACTATGAAGCCCTGCAGTCAATCACGAGCAAGGAAGCTCTCGATATCACGAGCTGGATCGGGTGGTTCCTGGATCGTCTGGGCAATGCTGTCGGCGACGCGTTGCTAACCCTCGACAACGTCATGCTGAAGAATGATTTCTGGCAAGCCCATGCCACAGGCGATCTCAATCCGCGACAAGCCAAGGTCCTTAACCAATTGCTAGAAGGAAACTTCGAAGGCAAGCTTACATCGACGAAATGGGCGAAATTGACGAACGCATCCCAGGACACAGCGTCTCGCGATATTGCGGACCTGTTGGCGAAAGGGATCCTGCAAAAAGGTGAGGCTGGTGGGCGCAGCACAGCCTATGAACTGGTTATGGACTTTCCGACGCACACCTCGCGATCCGAGTGAGATCGATCCGATCAGCCACAAGACCCTCCGGTGAGCCGTACACCATGGAAGCAATCAGACGAGATCGCCGGCGGTTTGCCGGGTTGGTCGCTTATTGCGACTACTCTGCGTCTGTCTCTACCAGAAGCGACGAGCGTTCCTCGATTTTGCGGTAAAGTGCCTTCAGCCAGGGTTGTGCTCTTGATAAGATCTGAGCCATCAATCCTGTATACTTGAAGACTGAAGCTCTTTAAGAGCGGGGCGCGGCAATGCCGGTGAATTCCGATCAGGTGGGCCGGACCAGTTTCTCACTTTGTAGACTTCAGTATCCGGTGGATTCCGTGATCCGGAAGCGGGCGACGATATCGCCCTCGCACCACATGGGGAAATTGGTTCCCCACTTATTGTTGTGCAGATTGAAGCGGATGCCTTCGGCAAAGCTCGGGCGCGTCTTGCAGAAGGTCATGAAGTCCCAGCTCTGCGGCGCCACCAGCGGTGTATCCAGCGGCTCGATCGTCAAAGTGGAGGCCTCCCGCGCAGCAGCGACCGCCTGAAGCTGTGCCCCGCCACTTTCGGCAATGCGCTCCGATGAGTGCCAGAGGCCCATCTTGTTGAAACTCCAGTCCGATGCGCCGGCCGGCGTGAAAGACAGGAAACTTGCCTCCGGCATTCGGTTCGCGGGCTTGCCGCGCAACACGAACGTCAGAATCAACCCCTCCCCCTCCTCCATATGCAGCGACAAAATCGGCGGCGCTCCATACTGCCCGTTTGCCTGTTTGGGCATGGAGAGGACGGCGGAGGATCCCTCTGCAGCCGTCAGCACCGGCACGAAGACCTTGGAGAGACCGGCTCCAGAAGCGGCAAGACCCGGCTTGTCGTGGTCGAGGATCGCCCATTCCTGCCGATGCGTCAGATAGGTGTCCATATGCCGCGCCATGTCGGTGGCGTCGTAGCTCTCGTAGCGGTATGCGACCAGAGAATGTCGTCCCTCCGTGTCAGTTCGGCCTTCAATCGTACGCCCGGCGGGCGTGACAAGGGCCGTGAGATCTCCGGTTACCGGGTCGACATGAGCTTCCCATCGGCCGGCACTGATCGTTCCGGCCCGAGCCGAAATCGCTGGCAGGGCGGGTGCAGCGAGCCTGGAAATTGCCGCTTCGGCAATCTCGCGGTCGTCACACCCCAGCATCGAGACAGCCTTGTCGATATAGGCCCGTTGCTCGGCCCAGGAAACTTCCGAATAGGCAAACCGGTAATCGGATGCCCGCGCAACTTCGAAGTCCTTCCGCGACCAGGCCTTGTCGTCCCGGAGATAGGTCTTGATGTCAACGCCGCACGTGTGTTCGGCGACCATTGCCAGGCCGCGCCCGAATGCGAGCCGGCTCGGTGTCAGCCCGTCGTCAGCGAAACGGTCATACTGGCGTTGCAATGCGAGGAACCGGGCGGTCTTTTGGGGATCCGTGGCGCTTCCGTGGATCCAGCTGTCGCCGAGTTCGATATCGAGCACCGGGAATTGTTCGCGGGCATCCCAGAGGATTGCGCCGTAGTCTTCGAGTGTCGCGGCGCGTATGACAGCATCTGGCGCCTTGTGGTGCATCTCGCGATAGACGTCCACAGTCTGAGCCACGCTCTGCGGGCCGATGTTGTCGCTGGTATGGGCAAAACTCAGCGCGTCGCTCATGCCTTCCGGAAAATAGGTCTCGCCATAGGAACGCTGGTACATGACGACGATCTCCTCGCCGCCCGGGGCTCGCCAGCGGAAGACATCCGGCACGTTCGGTGGTGGAGAGGCTGTGTTGACGCCCAGATGCAAGAAACGAATGCCGGCGTCGGCGAGCATCGGCACCATCCCGAGCGTATGACCCGGCACATCGGTCATCTTGGCGGCGATCGTCCTCTTGCCGAAACGCCGGTCGAGTTCTTGCGAATAGGAGAGGCCGGCACGGAAAAGCGCCGGGGACATCAGTTCCGTATGCGTCGTGTAGGGCAGGCCGTGCCAGCGGATGAGACCGTGCTCGATCGCCTGTTCCAGACGCTTGACCTCTGCCGGTGAGCGGGAATTCAGGTGATCCCAGATCAGCCAGGCGCCAGTCGTCCAGATGAAGCGCGGCTCATCCGGGTTCTCGGCGAAGAAGTGCGCGCCCGTCTCGATTGCCTGAGGAATGAACCGGTCGTGATACTGTTTGCGGACCTTTTCCGCGTGATCGGTGAAGCCGATGTCGAGATGCGTCTTGAAGACCAGATGGACGCGCTTTTCTGTCATTTCCATTTCAATCAGCCGATCAATTTCAATCAACCCACTGTGCCACGCACGACGAGCCGGGTGCCGAGCGTTTCGGTCAATGGACCGTCGTCGGGATTCCTCAGACGCCGGAGAATGAGGCGAACGAGGGCGCGGACGCGGTCCTCGAGATCGATCCGGACGGTGGTGAGATTGTAAGCTTTCCAGTGCGACTGCGGGATGTCGTCGAATCCGATGACCTTGACGTCGCCCGGCACCGAAAAGCCAAGATCGTGGCGCAGGGCATCAATCGCCCCGAAGGCACCGACGTCGTTGGCGGCAAAGATCGCGTCCGCACCGTCCTCGACCCGGAAAAGGTCGAGCGTGGCGCGATAGGCGGTATCGTAGGTATAGTCGCCATCGATGACTGTCGGCGGCTGCATACCGCGCTCGACGAGGATTTTGGTGATCATCCGCTCGCGCTCGCGGTTGGCGAGCGACTGGCGCTTGCCGCCGAGATAAGCAACGCGACGGACACCGTACCCCTGCAGCAGCGCAACGGCCTGCTCGATACCGTCCCGCTGGCGCACCAGCAGCCGGTCGTAAAGACTGGAGGATGTGTCCGCAAATTGCGCACCGTCGTCGTAGATCACGTAGATCGGCACGGCGCGGTCGAGAAAGCCGCTCAAAACGTCGGCATCGACATTTTCCGTGAAGGCGATCACAGAATCGGGGTTGAAGCCGCGCATATAGGTAAGCAGTGTCTGGTCCATGCTGAAATCGGCCTTGGCCTTGAACAGCAAGGTCGCGAAGCCTTCGGCCTGCAGCGCCGTCGTCAGCGCGTCGATCTCCTGGCTTTCCCAGGGTGAACAGACATCAGGCACGATCATGCCAACCAGATGCGAGCGGCGGGTAACAAGAGATCGGGCTGCCATGTCCGGCGTGTAATTCAGTTCGCGGGCAATCTGCAGGATTCGGTCGCGCTTTTCCGGCTTCAACGATGCATTCGGATTGAAAGCGCGGGACACGGCGACGCGCGAGACATTCGCTTCTCGGGCCACGAGATCCGCCGTCGCACGGGCGCTCTTTCTGTCATTTCGTGCGGTCATCAATGCATCAACAAAATGAAAACGTGTTCACTATTTTGGGACCTAAACAATAGTGCGTCAAGGGGCCGGCGATGCGATTCCTGCTGGCAACCGCGCAACTTGCGAATTTGTGGAGTCAAAATTGATTTCTCGTCTCGAAGGCACTGTTGACAAAAATGAAAACGTGTTCACTCTAAGGGCCGGGTGAGGCGAGGCACGCCGGGAGGAGGGTTCCGGCGGTCCGAATGCACCGAACCAACTTGTCCGGTAACGGACCAATTCGGGAGGAATTCACATGCGCAAGAGCATACGTTTTCTGTTGCTGGGCGCTTCGGCGGTGATTGCGCTGTCGAGCCAGGCCATGGCGGCGACGGAACTCAACATCACCTGCCGCTGCGTCATCGGCGGCGTCAACAGCGGCATGGCGGAATGGATCGAGAAGAAGGTCATTCCCGCCTTTACCGCCAAGATGAAGGCAGACGGCAAAGATGTCACCGTCAAGCTCACTCAATTCGGCGGAGCTGACGAGCAGCTGACCCAGCAGCTCGCGCTGGACTTTTCCAGCGGCGCTGGCGCTGATGTTTCCGGCTTCGACGGCTTCCTCATTCCGAGCTTCGTTCAGGGCGGCCTCCTGAAGCCGCTCGATGAGATCGGCGGCGCCGATGTCGAAAAATGGGATGGCTGGGGCCATATTTCCGACGGCACCAAGGCGCTGATGAGCTATCAGGGCAAGCCCTATGGCATCGCGCTCGGCACCGATGCCCGTATGATTTTCGTACGCAAGGACCTGTTCAAGAAGGCAGGTATTGACGCTGACGGCTGGCAGCCGAAGTCCTGGGCCGAACTGCTCGACGCCGCCCGTAAGCTGAAGGCGGCTGATCCAGCGAGTTTCCCGCTACAGATCAATGCCGGCGTCTCGATGGGCGAAGCCACCACGATGCAGGGCTACTGGATGGCTTTGCTCGGCACTGGCGAGCAGGTGACTGACGAGAGCGGCAAATATATCGTTTCGAGCCAGGGCATTCTGGACACGCTCAATCTCTACAAGACCGTCTATGTCGACGACAAGCTTGGCGATCAACGCGCCCAGATGCTTGGCGATGGGCGCAATCGTACCTTCGCGAACTTTCGCGAGGGCAAGACGGCGATGTTGATCGAAAGCGACTGGTTCTATCGTTCCGTTACCAAGCCGGGCGCGGAATTTGCGGTCGCGGACCGCGACAATGTGATGACTTGGAAGAAGATGCCGTCCGAACAGCCGGGCCGGGGCCTGCGCGGCCAGGATTTCGTCACCATTTCCGGCGGTACGGGTTTCGTCATCAATCCGCATACGGACGCGCCGCAAGAGTCCTGGGCGCTGCTCTCCTTCATGAACAGCCAGGAACAGCTCACCGCCTTTCAGGATATCCAGCCGGCCATCCGCATTCGCGACGATGTCGCGATCCCGAATTCGCCGTTCCTGACCGAAACCGCCAAGACGCTGCTGCCGTTCACGACAGCCCGACCGAACGACGCCAACTACAACAAGGTCTCCGCCGAAATCCAGCGCATGACCGAGGCCGTCGTTTCAGGCGAACTGACACCGGAAGACGCGATGAAGCAGTACAAGGAAGCAGTCACCGCCATCGTTGGCCAAGAGAACACAATCAGCCGTCTCTGATCACCAAAATCAAACGGAGGCCGGTCGGCAAGGTCCGGCCTCCGCGTCGCGGCAGGCGCTGCCACGGGGTAATCGCGCATGAAAAAATTCTCCCTGCTTTCCACGCGCGCGGGCGCGGTGTTTCTCGCCCCCGTCGCCGCGCTGGTCGGCGTTTTCGTCATCATCCCGTTCTTCTGGGTGATCGTCGTTTCCTTCACAAACAAAACGCTACTCGGCCGCACGGCCCTCGATCCCGATTTTGTCGGGCTGCAGAACTATTTTACGCTGTTCAACCCCGCGACGTTCTTTACGCGCGGCCAGTTCGGCTTTTCGCTGATCCTGACGGTCCAGTTCGTGTTATTTTCGGCACTGATCGGCCAGGCCTTGCTCGGGCTCATCCTTGCCTGGCTCAGCCAGTCCGTCTCGCCGACGCTCAAGAATTTCCTGCAGACGGCTGTCATTGCTGCCTGGATCCTGCCGGAAGTGGTGATCGGCTTCGCCTGGTTCGCCTTTCTCGATTACGACAATGGTACACTGAACATGATCATGCGCGGCCTCGGTCTGCCGCCGGGCGACTTGCTGCTGCAACAGCCTTTCTGGGTCATCGTGGTCTTCAACACCTGGCGGGGCGCGGCCTTCTCCATGATGTTGTTCAACTCCGCCTTCCAGTCGATACCTCCGAGCTATTTTCAGGCGGCTGATGTTGCCGGTGCGAGTTCGTGGCAGAAACTGCGCGATATCGCCCTGCCACTGATACGCGGCCATGTGGTGACAGATCTCATCCTTATCACCATGTGGACATTCAACGTCTTCACGCCCTTCCTGCTGACCAGCGGTGGCCCCTCATACCGGACCGAGCTGCTGTCGATCTACACCTACCGGGTTGCCTTCAAGGACTTCGAATTTGGTCGCGGCGCGGCAGTCGGTGTCATCATCATGCTGATCAACCTCGCCTTCGCGCTTATCTACCTGCAAATCGCCAAGAAGAAGAAGGCGGAGGCCGAGTGATGCAGATTTCCCGCAGCATCTATATGCGCCGCGCGGTCTTTTCGGTCGTCGCCTCGCTGATCGGCGTGGTCTTCGCCCTGCCGCTTGTGTGGTTCATCTTCGCGCCGTTCAATGCGCGCGCAGAACTCGGCCTTGCCATTCCCTCGCCGTTCACGCTGTCCAATTTCGTGACCGTGTTCCAGAACAGCTTCGCGATGCACGCGCTCTTGAACAGCCTGATCCAGGCCTTTGGGGGTGTCATTCTGGTCGGCGGCGCTGCTACACTTGCCGCCTATGCGCTGTCGCGATCGTCCATTCCCGGCAAGGGCGCGGTCACCTATATCCTCCTGCTTTTCTCCTCGGTCGTGTCCGGCTCGGCAGCCATGGTGCCGATCTTCCTGATCATCTCGGCAATCGGATTGATCGACACGCATCTCGCCGTCATCCTGGTGTTCGCTGGCGGGCTGTTGCCGACCGCCATGTTCATCCTGCGTGACTTCATCGACGCCATTCCGCGATCCTACGAGGAAAGCGCCATGGTGGCCGGCGCCTCACCGATCCAGGCTTTTTTCGATGTGGCGCTACCGGTCATCCGGCCCGGGATCGTCGTGGTCGTCGTCTGGGCCTTCGTGAACATCTGGGGAAGTTTCCTCATCCCGTTCATCCTGCTGCGCAAGGATACGCTGATGCCGGCTTCGGTCGCCATCTATTCCTTCTATTCGGAGGCCGGTACGCCGATTGTCACGTTGCTCGCCGCCTATTCGCTCATCTACTCGCTGCCCGTCATTGTGCTTTACCTATTCGTCAACTGGAAGTTTGGCTTCCGGTTCTTCGGCGGCATCAAGTCGTAATTGGACCTTTCTCATGGCTTCAGTCGAATTCCAGAACGTCTCCAAAACATTCGGTTCGTTTACCGCGGTACCGGACATCAGCTTCTCGATCGCCGATGGCGAATTCGTCTGCCTGCTCGGCCCTTCCGGCTGCGGCAAGACGACGAGCCTGCGAATGATTGCCGGCCTTGAAACTCCCTCCGCCGGCAAGGTCCTGATCGGCGGCAAGGACGTCACCTATCTGTATCCCAAGGATCGGCAGATCTCGATGGTCTTTCAGGACTATGCGCTTTATCCGCATATGAATCTCGCCGACAATATCGCCTATCCGCTGAAGGTGCGCGGCGAGACCGAGGACAAGCGACATGCACGCGCCAGAGAAGTGGCCGACGTCCTGAAGATCGGTGACCTGATGAGGCGACTGCCGAGTCAGATTTCCGGCGGCCAACAGCAGCGCACCTCGCTTGCTCGTGCGCTCGTCTATCCGAGTCAGGTCTATCTCTTCGACGAGCCGCTTTCAAACCTCGATGCCAAGCTCCGCCTCGAGGCCCGCGGTTTCCTCAACCACCTGCAGCGCGACATGGGCATGACCGCCGTCTACGTGACCCACGATCAGGCCGAGGCCATGGCGCTTGCGACCCGCATCGCCGTCATGGACAAGGGCCGGATCGTGCAGTTCGCGCCGCCAATCGAGATTTATCGCCGGCCGGCTACGACATTCGTGGCAAATTTTGTCGGCAATCCACCGATGAACCTCGTGCCGGTGGCGGCAATGGTCGATGGCGGGCAACTGCGGTTGCGCGCGGACGGCCTGACCCTGCCCAGCCTCCCTGTGTCCGATGCCATCGCCAAGGCTGCGGCGAAAGGCAAGATGACGCTCGGAATTCGCCCGGAACACCTACGAATGGCGGAGGCGGGCGACGCCAATACGATTGCCGGAAAGCTGTTTGCCAACGAGAACATGGGGCCGGAAAGTCTGGTTACGATGGAACGTGCAGATTCCGGCCGGGTGACCGCGCGCATCTTCACCGACGACGAAATACGCACCGGCGATCAGGTCACACTCTCCTTCGATACCCGCCACGTGACGCTGTTCGACGAGACCGGCGCCCGTATTCCGGCAATAGGCGAGTAAGCCGTCATGGTCGAAATCACCGTTCACGTGACCCCTGCTGATCAGGCCGCCGATCCATATTTCTACGTGCCCGTCGATATTCCCGCCGACACGACACGCATCGACGTGACAATGAGCTACCCGAAGGCTGACGATTGCATCATCGATCTCGGAATGCTCGATCCCCATGCCGGCGATTATCCGACCACGGCGGGTTTTCGCGGCTGGAGCGGCGGGGCGCGGGATCGTTTCTTCGTTGCGACCGATGATGCGACGCCGGGCTACATTCATGGTGAAATCCCGGCCGGCGTATGGAAGGTGATGCTCGGCCTCTACAAGGTACCGCCCGGCGGTGCCGATGTGCGGCTGACAGTCCTCTTCGACAGCGCATCGCGCGAACTCTTGCCACCACCGGCGCGAACTTTCCCGGTGCGACAGGGCGCGGGCTGGTATCGCGGCGACCTGCATTGCCACACCTTTCATTCAGATGCGGCCGGCTCGCCCGAACTCCTGCACGCTGCAGCCAAGCAGGCAGGCCTCGATTTCCTTGCGATCGCCGACCACAACACGATCACCCAGCGACGTTATTTCCATCCGCATTCTTCGCCGGAACTGATTTTTGTGCGTGCGATGGAAATCACCACCGCCGTCGGACATGCCAATGTCTACGGTGTCGATGAATGGATAGATTTCCGCATGACGAAACCAGAGCATGCCCATACGCTGTCGCGTCTTGTTCATGACCATGGTGGCCTTCTTTCGATCAACCACGACAAACCGACGATCCAGTGGGACTATGACCTGCCGAGGATCGACTGTATGGAAGTCTGGCAATCTCACTGGATGGCCTGGAACTGGGTATCACTCGGCCGTTATCAGGACCGGCTCGCCTCTGGCCTCAAGATTTCAGCAATTGGCGGCAGCGACTTTCATCAGCCTGCACGGCTGATGCCGGAAGGACCGCTGGCTCTGGCCCGCCCGACGACGGTGCTATGGCTCGATGAACTTTCAGAAGACGCGATCCTCGCCGCCATGAAGGCCGGGCGCGGTTACGTAACAGAAAGCCCAACCGGTCCGCACCTTGCTCTGACCGTCAATGGCCAGCCGATGGGGTCGACGACGCACGCCGAAGTTACCGCAACGGCGGAAACGAAACGCGCGGAAGGCGATACGCTCGTATGGATCGACGCGACCGGCATACTTTCGACCGAGACGATACGTTCCGATGATTGGACCGGTGGCTTCACCGGCAGGCCGAAGGCTTTTCTGCGCACTGAAATCATCGCTGCTGCAAGTCGCGAGGGCTTGATTTCCGAATTCTCCTCAGCGCTCGAAGGACGTTCGCTCCCTTGGCAGCTCCAGGGCGTTGATATGGCAAACCAACCGATCCGCCGGGCGATCAGCAACCCGGTCTATGTAGAATGGTGACAGGAGCGCCGGAAGATCCTTTTGCGACGGCTTCTCAGAGTGTCGCCAGCACTGCATTCGACAGTTGGGAACCATAGTTCCGGCGAATGCTGACTTTCCTTTCGAGAGCCTCGATGACCGTTGCGGAGAAGTCCACGGAATAGAGCTGTTCGAGATTTCGCAGTCCGCCCGGCGTGAAGACATTGATCTCGAGGATCTTGTCACCGATGATATCCAAGCCCACGAGAAACATTCCGTCTGCGACAAGCTTAGGCCTGACAGTCTCGGCAACCTCAAGAATCTTGGGGGTAATCTTTACTGCTGCAGCTGTTCCGGCGGCACTGATATTGGAGCGGATCTCTCCTTTCGCAGGAACTCTGCGAAATGCCGCATAGGCACCGTCCTTTTCAAGGGGTTGACCGTTCATCAGGAACAACCGGATGTCACCATCAACCGCATCCGGGAGGTAACCTTGAGCGATCAGATACCCTTCGCCACTGACTGCTTCAAAAATCTGGTTGAGATTGGATTCCTTGCTCGATTTAATTCTGAATACATGCCGGCCTCCCGATCCCTGTAGTGGTTTCAGGATCACACCGCGTTTCTGGCTGTCGATGAAGGCTCTAATTTCGTCCAGGCTTTTCGAAATCAGTGTCGTGGGACGAATAGCCTCGGGAAAGTCTTGGAAATAGAGCTTGTTCTGAGCCTTCATCAAGGTGTCGGGATCATTCACCGTCAGCACGCCTCGCTCGACGGCAAGTCGCCCGAACATCGCGCCGACATGAGCGGCCCAGGGTCGCTCTTCGGCATCAAGGGAAGGGTCGTTGCGCAAAAACAGCACGTCCACATCTTTCACGTCAATCGTTTCGACGCGCGCCTTCTCGTTGAGATCGGCAATGAACGCGTCTTCATTCTTCGGTTTGCCCACACTCGGAGCTCGTACGCGCACTGCCAAGCTGTCGTCGGATCGCAGCACAAAATCCCCAGGCGTGACATAACAAACATCATGGCCACGGGCGCATGCGACCATTGCGAGGGATGTCGTAGTATAATAAGGCGCCTCGCTTTCGATCGCGTTCACGAAGAATGCTATTCGCATTTAGGCTTCCTTTGGTTGAACCAGGTCGATGGGGCGCAATCCCTGTCTTGCGCTGTCAAGTCGTTCGCGGCCTTCAGCAGTCTCCAGAAACAGCGGATGGACGCATGGCGGCTTGAGCAGTCCGCGTAATGCAAGCTCTTCCATAACGGCGAAATGGGAGGAAGCGATTTTGCCCATCCAGAACGGCTCGAGTGCGCCACCGCGTTTCAGATGGTCCAATATTTGAAGGAGGCCTCTCAAGTAGATCGCATCCTTGGCCAATCCGCCGCCGCGGTAAACACGCAGTGCAAGGTTGAACGCCCCGTGATCGGAGAATTTGTAGCTGGAAACGAGCCGACCGAAAGTTTCGGCGAAGCTTAGCCCCGAAAGCATGTAAGCGCATGCGACGACCCTCGCAGCTATCAGCTTAAGCCGCTCGGCAGTCAGGCCACCCGAGAGATACTCAGCGAAAACCGCCAGCCCCTCCTGCATGCCTTCGTATCCGGACAGCCCGGAGCGAAAGAGTCGCAGCCCTTGAGAGGAACCATTAAAATAGGTGAGGAGATGAACGCCGATTTCATGCGCAAGAAGCGACTCGACACGTCGTCGGTCCATGATTGTCGACCTCGAAATGAGGAGACGATGATTGGTCACCATCAGGCCAGAAGGAAGGTCATCGCGAAGCACAATGCTTGCCTTGAAGTCCGGCCAGACCGTTCGGTAACGATCAATCATGGCTTGCGCACGTCGTTCCACGTAGTCGGCATCGGCGGTGGGAATATTGGAACGCGACTTAAGATGATCCACAGGATACTCGTCCGCGAGCATTCCAAGAATATCCTCGGCTTCGAGCAAAAGAGAATGCTCGACCGGACCATAAAGCGCCCTGCCAAACTCTACGAAGCTCTTGGTCTGGCGCGCAGCAATCAGCGAAAGTTGCAAGTCGACTTCACGCTGTTTTTCCCGGCAGAGGTCGTATAGGACCGGATCTTCCATTTGGTCAAAGGAGATAGCAAAGAGCCGATGCTTCGCATTTTCCACCTGGGTCGTCAGCGGGCGGTATAGAAAGACCGGCTCGCTTTCAAACCCAGCCAATCTGAATTCGTCAAATGCTTGCCTTGCGTTGATGGGGGTGACGGCAAGGAGAACGTCGAAGAGCGATGCAATCTCGTCGATGCTTCTGTCGACGCGGCTGACAGCGTCGACGAAGGCACGTCTGCCAAGGGACCGATACGACGCAAGCTTGACAATTTTCTTGGTTTCCAGAAAGGCGCCACACGCGCGGAGCCCAGCGTCGAACAGTGTCGAGACCAATTGGTCGCGAACTTCAGGGTAAATCTCCCCGGATTCGGGCGTCCGGTAGATCGGCGCGAACTCGACACCAAGTATGGCGCAGCCGGGCATGGCCGCAATCTGTGCGTCAATGGTCGACGTGGGGATATTCCGCTCAAGGACTCTCGGTGTGCGGAACCTGGCCTCGCTCGCCATAATGGTCTTCGAGAAAGTCGTCTTTGCAAGGGCGGCATTCTCGGATGACCAAACGGAAACCTCAAACGGCGGGAGATAGGGAGCGTCATCGGTAAGAAACCGGTCACGCTCAAGCTCACTGCTTCGAACGACAAGGAGGGTCCCGAACTGCTCGACCGCGACCGCGGCGATCGCCTCGACAATCGACACGACCTCCTGAGGGTCCGATGCAAGGAGATAGGAAGCATTGGCCTGGACTACCGCTTGCGCCACGTCCTCCGCCTTTCCTGTGTTGATATGGACGAACAGAAAGGGGAGTGGTCGATCGATATGCAAGCGACCACCTTCGGGGAATTCCCTTCGGATCGGTTTGTCGTCGCGAAGCGACTGCTTGATATCACATAGCCAATCGTCCTGGGTCGCTGACGCGTGTTTCGTCATGACATTGGCCTCAAAGCACGCTCGAGAAGCGGAACGGCCGAGGTAAGCGCCTCCCGCAATTCACGAAGTGTCGAGTTGTCTGGCTTTCCCGTCCACTCGTCCATGAAAATCTTCTTGAACTCAATGGCGATCGCGCAGCCGATTCCCGGATATTGTTCATGGACGAACCGCGTCTGTTCTCCCTTCCCGTGAAAGGCAACGTTCTCCCGCACGTCAAGCCGCCTGCCGCCAACGCCGAAGGATCGGAAGTGATCCATCAATGGCTCGACTACATGGACCCATCGTTCTCGATCCATGGAGAACGTACCGATATTGACGTCGGGCGCCTGATCCTGGGGCGTTGGCGTGTCCGGATCCGCTCGACGATAGTTATAACTATGCACATCCAGGAGAACGAAGTGCTTATGGTATCGCACGATGCCGTCAAGAAAGAAGCGAAGCATCTCATAGTAGTCGTCATGGATAAGCAATGACCTACGATATTCCGATTGCGGAAGATCCTCTTTCCAAACTGTCAGCCCCCATGCCTGCTCGGGGCGAAGATAAACAGCCTGGTCACGGCTTCGGTTGAGATCGATTTCAAATCGGGAACGGTGAAATACAATCTGGTTTGGCAAGCCCCCGATCAAGCTCGCCGTGAACGGGTCTTCTTCGCGAAGACGCTCGACCTCGTTCAAGGCGTATCGAGAACGCAGACTTCTCCGAACATGGCTGCCGTCATGGATCGCCGTTCCAATAATGGGCGACTGACTTCTCGTGAGAGTCCACAGAGGATCGGAATTCTCCCCCTTTGGAACCTCGACGTTCTCTATCGCCATAGAGCCTCTCTGCATTGACTCCGCCTCAAGTTACGGGAACCTCGCGGCCGCGCAGAACAGAATGCACGTGTACGGGCCAGAGTTGATCATCGTCTGCCAAGCGCCGATTGGCGTGGCCCCTGAAACGAGAACCGGTCGCTGCTCCGTGTGGGATCGCCTCCCCGTTGAAACGCAATGGCCGTTTGGCTTCAAATGCCTGCTCGAAGAACGCAGTTACCGCGGAGCCGGTTCCGCTTGGGGGAAAAATAGCGGTCGATCGGAGTGGACGGCAGCGTTTCCCGACTGGAAGCCGGGAGCATGCCTCTGTGTTTCCTTGGAACCCTGAGGCCGACTGCGAATTTCCGGGTGATGAAGATCGGTGCGGTATGTCTCGCCATGTCAGAATCCGTCGTATGGCTGGCGATGACCACGAGACGCGCCGAGATTGTCTTATACAATGTCTCGGACTTCAGACGGGTCGCCCATCCAGCGCCGAACCACGCGCAGCGAGGCTTCCGGCCGCAGATTGACCGCGATCCGCCAATTCGATCCAATCTCGTTGAAAGGCACGGTCGCCGTGCGGAACGGCAGGGCTGACGCGCCAACCACCAGGCTCATGGCCTTGTTGAGGATGACGGCCCCGAGTGCCGCGAAGTTGAAGATACCGATGAGTAGAGGAAGACGGAATTCAGAGCCGCCAAGCCCGATCAGGCCACCCAACGCCCCGATGATCCCGCGGTCGGCGAAGGTCGGAACGAGTTTTCTCTGCGCGGTGTCGTCTGTCGAACAAACTTCACCGGTTCTCCGCAAGGACGCCAATAGCCCTTGATCTTGCAGACGCCGCCACCGCGACGAAAGCCGCGATGCTGATCGCGCCGAGGCAGGCGTTTGCGGCCAGTGCGAAACTTAGTCCGACATTTTCCATGGCTGCCGCAAACACGAACGGCGCTCCGGCCCCGACTGCCAGACGGGCGGTAGCCATCTTGCCGGTGATTGCGCCATATCCGTCCGATCCAAATAGATAGAGCGGCAGGCTACCCTGCGCGATGCTGTTGATACCGGAGCCCAAACCAAGGCAGATGGCGAATGCAACTGCTCCCGGTAGCCAGTTTCCAGTTACCAGCAGGATCAGGACGCCGAAGACGATCAGGACGGCTGAGAGAACAGCGAGTGTTGGCGGCGACAGGTTTTTCCCGAAGACCATGTTGATCAGACGGCTGAGGACCTGAGCAGGACCGAACAGTGAGCCGATGACGACGGCGACCGTGCCAAGCCCGATCGAGTCGAGCATCGGGACCATATGAGCCAGGATCGCGGCCAGGGTGAAGCCAAGAAGCGCGAAGGCGATAGAGACGATGACCATCGCGCGGCGTCGCTCATAAGGCGGGATTGCCCCGATCACCGTCTCGCGTGTCCGGATCGTTGCGTCGCCCGACTTTTGTCCGAGACTCCGGATCCAGAGGTGCAGCGGCATGCAGAGGAAGAGGTTCAGAGCCGCGAAGACGAGATAGATTTCGCGCCAGGAGAGATATCCGGTCAAAGCGGCCGAGATCGGCCAGAAGATCGTCGAGGCGAAGCCGCCGATCAGCGTCAGATAGGTGATGCTGCGCGAGGCGGTGCGGGGATCGCTTTCGACTAGCGCAGCGAAAGCCGCCTGATACTGGACCATGCCGGACGACACTTCGAGCAGGATGATGGCGACGGTGAAGATGGCGACCGATGGCGACCAGGCGCAAAGCGCAAGCGTCAGCGCCGCGAACATGGAGCCGATCGTCATAATCGCCGCTGCGCCGATCCGGTCCATTTGCTTGCCGATATAGGTAGCCGACAGGCCGCCGATGAATAGGGACACGGAGAAGACCCCGAACACTTCGGCCAGCGTCAGGCCGAGGTCATCCGCCATGCCGGGAGCCAGAATGCTGAAGCTGTAATAGAGCGTGCCGTAGCCGATGATCTGCGTCAGGCCGAGCGCCGAGACGATGCCCGCAGGGATTTTATGCAACGATCTCACCCTTGCCGGCGGAACCGCAGCAGTCGTCGCTACGCTCGACATTTTCCCTGATCGCCGGATGGCCGGCGCAGCAGTCCTCCATCAGGAATTTGACGAGATCGGCGAGCGCGTCGTAATTGGCGCTGTAGATGATCGAGCGGGATTCCCTTCGCTGGGAGATCAATCCCGACCGCTCCAGCTCCTTCAAATGGAACGAGACGTTGGTCGCCGACACGCCCATGCGTTCCGCGATCGCGCCAGCGGCCATTCCCTCGGGGCCGGCAATAACCAGCGCCCGGACAATGGCGAGACGAGTCTCTTGGGACAGCGCGGCAAATGAAGATAGGGCTTGACGTTCTTCCATTATTCAATAATCCTTGAACTATTGGATATAGGAATAGCCCACATGAACGCAATCGACAAGACACATTCTTCCGACATCTCTCTCGGCCATCTCCTCGATGTTCTCGCGGTCGCGCCAGACGCACCACTGGTGTTCAGCTATGAGGGCATTGCCGTCCGGTCGGGCTACCATGTCACCGAGGTCAAGGCAGGTCAGTTTTCGGCGCTGGACTGCGGCGCCAATCCGGAAGCCTGGTCTGAGATCTTCGTCCAACTCTGGGATATCGATGAGGACGGTCGGACCCATATGCCGGCAAGCAAGTTCTCTGCGATCATCCGCAAGGTCTCCGATCACGTACAGCTCGAGCCATCGGCCAAGCTCACATTTGAGGTTAGTGATGGAGAGCGGCCGATGGCCCTTTATTGCGCGGCAGCGCCGCGGCTCATCGCCGGCACGTTCGAAGTAGCGCTTGCCGCCCGACCCGCAAGCTGCAAGCCGCGGGATCGCTGGCTGGCGGAGGAGCAGGAAAAATCATCTTGCTGCGCGCCGGCCACCAACTCGTCGAAGTGCTGCGGGTGAACCGACCAGTCTGGATCGCTCCCGGACGCTACGCCGGAAGCGGTGAGTTTTCAGGACGAAGCGCGAGCTCTCCGAAAGCCCTTTATGTTGAACCGGATTCTGTGAACTGGAAAAAGAAGGGGTTTCGAAAGTCCATTTAGGCGCTATCGTGCCAAGGAGGCGCCAGCACGAGACTTTCATGACAGCTCAACATCACGGACACCTGCACGAACGAATGACGATCCTTGGCGACCTCCAAGCCGCATCGTTTGTTCCGTGGATCCGTCGTCACGCAGCAAAGCTCGGCCTGTCCCAGGCCATATCTCATCGAAGCGTCGACCGGATCGAACTCGAGGTCGCCGGACCGATAGAATTGATCGACATGATGGAGGTGGGATGCTCGCTCGGACCTATTGATGTATGGGTGGAAACCATACTCCGCACGCCGATCGAAAGCGACGCAGAGTAGGCGTTGAGACGCCCTTCAATTTTCCACTGCACGTTATTTGATCAGCGTTGCCAATGCGGAAAAATTATGCAAACGTGCTCCCGTCCGCTACGAACCGCCGCAATCAAAGCGGTTGCCTTGAAGCGGACAAAACGTTGATAATGCTGAGAAAGTTCCACCATGTCAGCCGATACGACGGGCTTTTGGACGCCAGTCGCGCTTTCAGCGGATTTGCCGTCAGGGACGGTAATCCCCGCACGCACAAGAGCCGGCTCAATTGCCCTCTGGAGAAGTGATTCAGGACGGGTCGCGGCATCGGCAGACCGCTGTCCCCATCGTGGCATGCGCCTGTCTTATGGCTTTGTGCGCGGTGAGTCGCTGTCTTGCATCTATCACGGCTGGAGTTACACGCAGACGGGAAACTGCCTGCGCATCCCGGCTCACCCTGGTCTTACCCCGCCCGACACGATCCGCGTTGCGACGCATCTGGTCGAGGAAGCCGATGGCGTGATCTGGGTAGCCGTCGGAGAACCCGTGCATCCGCCCCCGAAATTGGAGGGTCTCGTTGCATTGCGCTCGCTAACAATGCATGCCGATGTTACCACCATTGAGGCGGCTTCCGGCGCGAAATCAGACGAGACCGGCCTTATAAAAGCAACGCAGCAATCCGAAACGATGTGGCTGCTGCTTTCCGAACAGGAACAGGGCCACACCCTCGTCCATGTACTCCTTGACGGCGAGAACACGCTCGGTGACCGCATCTCAGCGTCGCGGGGCGTCGAAAGCCTGCGCAGATGTGCTGAAGACCTTCAGGCAAGGAGATCTCGTGATGGCTAAGGAAGCTATGCTCGACGAGTGGTATCCAGTCGGCCTCTTCAGCCAGGTCAAAACGACCGCATACAAGACGGCCCTGATGGGCGAACCGATCGAGGTTTCTGTCGGGGCTGACGGCAATGCGATCGTGACGACGTCGGGCGGACGTGTTTTGTCGTCACGTGTTCGCTATGGCCACGTGTGGTCGTCCATCGGAGATCCTCAAAAGGAGATCTTTTCCATTCCCGAGGCTGACCAACCTGGTCGCCGGTTTGTCGATGTTGGTGTGGTTCGCGTTCGCTGTTCGCCGCTTCGCGCGGTCGAGAACTTTCTCGACATCGCTCATTTTCCTTTCGTCCATACTGACATCCTCGGAGCAGAGCCGCACACGGAAGTGCAGAACTACAAGGTTGAAATTCGCGACGTCGAGGATGAAGTCTGGGCAACGCAGGTGAAATTCTACCAGCCGCAAGCAGCAAAGTCGGCAAGCGGCGGGATTACGACAGAGTACATGTACCGCGTGCCGGCCCCGACCTGTTCAGTGCTTTATAAAACCTGCCCACCGCGCCCTAGTGAATGGGACGTCATTACGCTTTTCGTCCAGCCGCTGGCCGAGGATCTTTGCGATGTCTGGCCGTGGATGGCGCTGTTTGACGATGAAACATCGATGACCGACCTCATCCATTTCCAGCAGACGATCTTTCTGCAGGACCGCTCGATCCTTGAGAATCAGATCCCGCGTCTTTTGCCACTCGACCCCGGCATGGAGATCCCGACGCGCGCCGATCTGACATCGGTAGCCTACCGACGCTGGCTAAAGCGCCACAATTACACCTATGGCGCACAGTTGGTGGCGCAATGAGGCTTTACGATTACATCCTCTCGCCCAGTTGCTACAAAGTGCGCCTGATGGCGGCTTTGACCGGGCAGTCACTGGATATCCGGCCGGTCGACTTTCATCCGGGCGGCGAGCACCGCAAAGCGGAACTTCTGGCACTCAACCCGGCTGGCTCCATCCCTATCCTGGAGGACGGGGATCTGCTCCTGACGGAATCGTCAGCAATGCTCGTGTACCTCGCAAGAAAGGCGGCTCCGGAGTGGCTTGGGGACGGAACGGCCGAGCAATCGGCCAGGCTGCAACAGTGGCTTTCCTTTTCTCACCGGCTGACCGCAAATCTTGGTGGCGCGCGCCTCCACGAGATGTTGCTTCGCCCGGGCGATATCGCCCTGTTGCAAGCGCAGGGCGTTGCTGCGCTGCGCGAACTTGAAGCCGGGCTGGTCGAGCAAGATCTTCGAGGCATGCCGTTCCTCGCTTCCGATCGCCCGACGGTCGCAGACATCGCGTGCTTTCCCTACGTGGCGCTCGCGCCAGATGGCGGTGTCTCGCTTGACCCCTACCCTGCGATCCGGCGCTGGTCGCGCGCCATTCGCGCGCTCGATAACTTCATTGAGATGCCAGGCATACACCGACTGCATGAGTTGAAGCCCGAGCCCCAGATTGGAACGGGCGAGGAGTAACATGACCGGCTATCTTCTGAAGAACTGCGCAGCGGTTATCGTCGATGAGGGCAAGGGCCAGACGACCCGTCGCAACGTTGACGTCCTGACAAACGGTTCCGCCATTCAGGCAATCGGCGACAATCTTGGACAGGACGAACTGCCGACCGGTACGATCGTTCAAGATGCGAGCGGCTGGTTCGTCTATCCTGGGCTCGTCAATACACACCACCACTTCTTTCAATGCTTTGTGCGCAACCGTGCGGATCTCGACTGGACGAAGCTGTCGGTCATCGAGTGGCTTGATCGCATTTATCCGATCTTTTCGCGATTGAACGAGGATTGCTTTTATCACTCCTCAGTCACCGCCATGGCCGAGATGATCAAGCACGGGTGCACGACGGCTTTCGATCACCAGTACTGCTTCCCGAGGCATGCAGGCAAAAGATTGATCGACCGCCAGTTCGAGGCGGCCGATCTTCTGGGCATGCGCTTTCATGCCGGCCGCGGTGGCAACACACTTCCGAAATCCGAAGGCTCGACCATTCCCGACGCGATGCTCGAAACGACGGACGCGTTCATTGGTGATTGCGAGCGGCTGATCGACACCTATCACGATGCCCGACCTTTCAGCATGCGCCAGGTGGTGGTCGCCCCATGCCAGCCGGTAAACTGCTACCGTGAAACCTTCGTGGAATCGGTGGCTCTGGCACGTGATCGTGGTGTTCAGATGCATACCCATGTTGGGGAGGGTGAAAGCCGCGTGATCGAGGCCCGACATGGCATGCGCACCGTAGATTACTGTGCAGAGCTGGGTTTTGCGGGGCCTGATGCCTTTTACGCCCATTGCTGGGAACTGACCCAAGACGAACTGCGCAAGATGGCTGCGGACGGGACCGGCGTTTCACATTGCCCGGAGCCCGTCTATCTGGTTGGCGCCGAGGTAACCGATATTCCCGCCATGGCAGCCTTTGGCCTTCGCGTCGGACTGGGCTGCGACGGCGCTGCCTCGAATGACAACTCAAACCTGATGCATTGCATCCACTCCGCCTACATGCTGCAGTGCCTGACCGCATCGACGCGAAACCACCCTGTCCCGCCTCCGGTTGATTTTCTGGGCTATGCGACGGCGGGAGGTGCGGCTCTGCTTGGTCGCCAGGACATAGGCAGGCTGGCGCCCGGCATGGCCGCCGACCTGTTTGCTATCGACACGCGGCGGATGGACTATGTCGGCACACGCCATGATCCGCTGAGCCTGATGGCCAAGGTCGGTATCGGCATGCCGACGGACCTGACAATGATCAATGGCCGCATTGTATGGCAGAAGGGCGAGTTCATCGGCCTCGATGAAAGCCGGATGTTCGCTGAGGCTGAAGCTGCACTTGCGACTGTCGATCTCTAAAATCACAAAGAAGGGGAACCAGCATGACAAACATTTCTCGAAGAACCCTGATGCAGGGCGTTGCAGCTGCCGGCCTGGCCGGCGCATTTGGTGGCCGCGCCGCATTTGCGGCCGACGGCCCGCTCGGGATCACGCTCGTCGTTCCCTCGCCCATTGGTGACGTTGGCTGGGGTCACGCGCTGGCTGCGGGTCTGGAGCCGATCAAGGCAGCATATGGCGACAAGGTGAAGGTGACGGTCGTCGAAAACATTGCGGAGGGTCCGGATGCTGACCGCATCATGAACAAGACAGTCGCCGACGGAAACAAGTTCCTGATCGCAGGCTCCTTTGGCTATCAAAACGGTGCCCTGCAGATTGCTCGCCGCAACCCTGATGTCACCGTGTTGCATGCATCGGGTTTCCAGGTGGCCCCGAACTTCTCGCCGTTTGCTGCCAAGTACTTCCAGGGGACGTATCTGCTTGGCATGGCGGCGGCTGCGCTGTCAAAGACCGGAAAGCTCGGTTCCGTATCCGCCTTCGCCATTCCGGAACTGATTACCTCGATCAACGCGTTCACGCTCGGTGCTCAGGCCGTGAACCCCAACATCGAAGTTTCGGTCGTCTGGGTAAACTCATGGTTTGATCCGGCCAAGGAACAGGAAGCGGCCAAGGCGCTGATTGCGCAAAAATGCGACGTGATCTTCTCCAACGCGCAGGATACGCCCTCCGTCATCTCCGCCTGCGAGGAGGCTGGCGTCTACGCATTCAACCTCAATTCGTCGATGAAGAAATACGCGCCGAAGACATATCTTGGTTGTGTGTCCACCGATTGGTCCCCGTTCTTCAAGGCCTCCGTCGACGCTCATCTCGCCGGCACCTTCAAGGGTGCAAACACCTTCCTGGGTGTTGCAGACAAAGTCGTCGAGGTTGTTGACTGGCACCCTTCGATCCCCGCAGAAACGATGACGAAGATCAAGGCTGCAGAGGCAAAGATTGCCGACGGAAGTCTCTCACCGTTTACCGGCCCGATCAGCAAGGCCGACGGCAGCGAGGGCGCGGCCGCTGGAAAGACCCTGGCCGATGGAGAAATCGTGGCCATGGACTGGCACGTCAAGGGCGTGACCACGCCGCTGCCAAAGTAAGCCATGACCGCCCCGCTCCTGTCGCTTCGCGGCATCTCGAAGACCTACGGCCAGGTCCATGCCAACCAGGCCGTTGATCTGGACGTAGCCCCGCAGTCGATCCATGCAATTCTCGGCGAAAACGGGGCGGGCAAATCGACGCTGATGAAAATGATCTACGGCGTCGAGCAACCAGACAGCGGGTCGGTCGCCTGGGAAGGCGAACCCTTGGCCCTTGCCTCCCCGGCGGAGGCAAGGGCCAAGGGTATCGGCATGGTATTCCAGCATTTTTCGTTGTTTGAGACCCTGACCGTCGTTGAAAATATTCAGCTCGTTGTCCCTGGCAAAAAAGCCGATCTCGTTAAACGTGTCCGTGCTCTTGGGCATGAATTCGGCCTTGAAGTCGATCCGCTCGCCCACGTGCATGCGCTTTCGGTCGGTGAACGTCAGCGAGTAGAGATCATCCGCTGCCTGATGACCAATCCGAGGTTGCTGATCCTCGACGAACCGACATCTGTTTTGCCGCCACAGCTGGTTGAAAAGCTGTTCGAGACGTTGCGCCGGCTGCGGGACGGCGGTGTATCGATCCTCTTTATCTCGCATAAGCTGGAGGAAATCCGGGCTATCTGTGACCGGGCAACCATTTTGCGCGGCGGCCGCGTCACGGGACATATCGACCCGCGAGAACACGATGCCCATGACCTCGCCCGCATGATGATTGGCCGCGACATGCCCGAACCCATGGCCGCCGTGCCGCTCTCAGGCGGCGAGAAACGCCTTGAGATCATCGGCCTTCATCATCGGCCGGAAGATCCCTTTGCGGTGCCGCTTTCTGATATTGCGCTGACGGTCCGTTCTGGCGAGATCCTCGGGATAGCGGGCATTTCCGGCAACGGGCAGAGCGAGCTTGCCTCGCTGATCTCAGGCGAGATCGTCCTCCCGAGAGACCAGCGCGACCGGATCTACATGATGGGACGTGATGTGGGAAGGCTCGACGCAGCTCACCGACGCCAGCTTGGATTTGCATTCGTTCCGGAGGACCGGCTGGGACGGGGAGCAATTCCTGAAATGTCACTCGTACTCAACGGGCTGTTGACCGCCCACCCTTTGAACCTTCTTCGTCACGGCCTGATAGACAGGACAAGGGCGTCTGCCTTTGCCGAGGATTGCATCCGCCAGTATGATGTGCGCACGCCTGGCCCCGACGCCGAAGCTGGCGCACTTTCGGGCGGCAATCTTCAGAAGTTCATCGTTGGCCGTGAGATCATGTTGGCGCCGAAGCTGCTCTTTGTCGCGCAGCCCACATGGGGTGTGGATGTTGGCGCGGCGTCCGCTATACGCGCCCGTCTTGTCGCGTTACGCAACGAAGGCATGGCCATTCTCGTCATTTCAGAAGAACTCGAGGAACTTTTCGAGCTCTGCGATTTCATCCAGGTATTGTACCACGGCACATTGAGCCCGCCGCTTGTCACCAAGGAAACGCAACCCGAGGAAATCGGCCGCTACATGATTGGCGCGCAAGACGCTTCAAAGAAAGTCATCGCATGAATGCCGTGTCTGCCGCCTTTCTGCCTACGCTTATCCGCCGGGAACGCGCTTCGTTTTCTGCGACGCTGGCTGCGCCATTCCTGGCGCTGGTGGTAGCAACCATCCTGAATGTCGCACTCTACGTGGCGATGGGCCGCAACCCGGTCGCCGTCGTCTATGCAATGCTGCTTGAGCCCTTTCTGTCGTGGGCATCGTTTTCGGAAGTGCTTTTGAAAGCAGGGCCGCTATTGCTCATTGCGCAGGGTCTCGCGATCGGCTTCCGAGCCAAGGTGTTCAACATCGGTGCCGAAGGCCAGTTCATTCTCGGCGCCATTTTTGCCTCTGCAATTCCCGTGTGGTTTCCTCAGGCAACCGGTCAGTGGATTTGGCCCCTGATGCTTGTCCTTGGGACAGTCGGTGGCGCCCTTTGGGCGTCACTCACAGCGTTCTGGCGTGTCAGGCTGAATGCAAACGAAATCCTTGTTTCACTGATGCTGAGCCTGGTTGCATCGCAGCTTTTGAATTACCTGCTGCTCGGCCCCTGGAAGGATCCCAACGGTTTCAACTTCCCGCAATCGGTCATGTTCCAGTACGACGCGATGGTGCCGCTCTTGATTTCGGGTACGCGCGTCAACGTCTCGTTGATCATTACAATCGTCCTGTCCTTGGCTGCCTGGATATTCATGCAGCGGAGCTTTGCCGGCTACAAGCTACAGGTTGGAGGCCTGGCGCCGCGTGCTGCAGCCTATGCCGGCTTCAAGGAAGGCTGGGCAATCTGGCTCTCGCTCCTGATCGGTGGATGTGCCGCAGGTCTTGCCGGAGCCGCTGAGGTCGCAGGGCCTCTGGGACAGTTGCAGCGGTCAATCTCCACCGGCTACGGCTACGCGGCCATCATCGTCGCCTATCTGGGCGGTCTGCATCCAATCGGCATCATCGCCTCATCATTGTTCATGGCGGCTCTCTACATTGGCGGCGACAATGCCATGGTATCAGCAAACCTGCCCATCGCTGCGGTCCGGGTTTTCCAGGGAAGTCTCCTTCTCGCTTACCTGGTTGCAATCGCCTTCGTCCGGTACCGTCTTGAGTGGCGTCGGATCGTCCACCGGAGCCAATCATGAATGCCATCGAGTTCATTCTTGCGGGCATGCTCGCAGCCGCAACCCCTTTTCTTCTTGCGGCGCTTGGCGAGCTGGTCGTTGAGCGCGCAGGGGTTTTGAACCTTGGCGTAGAGGGTCTGATGGCCTTTGGCGCAGCCTTGGCCTTCATCATCGTCTATCACGGCGGCGGGCACTTTGCGGGGTTTGTCGTCGCGGGGCTTGGCAGCGCCGCCCTTTCCCTGGTCTTTGCGCTGATTGCCCTTGGCTTCAGGGCCAACCAGGTGGCAACGGGCCTTGCGATCGGCATCCTTGGCCAGGGTCTGTCTGCACTGTTTGGCAAGTCCTACGAGAGTCTCACGGTCAAGGGCCTGCCCAAACTTTCCCTTCCGTTTCTGTCCGACATCCCGGTCATCGGTGGGATCTTTGTTCAAGACGTTGTCGTCTGGCTGTCGCTCGCCGCAACGATCGGCATCTGGGCCTTTTTTACCTTTTCGAAGGTTGGGCTCGTCGTGCGGGCAGTGGGTGAAAACCCCAAGGCTGCTCACGCCATAGGCTATCACGTGATTGCTGTTCGCGTGATTGCTGTAGCCTTCGGCGGCGCGATGGCAGGCTTTGCGGGCGCCTATGCTTCGGTGGTCTACACGCCGCTTTGGGCAGACGGGATGATCGCTGGTCGAGGTTGGATTGCCATTGCGCTTGTTGTCTTCGGCACATGGCTGACTGGCCGCATCTTTCTCGGAGCGTGCCTGTTTGGCGCCGTCTCCCTGATGGGCCTTGCCGCACAGGCGACAGGGTTGAACGTGCCTTCGCAACTTCTTGCAAGCCTGCCCTACCTCGTTACCATCATCGTGCTCGGCATCATTTCGGCAGATCGTCGCCTGTTGAAGCTGAACGGGGTCGCCTCGCTCGGCGAGCCCTTCGAACGCTGAGCGTTGCAAATAGCTGCATCGAGCACGATCGAAGCTGGTGGGAGAGATTATGATGGCTTCGCCGCCGGCTAACCCAATCGCACCTGCCAAGAGCGTCGATGTTCTCAGGGCCATACGTATTGAAGCGAGATCCCCTTATGCGCGGTCCCGATCTGGCCAGCGGTCATGCCAGGAGAGGCTGACTAAACGCTTCGCAGCAGCATTTCTATCCCGAGAAGCGCAAGGGCGATCAAGAAGCAGCGCTTGAACGTCACTGGGCTAACCGCCTTCCTCATGTACTGGCCGGCCCACATACCGATCAGAGCTGGAAGAACAGCGAGGCTCGACAGCGCTACTCCATCGAGCTGAAATGTACCTTGCAGAGCAAGCCCAGCGGCGAGCGCGATGGTGGAAATCGTGAAGGATAGTCCGAGCGCCTGAACGAGATCATCCCGTTCAAAGCCAAGTGCCTGGACATACGGTACGGCCGGAATGACGAACACGCCGGTTGCGCCTGCGATGAGGCCTGTCGCCAACCCAATCATGGGCGAGAGCCAACACTCGTGTGTTTGGTCAATATGGCAAGGTTTGGCTGACAGCGTGTAGATCGCATATGCCGTAAGCGCGAGGCCGAGGAAGACGGTGCTCAGGCGGGTTTCGCCACCTGTCAGCACAGACGTACTGGCGAGTGTGCCGACAAAAACTCCAGCCAGCATCGGCCAAAGCCGACAAACGACTGCGACAACGTTCGGGCCAGCGATGAGCTGCCAGACATTCGTTGTGAACGAGGGCATGATGAGCAGCGATGCCGCTGTAACGGGCGACAACAATCCGCCGAGAATGCCCATGGCGACCGTCGGAAGGCCCATCCCTGTGATACCCTTTACGATACCGGCGACAAAAAATGTAGCTGCGACAGCGAGCAGCAATGAGATCGAGACATCATTCATGTCTTCTCATTACGACTTCTGACATCGTCCACAATGCGGCAGTTCCGTTTCCAGCCTTCGCCTGGACCGAAGGCAACGAGGAGTGTAACCTTCGAGGATGCGCTTCGACTTTACCGATCTTCGCCTCTTTCTTGCTGTTGCTGACGCTGGCAGCATCACCCACGGAGCGGCGGAGGTGAACCTCTCGCTTGCGGCGGCGAGTGAGCGCCTGCGGGAAATGGAGACAACCGGAGGCGTACGCCTGCTCGAACGAGGTCGTCGGGGCGTGACATTGACCGAAGCGGGCGAGGCGCTTTCGCACCACGCTCGTGAGATTCTAAATCAAGTGACGCTAATGCGTGGGGAAATGGGACGCTTCGCACAAGGCATACGCGCGACTATTCGTCTAATCGCAAATACTGCGGCCATCGTCGAGGCTCTTCCAATCCGTCTATCGTCGTGGCTTGCTTCGCATCCGCAAGTCGATATTGATTTCCGGGAGCGCCAAAGCCATGAAATCGCCCGAAGCGTCTCTGCAGGTTTCGCCGATGTCGGCGTATTGTCGGATGCAGCTGCCCACGAAGGTTTAATCCTTAAACCTTTCGCGGTGAGCAAACTCGTCGTGGTCTCAGCAAAGACACATTGGCTCGCGACTGAAAAGGAAATCCCATTCGCCCGGCTCGCCGAGCAATACTTCATAGGCCTGGAAAGCGGCGCATTGCAGGACCATCTCGACACTCAAGCCGGGAGGCTGGGCGTAGTGCTCCGATACCGGATCCGCCTCCGCACGTTTGAATCCATATGTGCAGCAGCAAGTAACGGCGTTGGGGTCGCTATCGTGCCGGACACGCTGGCGCGGCAGTGCAAGCGGGCTTATAACTTCGGGATAACGCCCTTAACCGACGCATGGGCGCGGCGAAATCTTTCCGTTTGCGTGGCCTCTGGATTCGATCCCACTCCAATTGCTCGAGAGCTGTTCGACCACTTGGCAAATACATGACCTGATGCCAGCATTTGCCGCGGCAACGAAGCGGGCTTTTTGTTGACGTATGCGACTTCTGCGCTAGTTTATCTCTTGCACCTGTTCTGGTGCGTCCTCTTAATTCCACCTAAACGGCCCCGCCAATTTGCGGGGTTTCTTTTTCGCCTTCGACGCAGGGACCCGTACATTTGCAAGGTAAGGATTCCACGGTTCGCTCTGCTATCCCGGAAAAAAAGCAAGGAATTTAAGAAAACATCACACACCTGTCCGAGTCACCACTTAGCGAGCGGACGGCATGTGGTATTCTTCACCAGACTCGGGTTTGCGGGACGAGCCGCACCGACCCTGGTCCGTTATTCAATAATCATTCGACGAAGCGTCGAAGCATCGTCTGGAGCTGCAGATTTTCTTGGCGAAGGCGTATTGCCAAAAGTCGTTTCAGCCGCCTGTTCTCCTCCTCCAGGTCAGCGAGATCGTCGAATTGCGTTTCGATCTTCGCAATGCGCGTGGTCAGATTGCTCGCCTGTGGGACGCGATTTTTCTGGCGGGCGGCGCGTTTCTTGGGAGGAGGCGCACTTTGATTTGGCGAAGTGACCTCAGGTTCCATTATCTCTGCCTTGGAATCCGAGCTGACTGTTACGCCGTCTTTTTGCTGAACCGTTGGAGCCTCAAAAGCGGCGACCGGAACCTGGATCGTTTGGTCGGTGCGACTTTCGCTCGGCACATGAATTGATCGCACTGGAACCGGAACCGACTCGATTTGGCTTTCTTGGACGGCAGGTATCGAAACAGTGCTCGGCCCGAAAAGGTTCGGTGTCTGCGAGGCCGTTTCACGGACGGCGGCCTCAAGATCCGTACCGGCCCAAATGGAAGCCGACTGTGTTTTCGATCGACGCCGCGCTGACTTGAACTCGACGACAAATTTCCGTTGCTGTGTTTTCATGGTTTCCCAAACTGTGCGAACGACGCAATTCAGCTTGCGTCGAATCTCTTGAGCATCTCTCTAAGCTGAGCATTCTGCTGGCGCAACTTTTCAGCCAGTCGCATCCTCAACTGCCCTATTTCGTCATCGAGTTCCCTCAACGGGTCAATGGGCGTTTCTCGGGGCGGCGAAATTGATCTCGCTCTTTGACCCTCCCCTGATACCACGGTCTTTCCGACAACTCCATCCGGGCGGTTTTCTTTGACATGGCGCATGCGTCGCGCGTTGCTTTTGCGTGCGTGTTGCCCACCGGAGCCGCCTTCCCCAAACGATTCCTGAGCTCTCGCGCCCGGCGAAGGGACCTGAGCATTGCTCCGTGCTTCATCCCCGACAAATTCGACTGGCAGCCCCGATGATGGAGGATCAATGTCGCTTCTGGCCGCGTCCGGACCTGCGAGCGTGTCGTCGTTTCCTGGCGCCAGATCCAGCGCATCCGGTACCTTTGGCGATGCGGGAAAGTGCTCTTTCTCGACTTCAACCGCCTTTGTGTCGGCCTCGTCACCGGGTGAAGATACACCTTCCGTTCGCCGTTGGCGCAACGTCAGGTTTGACAGGAATTTCCAAGGAGATTTCATCGTGTTTCAATCTTGAACAAGCTGCATCGCGAGGTTGCAGTAGCATATTGGTCGGGCCCGGAACTGGGCCCGACCAAATCAGTTTAGACAACGTCCGTCGCCACATCATGTCACGCTGGGTTACCGCAACTGATCGAGTTCTTTGAACTCTCAGTTAAGACCAAGCCGTTTGCGAAGGTCAGCATTTTCGGCGCGTAGCTTTTCAGCAAGTGTCTTGCGCAACCGGCTGTTCTCTTCCTCGAGTTGGATAAGATCTGCCATATCGTCCAGCGCCGAGACAGAAGCGGGAGCTGTCTTGGTCAGTTGTTTTTGCGCTCCAAGTCTCCGGCCTTGCTTGACCGCGCCCTTCGCTTTCGCCGTGGCGGTCGTTGCCGAAGCAGCTGGCTTTGGCTCGCTCGCTGGCTCTTCCACCTTCTTGCGGCGACCTCGGGGCGATTTTACGACCGGCGCTGCCGCTACGTCGGCAGCGGCCTTCGGACGTCGTGGTCCCCGTGTTTTCTTCGGCGCAGGCGCCTCCGCCGAAGTAGTCGCTTCTGCGCCCTCGGTTATCGACGCGGTATTATTGTCGTCAGCCATGATTTTCTCCCTCACTAGCTGGGGATTCTTTTCAACTGCGCGGGGGACAGAGTCAACATAAGGCCAATCGGCGGGATTGTGATTTCTACCCGCTTCATTCAATTCGGTGCGACACCCCCTATTCTGGTGGCTTGCTCAAGTCGTGAGCGGTCGCTTCGAGGGCGACGAATGGCCGCTTGAATGAAGCTGGCGGGATCCTGCAATGCCCCACCAGCGCTACGGGCATAAACTCTCTTCGATCAAGCCTAGTTCCTTGCGAGAAGAACAACGTTCTCGTTCGACAAGGTTACAGTCACAGGAGCGCCATTGATCCGAATGGTAACCTCTCCCTTTTCGTCGTCCACGGCAGTAATCTCACCAAACAGACTGACACGGTCTTTTATGGTGAAACTCCTGCTAGACGTGTCGGAACGCCACATCGAGTCGTCCCAATATAGGTCGAGTTCCGATATGCCAACGCTCGTGAGAAAGCTGGTCTTCAGGTTTTGTTCCAGCCACTCTGCCGAACAGCCAAGCGCGGTCGCGGCCGCGTTGACGTCAGAATAGTCGTTCTCCCCGCCCTCGCCCCAAGTGACCTTGACGGACTCGCCGCGCTCTGGATTTCGATAGATCCGAACGTTCTTCTGTCTCATGGTTCGACCTCCTATTGGCTGTGACTTGGCGTTGATGTGCGAGTTTTCTTCCGCGCTGATTGCGTTTTTGATTATCCCGGCTCAAGGATTGCGGATCGGCGATATATTGTAAAGGTCTCTGGCGAGCTAGCCGCTACTCGTCTCACTTGCAGGGGCGGCCGCCGCAAGCTTTGATGGGCGAGGAGAACAATCGTGGGACCGCGGGTCGTTACGCAGCGCTAATAGCCGGCTGTGAAAAATAGACCCCGCGACGCCATCTCTCGCGCAGCGCTCAAGGTAAAGATCAGCTGTTGAACGTTAGTCTTGGTCATTCCCGGTCATTCCAGCAGGGAAACCTGCGGCGATACGCTCGAAAATTCGGCCACGACACGGGCTGGGCCGCCCTGAAATGGGGTGTCATCGACTTCGCTCATTTGAGGGCAAGCAACACAAGCTTCGAGACCTATCTGAAGCGAACAGCGCGGCCAATACCTTTCGTGAAAAGATGAGGCGGGCACGACAAGTTGGCCTCGTCGCCGAATTCAATCAGACCTGCAAGAAACTGGAAGATGACACATACGACTACCTGGTCTTCTACGATTCTCTTCCAATCGCCGTGCGTCCTCCCCGACCAACATGATTGCGACACCAGCGGCGTGTTATGCAGTTCCGAATCCTCCTCGATATTTACGAAGGTATCGCATCGCCTTCATGCTTGGCTCCATTCACCGCTTGGTTGATGAGGATAGCAAGTTCGCTATGCTGGAGAGCCGTTGGCGGTGTGTCGCTATTGGATAGACGAATGTCGTAATCTGGACATCACGTAATTAAATGAAAGGTAATGTAGTTATAATGAAATAAAGCGCAAACAAATCGCGCCGGGAACGAATCAAATGACACCGTCCGAGTACCGGGCGACGCTGGCTGTCATCGGATTGACGGCAAGCGTCGTGCAAGAGCTTTTCGATGTAGACGAACTTACAAGCCGCCGATGGGCCACAGGCGACTTGCCCGTTCCGCGCGCCGTCGCATTGAGTTTGTTGCTGATGGCATCCTATGGCGTCTCCATAGGTGAGGCACGGATTCTTACAGGCTCCATAGCCCTATTAAAGTCAGCTTGAGCGCCCTTCCCCCAAACCGCATGCAAGTGGGATCATGTTAAAGCTGTCCCATCCTTCTGCAGGATAGTACTGGTCAATAACGCAGTCAGCAGCAATGTCGCCGACGCAGGGCCGCCTTGCGGCGGACTGAACGCGAGAGCCTTCACTCGATCGGAAAGAGCGTGGGTTTGAGCAACGACCGTGTAGGCTGTTTGACCAGCACCGTTTTAAGCAGGTCTGGGGGCCCAAAGATATTGTCGGTCTGAAGCGGGCGAAGGGAAGCCGTTTGGGGCGGGGGCTTCCCTTCTTGTGCTTCCCAGCCGCTCAGCGATCAGGACAACCTAGAGATAGCCGCCGTGGGCGGTGCACGCTAGTTGGACCAAGGTCCGAGCACCTCGGTCCAAAGTCCTAGGTGCTGGCGTCACGTTTGCCCATCGCCGATTTGGGCCAGGGTGATGGAGAAAATGAAAACCGCTGAGCGCGACGATATCGTCGAAACCGCTCGATCGTTGGCAAGGACAGGCAGCCAGGCAGTGGCGATTGCGGCCCGCCTGTTTTACGTTGCGGGCAGGCTTGCAGCGCGGCATTGACCTTTGTCAAAAACCCATGGCTCTAGCCACAATCCAGGTGGGAACCCCGGCCGTTACGGCTGACGCCAACAATATCGAGACTATCTTGATCACATAAGCCCGAGCATCATGCCGTTCGTATCTCATTGACCTACCCTCCAATCCCCGTTTGCGAATTGAACTACGGGCGTGAAGGACAAGTCGAGTCACGATTCTTCAACGTCGTTAATAGTCGGCGCCGCGCGGCCCCGCGATCGGTCACGGCTGATTGTTCTCGGCGCGGCGGTTCCGGGTAGGCGTTGGTGTCGACCTTAACGGCGCGGTCAGCGTGACCTGCCAAGCAGCTCTCGGATCTGAGGAAATGGAGGCTTGGCATTTTGAAGCGTCGCGTGATAGCGGACGCTGAGAGAAAGTCGGCGCCCAAGGGGTCTTCTGAGCTGTCACCGTATCGAGTGAGGCCTCTTGTGACGAAGCGGTGTTCAAATCAGTCAACGGCAGTCAATCATGCTCTTCAAAGCGCAAGAGCTGTGCCGAAAAGCGCGATGCTCGAAAGGCTATTCCGCCCATTCCGCATCGGCCGTGAACGCAATGGTGAGCCAGCGGTTGGTGCTTTCATCGCCGATCGCATTCCCTATTTCGTCGCGCAGCGCATCCCAATCCTCCACCGTTTTCGGCGGAAGGCCCTTGGGAACGATGAAGTAGAGTTCGATCTGTGTCGCCCGACCGACACGAGCAACGTAGGCGCGATATGAAAGAAAGTGGAGGCGACGCACGGTCTCGGAAGCGACGTTGTCCACATGGTTCTTAAGTTCGACCGGCGCGATGAGAAGGATCTCGGTCAGTGCCTTCCAGATTGTACCGATTGGAAGCGGAATCATCACCACGCAAACCAATGCGAGGACGACTGGGTCAACGTAGCTGGCGATCCACGCGACAGGGGTCGGCTGAACAGCGAGACCGATGAAAAACGCGATCAGCAGGGCAAGGGCAATACCTCCCGACATGATCCAAGCCTTGACGTCGAGAGAAATGAAGTCCGATTTCAGGCGGCGGTTCAACCTGACACCAATAACGGCCATGACAGCGCAGACGAGTACGGTCGCCGCCGTGTAGGTGATCGCCACGCCGTAACGCAGTTCGTGCCCGCCATTGAGGATGCTGATGATCGCGTTAATCAGCGCGTAAACCGCAACGGTCATCAGCAGGCTGCCGTTAAGCATCAAGACGATTGGCTCCAGATGCCAGAAGCCCATTGTAAAGCGGTTACGAACTCTTCCAGACAACGCGTCGGTTTGCGCTGACTTCACGATCAGGCTCGACACCCAAAGCGCAAGGCCGGTCATCGCCGCGTCGCCCAGAGAATAGACGCCGTCAAAGGCGATGGAGAACGAGCCCGACAATATGCCAAAGGCCACTCCAAGAGCGGCGACAATAACCGTTGCCGCGATAGAAATGCGTAGAAACTGCTGCTCGTTCAACATTCACGTATCTCCACAGAACCAATCCAACATATCGTTATGGCATCGCTGGGACGAAAATCTCACGAACGACGTCGGAACGCTTGAATTGGCGGTCTTGATGGGGGTCAGAACCAACGACCCCTTTGTTACAAATTCCTCGTCAAACTAGATCCGGTGAACGACCCATTCGATCCCAGGGGGTTTGCTGCCGGCCTCTTCGAGAGCCTCCCTCTCGGCGGTGTCCCGAGACGTTTCCCCCTCGACACGTCCTTTGCGGATGCCCAAAACCGACCGACGCCGAAATTCACGATCTTCGTGTCTCAGGATGACAAGGCGCTTGCGGTTTCGAGTTTCATCACTGGAAAGGTTTCGCGTTTGGGCGCGATCGATCCGACCGTCGAGCCCTATCGCTCGAAACTCGAAGCCGCCGGCATTACCGCCATCGATCTCACCAAGGTCAAAGGCGAAGGCCTGAACCACGGCAAGTTCGCCGAAAGTCCTGAAATCGTTCAGCTGATTGGCCAGCGGATCGTCACTGGTCAGACGCTGACGGATTCCAACGTCACGCTCGGCCAGGGACTTACCGCTGTTGTTGGCGGAACAGTGACGACCATCGGTAACGTCGCAGCCACGGCTGTCGCCGCGCCGGTCACCGTGCTTGAACAGCCGATGCGGGCCAAGAAGCGCCCTGTCGACGAAACCCTGCAAGGCGATCTCAAGCCGCAACCGTTGACCGAGTAGGCGCTCCCTTCGGCTCGCAACTCAGATTCAGAACAGGCTGCATAAGATCTGAATGACAATGGATTTGGCCAGACCTCAATGTGCCGCCTCCGATACATCCTTCCTTAAAACTGCGCTCCTATTTCCGCTCGCCCTCGGCAATGGTGCCGAGAGAAACGGGATGAGTATCGCCAAACAAGTTCATTCATCACGTCATTTTCAGCGAGGAATCTCGGAATTCTGCGAGATGCGCAACTCACCGATCGCATCAAAGCAAGTGCTGGACAACATCCGGCTCTACCTTGTCAGCCTGATTGGCCGACGGCTCCGGTTTGGCAAGACAGTTGGGCCAACTTTCACGCGCTTTGCTCGTCGGAGCCGCCATGCGTCCGGCCTTTTGATGCGGTACAGAACAGCCGCTGGCCATCATGCGCGGATCGGATGCCGGCTGCAATGCAGTCGGCAACGCACTCGTAAAAGTTGCTTGCATTCTGGTGCCGCGGTCATTTCCACCTCTCCATATGTGCGCGAGGCAACTGTGGTTACCATGATGCAACCACAGTTTATCCATTTATGAAAGGCCGCGGAGACGCGGGGGCAGAGCGCTGCGCCCCTGCGAACGATGCCGTATTGGCCTCGATTCTTTGATCCAACGACTAGACAACCCTAGATATAGAAGCTATGGTTGTGATGGGAGGTCAAACGCTTCGAGGTCCGTCATGGATACTACAAGTGCGCTTGATGAAAACACCCCCGAAATCTCCGATGCCCAACTGCAATCACTCTTCTCCACTATGGAGCGCGACGGGTATTGCTGCGTACCGGATTTCCTGGCGCCCGCCAGTTTAGTGACGATGCAGGAGTTCGTTAAATCATCCGTGCGCGACTCCCGGAACGAATATGTTGCCTTCAAAGGGAGCGAAGCCGTCAAGGGTTCCGGGCTTGATCAACTGGCCAAATCCACGCGCTTCCAGTCTATCTTTTCGAGGCTTTATGTGGCGAGCCGCAGCAAGCCTGCTCCTGCTGTCGAATTCTATCAATTGCTTAGATGCCTGACCGGCAAGGGGATGATGCAACATTCCCTCAACTTCCACTACGACTCCTACCTCGTCACAGCATTGCTTCCCATTGTCATCCCCACCGTCGGCCTGGCCGGCGATCTCCTCCTCCTCCCGAATACCAGACCCGTCCGGGAAACCTATGCAGGAAATCTCGTCGATAAAATAATGGTCGACAAGATCCGGCAACGGTCACTGAGAACCCGAGCAGCGAAGGATCCATCGTCATTCACGAGGATCAAAATGGTTCCCGGAAATCTCTACCTGTTTTGGGGCTACCGAAGTATCCACGCAAACGAACCATGCGATCCCGGCACCGTGCGCGCGACGGCTCTCTACCACTATTTCGATCCCCACGCCGATAGCAGGTTGAAGGCGCGGCTCAGGCATTGACGCAATACGGCAACGAGGTTGTGGCTTGCCGCCACGCGTTAGGGCCGGCGTTTTCCGCCGGCTCGTGACGGGATCTCAAGAAGACGAACGATTTGGTTTCCCCGGCCGCGGCTGAAGAGGCCACGAACCCTACTGCGATCCAAATGCGCGCTCGAAAAGGAAGAAATGGCTGACAGAGGGCTGTTCCTGCACAAAGCTTATTCGAAAACCCCGAACAGACCATTCCAGGGCTCAGCTGGCGATCGTTCATATGGCCGTTTGCAGCAGAGCTCCGATCAAAATCCGATCGATTGCCAGTGCCGATATGATCGGTGTCAAATTATGCCCAGGCGTAACCTCATACCATCCCGCGAATGATTGTGACCACCTGTCGTCCTTCGTAGATTTGGCGATGTGGCGCGTGCCCGAATGTAGGTCCCTGTCAGAGACTGCGTGCTCCCCCGACGTCAGCAGAATTCCAACAAACGTCCATCAACGTTCCACGAACCTTGCCAGGGCGGCTCCATCAAATCCCCAGGCATTCGGATATCGCTCAACACAGCCTCGATGCTCATATTTGTTTCGAGTTCCCACAACGCCTCTGTAGCGTTTCGCACTTCGATTACAGTCATCGCCGCATCCTCAAGCTCGGCACGCAGCGCCATTCGCACCGGTAGCTCGTCGTCCACGACGAGGATTGCAATCGCGTTCGAATTTGACGTTCGCATCCCACACCTGACGCGTTGGAGCGTTCACGAGCACGATTCGATGACCGGGCGAAGGGTTCGCTGATTTAGCGCCTGGATGTCTGGCTGCGAGCAGCACAGGCCAGGGCAAGGCGCTGGTATTGGGCCTTGACGTCCTCGTCAGTCGCAAGACGGTACGATGCGCGCCTAACTTCGACGAGAACACTCCTTGCACTGGAGATTTCAATTGATGAAGAGCTGGCCGAGCTCAGGATGGACGCTGCAATCAACGCCATTTCATCAATACTCTTCGGGCAGCTCGGGTCATTGGCATCCATCAGCTTTCTCCTTCATGATCACTGCGATTGAACTTGCATGTCTTCAGGCTGATCAATCGACGATTTTCTTGTCCCGGCCGGGCGTTGCTCGTCACGCCCGCCTTGGCTGCCTGGGCTCGAGGCCTTACCTTGCCGCCCGACTATTCTTGAAAGAGCTATCGAGGGACGTTCCACAATCACGAACAGCACCGTTGCGGCAATAACGCTAAGCGTCGGGGCAATGATAAGGAAGTAACCATCGCCGATGGCGCCTCCCGTCAATCGCAGGACCGCCAGCGAAACAGGCATGTGAACGAGGTACAGTGAATAGGATATTCTTCCGAGAAACTGGATCGGCGCCAACTCCAGCCCTTGCTGCAATGGCGCGATGCGCAAAATGCAAAATATCGCACAAGCCGCCGCCAGACTTAGAAGTAGGTCGCTATGGGTGATAATGCCTCCAAGCCAGAAGGCGAGGAATGCCACCACCATCAATAGTGTGAGGCGCCGAGCTCCGTTTGGAGCACAATTCCCTTCGCTTTGATGCAGGCAATGGCAGATCACGCATCCTAGAAGAAACGACCCCAGATAGTGGAACGTTGCCAGCAGCGAACCAAACAGTGTCTCGCCATAGAAAACCGGGTTTGGTAACCCGAACATGGACAGTGAGATCGAGGAAAAAGCATAGAGGGCGATAATCAGTATAATATTGCTGTGAAGCGAATATCGTTTGAGCGAATACATGAACAAGGGAATGAAGAGCCCGGCGCGCATTTCGTAAACGAGGCTCCACAAGGGAGGATCCAAGTCGGTGTCCATTCGACTGACCCCGATCAACAAGACGTGTCGGGCCAACAGCTCGCCGTTAATCGGAAGCTTCCACAAATCGACAAAAGCGCCCGAGAGCATGTCGACAGAAAGGTCCGGCGTCATCAACCGAAGGATTGTTGCGGTAGCGACGACGGCTGCTACACACGGCACCAGACGCGCCAGCCGGCTCAACTGAAACCGCCAGTATGAACTGTTCTTTCCCAAGGTGTAGCGAATGCCGAGAGCAAACCCACTGAGGACAAAAAAGAAGATGACGCTCAGGTGACCGAGCGTAAGGAAAGCCTTCAGAGCGTTCAGCTGCAGCGACGACAGCTCAGGGTGGCGATATGCCCTGGATAGGCAATGGCATAAGACCACCGCAAAAGCGGCAACGCCGCGTGCACCATCGAGGGCATGATATCGCGGTGTTTTCGTTGTCATGACAATTTCCCCTGATGGATCTCACGCCGATAGCTTGCCTTCGATCAAGGCGCCTGCCCGGGCAGCAGCCCCTTTCACATTGTCCTGTTGAGTGCTTCCAGCACCTTCGGCCCAAATCTCTGCTCGCCCGCGACGCTCCAGTGGTCGGCATCGATGAAGTAGACATTCTGGCAGTCGACAAGATCGTGCCGCGCGTTGAAATTCAGCGCGTTGATCGTCGACAAGTAGGATAGTTGCCTTTTACGAGCCAACGCGTTCACTGTCTGATCAAGGTGCATATATGACGGTATCACAAAGGAATTGGGCAGGTCAGTTGCGCCGTTGCAGCCGTTTGCAACAAGCTGGTTATGTGTGACATGCGGATCTATCCACGGACCCAACCACACCACATTTGCGTGGTTCGCAAGCTTGCCGAGATACGCCAGCGTCTGGTCGATACGAGATTGGCTAACCGGAAATTGTCGGTCGGTGTAGCGTTGGAACATGTCCCGACTACCGATGGCGCCGTCCGGGGCATCGAGAAGATAGAACCCCGCCTGCATGTAAATGATCTTATCGATTGAAGCAGCGTTCGTTGCGACGAAGTCCAATAGTTCATCATAGAAGCATTGAGGGTTGGATTCGACAGCGCGGCAAAAACCCTTGTTTATTCCGATGAAAAACGGCCGGCCCGATAGCGGCGCGATCGCGTCGAAAAGGTTGCCTGCATGCGAATCGCCGACAATGATGGTCGCGGCGCCATGCTCCTTTGAACAATCAGCAAATTGTCGACGGAAGGTCTCGTTCAGTTCACCCGTGCGAAATACACACTCAGCGAACTTGTTGCGGTCTGCTACCTTGTCGATACGACCGCGCTCTTCCAGCAGATTTCGATAGACCACCGCCTGCTGCGGCGAAAGCCGTGCTAGCGTCCAGGAGGGGAAGCCTGCGTTCAGGTGCGCCACTACGCCAAATGAAATCAAAACAAGGCTGCCACATGCGGCTGAAGCAAAGACCGTGCGTGACCGATAGCGGACCCGTCGGAATGGTTGCTCCACAAGCTTCCAGGATATCGATGCCAACACAAAGCTCAACGCGATCAAGGCCACCATCTCGAAGCGAGACGGTTCAGCGATGCGGGCATATCGGTACAGTGCAAAGATGGGCTGGTGCACAAGATAGAGACTGTAGCTTATCAAGCCGATGGCGACCGGAACCGGCGAACCGAGTATCCTGCCGATCAGATTGGAGGGCTGTGCAAAATGCAGGACCAATAAGGCTCCACAAACCGGAAGCAACGCCCATCGCCCCGGAAACGGGGTCTCAAGATGAGACCGACGATCGCATAGGCAATCAGCAGAAGACCGACGATCGCAGCTATCGACGCGATACGTCCAGCCGGGCGCGATCGTCCATTTTCATAAAGTGCAAGGAGCGCACCTACCGACAGTTCCCATGCCCGGAAGGGTAAAAGGAAGAACGCGCTTGCTGGAGATCGCAGCGAGGCAACGTCGGCTGCTGCAAAACTTATGAGGGTTAGGATCGCAATAACTGCGAATTGGCTGCGTCGGCCCCGGTAAGCAAGAACGGAAAGAAGCAGCGGAAAGAGAACGTAGAACTGCTCTTCAACCGCGAGTGACCAGGTATGCAGCAGCGGCTTGAATTCTGCATTTGGCGCAAAGTAATTGGTTTCATGCCAGAACAAGACATTGGACATGAAGGTAAGCGTTGCAATGACACTTTGCCCGAAGTCCTTTAGGTCGTCGGCATATAGGACGAACGCGGCGGCAATCGCCGTGACGACGATCGTGGCAAAAAGTGCGGGATAAATGCGCCGGATACGACGATCATAGAAGCCGACAACCGAAAAGCTGCCTTGCTCGATCTCGTTCAGCAAAATGCCGGTGATAAGGTATCCGCTGATGACGAAGAAGATATCAACACCGACATACCCGCCGCTGAAGGGATAGATCGCGGCATGAAAGAAGAGAACGGGAACAACGGCGATTGCTCTCAACCCGTCAATTTCCGCACGATAGTTCATCGGATGACCCCTGGTTCACGGTCGAGTTCGCCGCGCGCTTCCAGATACCAGTCGACGAAAGCCTTCACACCGACATTGAGTGTCGTCTCCGGCTTGTAACCGGTCAGAGCCGCCAGCAGATCGGGGCTCGCAAAGGTGCGCGGTACGTCACCCTTCTGCATCGGCAGCATCTTGCGCTTTGCCGGCTGGCCGAGGGCCTTTTCGACCGTCTCGACGAAGGTCATCAGGTTCTCCGGCTGGCCGCCGCCGATATTGACGACGCGGAATGGCGCCTGATGCGAGAGCGTCTCCACCCGTTCGTCGGCCACGCGGTTGGCCTCCGACGG